>NZ_CP007542.1:1267433-1584291 GCF_000478825.2 Synechocystis sp. PCC 6714 | reverse complement strand
TTTGTCAATACTCCAGGCTGACGGAGAATGCCAATGAAGCAAAACTATAAACGGACATGGAAGAAGGCATCAGACTACTTCGGTAACGGCATCCTGTGAAGTGTCAACCCACCGAAAAGCTATCCAATTAAATCTGTTTGCTTCCTAGGAATCCTCTGGCTTTAGCTACGGGATGGATGTCAACTAGTCTCTTTTTACTCAATATCCAATTAAATTGGCAGTCCAGGAAAGGTTAGACCGACTGATGCAAAAACCATAATTAAGCACAGCCCTTTGCCTAGCATGGGAAGACGGGCAACAATTGGATTAGAAACATTGCTCTTAACCAAGGAAAAATACTGTGATTTTAGTTGTGGGAGCCACTGGTGGAGTGGGTAAACGGGTAGTTAAATTGCTCGTTGATGGGGGCCAAGAAGTGAGGGTGTTGGTGCGGGATGTGCCCAGGGCCCAAAAAATTTTTCAAACCTGGTTTGACGGTCCATTGCCCGATCGCCTGGAATTTTTTGGCGGTGATTTGACCATCAAAGAAAGTCTGACTCCAGCGTTGATGGGCCGGGTAACGGCGGTGATCTGTTGTAGTGGCACCAAAGTTCAACCAGTGGAAGGGGACACCCCCGAACGGGAAAAGTATTATCAAGGGCTGAAGTTTTACTTACCGGAAGTGGTAGACGTGCCGGAGCAAGTGGAGTATGAAGGCATCAAAAACTTACTGGCGGTGGTCAAAGAGCATATTCAGCCCAAGGAAAACACCCTGATGGATTTTCGTCAGACCGATGCTCCCCGTTTAGCTTGGTATTCCGTTGATGATGGAGTGATGGGGGGTGTTAGTGCTAGCCAATGGCGACTCACTGGCGATCGGGCTTTATTCACCGGGGAAGTTTCCACCGCTAATAATGGGGGCTTTGCTTCGGTGCGATCGGCAAATTTTGAACCGGCTTTGGATCTTTCCTCCGCTGAGGGCATCCAACTCCGCATCCAAGGGGACGGCAAACGCTATAAATTCATTATCCGCAGTCAAAACGAATGGGATGGGCTGAGCTACTGTTACTCCTTCGACACATTTAATAATCGTCCCCAAACAGTGTGTATTCCCTTCCGACAATTAATTCCCGTCTTTCGGGCCAAAACAGTGCCAGAAAAAGGCCCATTCAACCCTGCCCAGGTGTCAGCTTTGCAGTTAATGCACAGCAAATTTGAGTACGATGGTGGGCTAAATCCCAGCTTTTCTCCGGGCATATTTGGCTTGGAAATTGAATCCATCAAAACCTATGCCAATCCCCTCACACCTCAGTTTATCCACGTTAGTTCCGCAGGGGTAACCCGTCCCGGTCGCCCGGGGCTCAATTTAGCAGAGGAACCGCCGGCTGTGCGCCTCAATGAACAATTGGGAGGCATTTTGACCTGGAAGTTACGGGGGGAAGATGCCATCCGAGGTAGTGGCTTAACCTACACCATCGTTCGGCCCTGCGCCTTAACGGAGTCAGAAAATCCAGAAATCTTGCAATTTGCCCAGGGGGATAATCTCCGGGGCCAAGTGAGTCGGTGGGCGATCGCCAAATTGTGCGTGGACAGTTTGCAATGGGCGGAAGCTGGGGGCAAAACCTTTGAGGTCAATGGCGCAACTGGAGGTAGTAACAACACCGCCTGGCCGTTCCTACTCAGACAACTCAAATTTGACCGCTGCTAGTTTTTTTAGCCAGTTTGAGCAACTTTTATTTACGAAGCGGGTAACGCGATTCGAACGCGCGACATCAACCTTGGCAAGGTTGCGCTCTACCACTGAGCTATACCCGCAAATTTCAGACTTTTATCAATATGCCAAAGAAAGATTTTTCTGTCAACAGTCGTGGCAAATTTTTTTGTAGTTGATGGGGAATCTGACTTAGACTGGCGGTAGATGCTTCTTTTCGCTTATCGCCATGGCCCCTTCCCCTGCTCCCCTGCTTTCCCTTTCCCTGCCGGAATTAACCGACTGGGTGCAAACCACTGGCCAACCGGCCTATCGGGGTAAGCAAATTCACCAATGGCTGTACCAAAAAGGAGCCCGTTCCTTAACTGCCATGACGGATTTGCCGAAGGTGTGGCGGGAAAAAAATGTCCATTATCCCATCGGGCGATCGGTCATTGACCACTGTGCGGTCGCCCCGGATCAGACCAGAAAATATCTGCTCCGCTTAGCCGACGGTTTGATCATTGAAACGGTGGGTATCCCCAGCAGTAAGCGTTTGACTGTGTGTGTTTCATCCCAGGTGGGCTGTGCCATGGATTGTAATTTCTGTGCCACGGGGAAGGGGGGTTTCATCCGTAATTTACAGAGTTATGAAATTGTGGACCAAGTGCTGACGGTGCAGGAGGAATTTCAGGAACGGGTGAGCAATGTGGTTTTCATGGGCATGGGGGAACCGCTGTTAAATTTGCCCCAGGTGGTGAAGGCGGTGGAGTGTCTTAATCAAGTAGTGGGCATTGGCCAGCGGGCGTTGACCATTTCCACAGTGGGGTTGCCGGGGAAAATTCGCCAACTAGCCGATCGCCATTTGCAGGTGACGTTTGCGGTTAGTCTCCATGCTCCTAATCAAACTTTGCGACAATCGTTAATCCCCAGTGCAAAGCATTATCCTTTGGAACAATTGTTGGCGGACTGTCGAGCCTATGTGGAAACTACGGGGCGACGGGTGACGTTTGAGTATGTTCTGTTGGCGGGGGTTAATGACCAACCAGTCCATGCAGAAGAGTTGGCCCAAAAGTTGCGGGGCTTTCAAACCCATGTCAATTTAATTCCCTACAATCCCATTTCTGAAGTGGATTATCAGCGGCCGACGGAAGCGCAAATAAATCAGTTTGCCCAGGTTTTGAGTGACCATCGCATTGCGGTCAGTGTGCGTTATTCCCGGGGAGTACAAGCGGATGCGGCCTGTGGCCAGTTAAGGGCTTCCCGTAAGGAAGAATTAACCGCTACGGTTTGAGGAGTTCCCCTGTCCCCAAATCTGGGGGAACGAGATTTAAAGTCGCCAAAATTAGCTGGAGTTTTGGTTAAATGATCCATGTAGTGGGCATTGGCCTGGATGGTGCCAACGGTTTAACTGCTTCAATGCTGGAATTAATCGACCAAGCAAAAATATTGGCCGGCGGCGATCGCCATTTAAGTTATTTCCCGCAGCATGACAAAAAAAGTTTAGTAATTAAGGATTTTTCAGCGGATTTAAATAAAATCAAGCAAATTCACCAGACTTTAGATTCAGGGGAAATCATTGTCGTTTTAGCTTCCGGTGATCCCCTTTACTTTGGGTTGGGACGGTTGCTACTAGAAAAATTTGCCCCGGAACAATTAAAATTCCATCCCCATGTTAGTTCCATTCAGTTAGCCTTTAACCGCTTAAAAATTCCTTGGCAAGATGCAACCATCATCAGTGCCCACGGCCGATCCAACGATTTGCTTAAGCAAGCTTTGCAAAAAGGGGCAGAAAAATTAGCCGTTCTCACCGATGGTCAAAATCATCCGGGGGCGATCGCCGATTTATGTTTATCCTTGGGGTCAACCGCAACTTACCAAGCTTGGGTTTGTGAAAATTTAGGGGCGGAAAATGAACGGATTCAATCCTTTGATTTACTATCTTTAGCGACACTAACCGCAACGGATTTTGCTTCCCTCAATGTGGTTGTGCTAGTTAAGCAAAAGCTGGAAAATGCCCCCATTGATCTAAAAAAATTACCCATTTTTGGCATTGCGGACCATTATTTTGCCAGCTTCAAAGACCGCCCTGGCATGATTACCAAACAGGCGATCCGGGTGCAAATTCTGGCCGCCTTAGCTCTGCAACCCCAACACATTATTTGGGACATTGGGGCCGGTACGGGGTCAGTGGCGATCGAGTCCGCTCGGCTTTGTCCCCAGGGAAAAGTTTTTGCCATTGAAAAAACCAGCGCGGGCCAACAATTAATCGAACAAAATTGCCAACGATTCCAGGCGGAAAATGTAACTTTAATGGCCGGCCCAGCCCCGGAGGTTTTAGCGGATTTACCTACCCCAGACCGAATTTTCATTGGTGGCAACGGTGGGCAATTAATGCCTATTCTGCAGACCTGTGGGGAACGTCTAGGACAGGATGGTTTAGTGGTGATGGCGATCGCCAGTTTGGAACATTTGGGCTTGGCCCTGGGCTGGTTTAAACAACAATCATGGCAGGTGAAACTGCAACAGGTGCAAATTAGCCAGAGCGTTAAATTCGCTGAACTGACCCGGCTTGATCCCCTTAATCCCATTTACCTACTTACTGCGGCCAAGAACTTCCTGGGTAACGGCTAGCTTGATTAACTTCCCCCAAGGCTGTGCTCTACACTAAAAAACACCACTAACATTTTTCCTTCCCTACCTTGCTATCCTCTGCCCCCCAACAAACCGATGCTACCCTGGCGGAGCTAAAAAACTTAGCCCAAACCCTACTGCCCCGGCTGGTGGAAATCCGTCGCCATCTCCATGCCCATCCAGAGTTAAGCGGCCAAGAATATCAAACGGCAGCCTATGTGGCGGGGGTGCTGTCCTCCTGTGGCCTCCACGTCGAAGAGGCGATCGGTAAAACGGGGGTGCTGGGACAATTACCAGGCCAAGGGATCGATTCCCGACTGTTGGCTATCCGCACCGATATGGACGCTTTACCCATCCAGGAAATGGTCAATCTCCCCTTTGCTTCTCGCCATCTGGGAGTAATGCACGCCTGTGGCCACGATATTCACACCACTTTGGGTTTAGGTACGGCCATGGTGCTGTCCCAAATGACCGATAAGTTACCGGGGGATGTCCGTTTTTTGTTTCAACCGGCGGAGGAAATTGCCCAGGGGGCTAGTTGGATGATTCAAGATGGGGCCATGAAGGGGGTTAGTCATATTTTGGGGGTCC
Source organism: Synechocystis sp. PCC 6714 (assembly GCF_000478825.2). NCBI lineage: Bacteria > Bacillati > Cyanobacteriota > Cyanophyceae > Synechococcales > Merismopediaceae > Synechocystis > Synechocystis sp. PCC 6714. The sequence continues at coordinate 1,579,397 of NZ_CP007542.1, read as the reverse complement.
ATGTTTTTCCTTCCATTCCCGCCCAGCAGGTAGGCATTCGTTACGGTGCGTTGACCGCGGCGGCGGATGATCTGGAAATTTTTATCCAAGGGGAATCGGGGCACGGCGCTAGGCCCCACGAGGCGATCGACGCCATTTGGATTGCGGCCCAAGTAATCACAGCCTTGCAACAGGCCATTAGTCGTACCCAAAATCCCCTGCGGCCCATGGTGCTTTCCCTGGGGCAAATTAGTGGTGGCCGAGCCCCCAATGTGATTGCCGACCAAGTCCGCATGGCCGGCACAGTGCGGTCGCTCCACCCCGATACCCACGCCCAACTGCCCCAATGGATTGAAGGTATTGTAGGCAGTGTGTGTCAAACCTATGGTGCTAAGTACGAAGTCAATTATCGTCGAGGAGTGCCTTCAGTACAGAACGATGCCCAGCTAAATAAATTGTTAGAAAATTCCGTGCGGGATGCCTGGGGAGACGAAGCCTTACAAATTATCCCCGAACCATCCCTAGGGGCAGAAGATTTTGCTTTGTACCTAGAACACGCCCCCGGAGCTATGTTTCGCCTAGGCACCGGTTTTGGCGATCGCCAAGTGAATCATCCTTTGCACCATCCCCGCTTTGAAGCAGATGAAACGGCAATTTTAACGGGGGTTGTCACCCTCAGCTACGCCGCCTGGCAATATTGGCAGAATATCGCAATTTAACAATTTAAAATACTAAATTAACTCCTAGAAATTAAAGGACGATGCTGGACATTAAACTCTCGTTACAGCCGGATACGGAGCAAAAGCTTAAGACCATTCTCAGCAGTGGTATTGACAATGAAAGATTTGCTCAAAGCATCATTAATTACCAGATTCAAGAAATGCAACGGGTGATTTTGAATTTGAGAATTGAACTAGATGAGTTTGAAAGAAAATATCAAATGTCATCGGAGCTATTCTATGAACAATTTTCCCTCGGAATTTTGAACGATGAAGCAGACTTTATGACTTGGTCGGGTTTAGTGGAGTTAATTCGCAACAATAAATCGCAACTTCAATCTCTACAGTAGACTGCGATTTATCTGAAAGAGTAAAGATAGAAGAATTAGATTAGAATTCATAATTTATGACCCGTTGATATCGGCTAATAAAATCAGTAACTCGGCTTTTTTCATCTTCGAGTAACCAGAATATCCTCTCTCCCTTGCGATTTTTTTGAGTTGGGCTGTAGTTAATGTTCTTAAATCATCTGGCGATTCTGTTTCTTCATTAGAGATAACACGAATTTCAGGAATAGTGTAAAAAACCTCTTTGAAAATATCCAATTTTTTGCCATTAGTTATGCCGCATTTAAGGGCAACGATATCCTTAAGATTTTCTTGCCAATATTGACGGTCAGCATTGGCTATTTTATCTAGTGCAAGGGCAACTTTTACACCAGATAAAGGATTGATAGGACGATTAACTAAATAGTCAAGGGCAAGCTTAATTTCATCCCTACTCGCTGTTGTTAAGTTTACTTTGGGGACAATTTCCTTGGTTAAAAGCTGAGACGATTGCTGTACAAACTCATTGTTGTTAGCAACAATGCACCAAATCTTTCTTAACCCTGCTTCCCTCACCGCCGCTAAAGTAAAAATATTGGCAACGGCGACAAAGCTACTTTCTCCCGTTTGCTTAACAACTAAAGGAATCCAATTTCTTCCCCCACAAAGATTAATTGATTCTGCCGCTTTTGCAACTAAAAATTGATGGGCTTTCGTTGGAAAAAGTGGTTCAATTTCGTCAATATCAAGATGCAGTAAGGCGCCAATTTCCTGTTTCATTAGATAAAGTACTCCTCAATTAATTGTTTGTAATGACTGCGAGCAACTTTGCTGGTAAAGACAGCAGGGCGATAGGAAAATGCTATGGATGAAATATAAGCATAGTTAGGAATCGTAAAAATTGTTTTATCTTCCTGGGCATCAGTTAATTTAGGGAAGAAAAAACTGGTTAAATCAATTTGGTCTTCCAATTTAACCATTTCGATTATCTCCTGAATTGCTTGTTGAGCTTGCTTTTTAGATGCCTCCGTTATATTTTCACCGTTGAAAAAGATAGATAATGGTGTCGGATCGGCTAATTCTGGATTAAATGCTCTTCTTTCACTGCCCAATTGGGGCAAAATTTGTCTTATGGCCATTGCGGCATTTTTAAAAGAGCTAATGCTGTTATGTTTTGATGGCATTAAAATCACATCAGCGGCGACAATAGCTTCCCTAGTAAAGTAATTATCTCCTGGCGGAGCATCAATGATAATGTAATCGTAATCGTCGACAAACTGAGAAATTATGCTTCTCAAGATGCCTTTTTTCTGCTTGAGTAATTCATGGGAAGCTTTACCTAAAAAACTATCGTCAGCAGGGAGAACATCAAAACAGTTATAAAACTTTGAGTTTTTCAGTTTAATTTTATATTTGGAAATAATGTTTTGTTTATTGATCTTGTCATTCTTGAAATCTTCAAAATATTCAGATAGTCTTATTTTACTTGGTTCTATTTTGAGCAAATCAGTCAAATCTTTTTGATTTGGATCAAAGTCAACCAATAAAACTCTTTTTGCATAACCTTCAGGCTCAGGAATGCAAAGAGTTCCTGCTAAATTAATAGCCGTCGTTGTTTTCCCTACTCCCCCTTTATTATTGTATAAAGCAACCGTTAAAGCTCGACGGTTAGTTTTCATATATTGACCGATTAGGTTAACTGTTTGATCAATATTGTCCGGCGTTAATTCGATGTTAGTTGTGAAGGGATAAACTGTTCTACCGTGACGACGAAAAAGTTGAATATGCCTACCATTCGTTATTATTCCCCACTTTACTTTTTTACAGTTGGTTGCACTGGGGTCCAAATATCTCTTGAGTTGGGCCACAGCCGCTAGGTAACTTTTACTGTTTGAACTTAAATCTACTGTGTTACGTTTAATTTCAACAATTATTTCCGCTTCGTTCAATGTGTGAGAAAAAATATCTTCGCCGTAATTTTTTCTGCCTGCAACATCAACAAATTGTAAGCCATTACCAACTTTATATTGTTGTACAACTTCGCCATCTGAATAGGAAAAGTTCCACTTGGCCATCATTTCTGGAATAATCAGACGCCCTACTATGTCAGCTTCGTAGGCCATTGGTGGAAGATTGGATAAAGCTTGTTTAAGAGATGAATCGGACATTGTACTAATTGAGTGTGAAGGTTAGTTGATTGGGGATCTTGTTAGCATCAAAAATAGTTTTTTGTAATTTACAAGGAAAGCTGAGGGGAAAAATCATGCACATCCATGCCCCGAACTAATTCAAACGAGTATTCATAAGTTTAGAAATTATAGTAACTCAAAAAGACTATAAAAATTTGTAAATTATAAATTTATTTTTTAGGTCTGGAGAGATTCTCTCCCCGGCTATGGTCAGGGTTTCCATCCAGCACAATGTTAAGTTTTATGTATAGGTTTAACGTTCCTGGTACGCCGGATAATGAAAGTAGACTAATTTAACTGCCCAGATTTTTAGCTAAAAATGACCCATTCCCCTGAATCCAATCCGACTTTGAGCGCCACCGAAGCCGCTGAACTGATCCGTTCCCTGTTGCATAAAGAGGGGACCTGGGTGGATTGGGGGAAAAAATGTCAGCAATTGCAGAAGTCCGGTTACGGTGCCGAGGAAATTTTTGAGCAGTCCGGCTTCCAAAAAGTGCAACAAAATTTGGTCATTGTGGCCAGCCAGGTCTATGAAAGTCTGGTCAAACAAGGTACCGATGAAGCGATATTGGCCTATTTCCGTGGCCCCAAAAGCGATGTGCTCTACGAGCTACGCATCCTTAACCACCAACAACGGGCGATCGCCGCAGTGGAGGCCCAACAGAAAAACTTGGCCGCCGATGAAGCAAAGGAATTGGCCAAAGCATTTCAGGAATTTGGTTACCTGTCTCAACTGCCGGAAGGTTTTACTGACCATCCCGGGGACGCATTGGCCTATCAGTGTTGGAAATTGGCCCGGCAAAAAAAGAACTTACCAGAAAGAACCCGTTTAATTGTTAAAGGATTGAAATTTGCCCATTCCCCCAGCGCCCGGCAGGCGATCGAAAAATTACTCAGCGATTTAACTGCCCAGCCCAGCCGTAAAGCTCCCCTGGTGCCGGTGTTTCGCCTTGAGGAAGACCAGGAAGCGGCCCGACTCATTCCAGTGGCGGGAACTTTTCCCCTCCAGCCCGAAGAAGTGCAAATAGTTCAGCCTTTGGAGCAACAAGAACCCTTTGGGATGGTGCATTACCAAGGAAATGGAGCGGTGGTGCCGGTGCCTCAGTGGCAAGCAATTTTGACCGCCGAAGATCCGGTGGCTATTTTCTGCCAAGCGGGGGAAGTGTCGGAATCCCTAGCCCGTAAGGATGAACAGGTTTTAGTGGTGGTGGATCGCAGCAAAAAAACTTGGAATGATGGCAGTTATTTTCTGCTCAGCCAAGGGGAAAGTGTGGGCATTCAATGGTGCGAAACGGAGCCGGAAAGGGAGATCTTAGCCCAGGTGGTGTTGGTACTGCGACCGAAGAAAATTTTCGATGCCAACAACCTCCGGGAACCCTGGCAAATGGATGATTAGACTGGCGGTTTGCCCATCAGGAGAACATCCCAGAGCCAAAAATCTTGCAGTAAGCTAAAGGGAAAAGTTTCAGTTGCTCCCCATGCGTATCGACCTTTCCTTGCTGTTAAGTGACCAGAATTTGGATGCTGGGGCCCCCACCAGTCAGCGGCAGTTGCGGATAGCTGTGGCGGCCAAAGCGGACGACCATGATCGCCGGTTGCCCCTGAATTTGTGCTTGGTATTAGACCACAGCGGTTCCATGGATGGCCAACCCCTGGAAACGGTCAAAAGTGCGGCCTTGGGGTTAATCGATCGCCTGGGGGAAGAGGATCGTCTTGCGGTCATTGCCTTCGACCATCGGGCCAAAATTGTCATTGAAAATCAACAGGTGCGGAACGGAGCGGCGATCGCCAAAGCAATTGAAAAGTTAAAAGCGGAAGGGGGCACCGCCATTGATGAGGGGCTAAAACTGGGTATTCAGGAAGCAGCTAAAGGTAAGGAAGACCGGGTTTCCCACATTTTTCTGCTTACCGATGGGGAAAATGAGCATGGGGATAATGACCGTTGTCTGAAATTGGGCACCGTCGCATCGGACTATAAATTAACAGTCCATACCCTTGGTTTTGGCGACCATTGGAACCAGGACGTATTGGAAGCGATCGCCGCATCGGCCCAGGGCAGTTTGAGCTATATCGAAAATCCCAACGAAGCATTGCATACCTTTCGTCAACTGTTCCAACGCATGAGCAGTGTGGGACTAACCAATGGCCATCTCCTGCTGGAATTAGCGCCCCAAGCCCATCTCGCCACCGTCAAACCCGTGGCCCAGGTCTCCCCAGAAACCATGGATTTAACCGTACAAAGCCAAGGGCAAACCTGGGAAGTGCGTCTGGGGGATTTGATGACCGACCAGGAAAGGGTCTTACTACTCAACCTTTACCTAGACCAATTGCCCCCGGGCCGCCACGTCATCGGCCAAGTAAAAATCCGCTACGACGATCCTGCATCAGGACAAACTAATCTACTTTCCGACCCGTTGCCCTTGACCATTCAGGTACAAACCCAGTACCAACCCAGCACCGATGCCCAGGTCCAGGAATCCATTCTCACCCTGGCTAAATATCGTCAGACCCAGATTGCCGAAACCAAACTCAAAGCCGGCGATCGCCAAGGGGCGGCCACCATGCTCCAAACCGCCGCCAAAACCGCTCTGCAAATGGGGGACAAAAACGGAGCTACTATTCTACAAACCAATGCCACCAGACTTCAATCCGGGGAAGATTTGTCTGAAGGCGATCGGAAAAAGACCCGCATGGTCAGCAAAACCACCCTCCAAGCCCCCCAGGGTGACGGCTGATGATCGCTTGGTATATTTGCATTAACACAATTGTTTGAAATATTGAGAAAAAACTGTTCCCAACCAGGGTGAGTCTTGGTTTTTCCTTGCTACTCCAATCTATGCCGGGGCACTGGCCACCTTAGCTAATCCTTTTTGATAGCGCTTTAGCTCTAGGCTCCGGGGACCATAAACCCCCTCTATTTGTTCTTCGCAACAATGGTGAGCAAACTCATCAAACTCCGCCGGAGCAACGGCAAACATACGGGCAAAATTATCTGGTTTTACCCGACAAAAACTAGGTCGGTCTGGATAAATTTCACAGAGGCGATCGCCATGGTTGTAATTAATGCACCAACCATCTTCCCCCACCAAACTGAGGTAAAGGTTTAATTCCTCCGGGGTGAGATATTGGTCTAAATCCGGCCGATCTTCCGGGGTGAGATTACAACAGGCGCCACACCCCTCCATACAATACCAAGTTGCCATGGGCAGACTCCTTTCTTTACATAACTTTATGTATTTTTGTAACGGCAAGTCCTGGGGACGAAACCAACCCAGCTATTATAGACATTGGTTTTATTATCTTTGCTTGCCTTGAGTCTAGCCAGCAATTTTTAACAGGAGAAATTATGGAATTATTAGCCGCCCTCAATTTAGAACCTATTTTTCAGTTAACTTTCCTTGGCCTCATCGTCATTGCCGGCCCGGCAGTTGTTTTTGTTTTGGCTTTTCGGGGCGGCGATCTGTAGGCCATCCCAACCTGGCCCGCTGGGGCGATCAACCTTCCTGTGGGGAGGTTTTTTTTGGCCCCCATGGATAGAATAGAGGTCGGGGATAAATATTGCGGACTATTTTAAACGAATATTTAAATATTCAAACTTCCCAGATCATCAGAACACGCTGACCAATCCTAGGGCGCTGACCAACCAATGTTCACCACCAACTCCTTTGCTGATTTTGATAGTGCGGCCCAGGCGGCATTGACCTATCTCCACCAACGGATGGGATTGTCCCTGTGGATGATTACCCGTACAGAAATGGACGATTGGATCGTGCTCCAGGCTAAGGATAATGGCTACGGAGTCAAACAGGGGGATGTGTTCCATTGGGCCGATTCGTTTTGCTCCCGCATGGTGAGGGGAGAAGGGCCCAACATTGCCCCCCAATCAAATTTGATCGAGGCCTATCGCGATGCCCCCATTGGTCAACAGGTGGACATTGGCGCCTATGTGGGGGTGCCCATTACCTATGGCAACGGTTCCCTGTTTGGTACCCTCTGTGCCATTGATCCCGAAGTTCAGCCCGACAGCCTGGTGGACGAGTTGCCTTTGGTGGAGCTCATCGCCCAATTGCTGAGTACCATCCTAGATTTTTTCCTCAAAGCAGAAATAACTTCCCGACGGGAAGAGTATCAACAACTTCTGAGGGAACAGGATGGAACCACTGGGTTTTATAGCCGCTCCGGTTGGGAAAAGTTGTTGGGCAGCGAGGAGATTCGTTGCCAGAAATTTGGCTTCCCAGTGAGTGTAATTATCGTTAATGTGGAAGCGGCGAAGCCCCAGGCAAAAGAGCCCATTAATGACTTGATTGTGCAACGGTCTGCCAAAATTATCAAAACCATTTGTCGCCAAGACGACTTCTGTGCCCGCATTGGGGAAAGGGAATTTGCCATCCTTTGCATTGAGTGCCATATCAGCCAGGCGGATTTTATTCGGGAAAGGTTAGCCTTAGGCTTTGAGCAAGGCAAGATTACGGTGGACATAGGCATTGGGGAGCGCTCCCCCCAAACAGGACTCCTCGATGCGGTGCAGACGGCGATATCCGAAGCCCAAGAAAAGAAAAAATTAAGGGTTAAGATGGAGGTTGAACACTTTTGAAACAGGCTTCCCACAACTTGCTGATCTCGGTTGAACCATCGATCCGGCAGTGGCCATGGCCCCCAGGCGATCGCCACGATTCACTCAATCGGGTGAGTTGAGGGCCCTAAATTTTGGTTTAGAATCGTAGATACAGTGAGGTCAAGAAATAAGCAGAACTCGACGCGATTTCCTCCTCACACACGAAAATCTGATTACCGTCCTCCGGGGCGGTTTTTTTCTAAGAAGAGGGCAAAATGGGAAAGGTGTTTTCCTCTGAGTTTTGCTTTCCATGGCCGCCGATGCTCCTTCCCCTGTTGTTAGTTCTCCTTCCCCAGCGGCCCCCGTTAGTAATCCAGGACGATTGCTAGGGTTACTGACCGCCCTACTGTATGCCTTGTTTACCCTGTTGCCCAACGGCAATAGCTTGATGGTGGGTTGGCCATGGGTATTTATTTGGCAGACTTGGCTGGGGTTGATAGTTCTCTGGTACCTGTGGCAAATGGGGCAAAACAAACGTCTAGTTCCCCTGGGCATGGGGGCTGATTGGTTAGGATTGGGGGCGGCGATCACCGTAATTATCAATGTTTTGGCGGCGGATTTTCCCCAACAGTCCCGTTGGTATGGCTGGATATTTTTGGCTTTTCTGGCCGGTTTATATGGCCTAAGAAGCTGGCTAAAAGTTCAACCCAAACCCCTGGTAACCATTAACAAAGTATTGACTTTTCAAGGCTATTTAGGCTTTACCTTTATCATTATTAGCCTCTTGCTGTGGTTGACCCAAACCCTAATTCCTTTCTGGCAAACGGCGGCGATCGCCAGGGAAATGGGCGTTAGCAAAACCTTTAGCTTTGGGGTGTTGGAATTGCAGAATTGGGCTCCCATTGGTCACCAAAATTATGTGGCGGGCTATTTGGTCTTAATTTTGCCTTTGTTGAGTGTTTTAACCTGGTTGAATGAAGGCAAAAAACGTTGGTTTTGGGCCACTGGTTTATTACTGGGCTTAATTGATTTTTACACCACCAGTTCCCGGGGAGGATTGTTGGGTCTAGCCACTTTATTATTCCTTGCTATTATCGGCATTGCTCTGCTCCGTCAATTACCCTGGCCATGGTGTTTGGGCCTAGGCGGTGTGGCGATCGCCATGGTGGGATTTTTCATTGGCACCAATGACCGTTTGCTCAGCAGTTTTACTGGCATTATGGAGGGGCAAGGGTCGGGGCAGTTTGCCTATCGTTTAATCAATTTTGAGATTGGTTGGCGCATGGGTTCAGCCCATCCTTGGACTGGCATTGGTTTGGGGAATGTACCTCTGCAATACCAACTTTATCGGCCAGCATGGGCGGGACGGGAATCGGAATTTATTTACCAATTGCACTCCACCCCAGCCCAACTATTTGCGGAATTGGGAATTTGGGGCATCTTAATTCCTTCACTGTTAACCACTGGTTTAATTTGGCAATTGATTTGTAGTTTAAAAATAAGCAAAACCGTTGGGGATATCCAAGTTAAAAGTGTCGATAAGGATAATCAGTTAAGAAAAATTCTAATTTGGACCCTCACCAGTGCCCTATTAGCCTACGGAGTAACCAGTTTAACGGACTATCAACTAGATAATATTTGCATCAGCGGCGTTATTGTTATTTATCTCGCCTGTTTACTGCAACTTTGGCCGCCTCAACAGGAAATTCCCAAACCCCATCGTTTTGCCCGGCCATTGTTCTTTGCTGGCATTGCTTTACTGTTGGCGATCGCCATTTGGTTATTTCCCATTTTGCGGGCTTGGCAATTATCGGAAACAGCCTTCCGAGCTTTAGCCGCAAAGAACATACCGGCTTTCACCGATTACCTTTCCCAAGCGGAAAATCTGGCCCCCTGGGAAGCCTATTACCCCACCCAGTTGGGCTGGAATTTGGGCAATATTGCTTTGACCACGGCAGATCCCCAACAACGCCAGGAATTGGTCACTAAGGCGATCGCCGCCTTTGAACGGAGTGGGGAAGTTTCTCCCCACCAGGAATTTACCCATAACAATTTGGGCTGGTTGGCACTGGGGCAAAATCCCAGCCAAGCAAGTCAAGCCTTTGCCACCGCAAGTCAGCTGGTGCCGGCTAAACGGGGCGTATTTTTTGGCTTAGGGCTGAGCCTGTTGGTGCAACAAAAGTTGGACTTAGCCATCACGGCCTTTAGTTTGGAGTGTTTGCGGGACCCCCTCTTTATCACGAATCCCCTTTGGCGAGGTCCCAATTTTGCTCGACTCTACCCTCCGTTAATTGAAAAAATACAGTCAACCCTGCACCAACTACGGCAGGAAAACCAAGCTGATGCTGATTTTCAAACCCTACTGCGAAAAATTCAGGGAGGAATTTATTGGTGGTTAGGACAATTTCCCCAGGCGGAGGGGGAGTTAACCCAAGTTGGCGATCGCCAGAGTCAGGCTTTACTGGCATTGAGCAAAAATCCAGAGCGCATTGAAGAATATTTTCCCCTGTTGTCCGAGCCGGCGGCCAAAGTGGTACAGGCTTGGCAAAATCCAGCCCAAGCCCAGGAATTGATTAATCAAGCTTGGTTCCAGGTCAGTGAAACGCCCATGCCGGAACCGTTACTGCAACAAACCCTAGGTTCCCTGCGGGAAGCACCGGACTTTTACACTTGGCTCAGGGATTACGCTCCCATACTCCAGTACCGTCGCCAAAGATTAGGCTTTGGGGTTAATCTGCGCCACATTGACGGCCCCAACCCCAGCGACTTTTACCAAGTGACGGAGAATCTCCCCCTCGTAACCTGGTTTCCGTTTATGTTTCCCTCCCCCATCCTCGCCCCAGCCTTGGACAATAACCTCCAGCCTTTGCGACAAGAACTCTGGCAGGCGATCGCCAAAGTTTAATTATTTTAAGTATGCAACCGAGGAAACTGGCTTCGTTTTGGCTACTGGCCCCGGTGGTCCTATTAATGCTTGGAGCGCTTTACCAACTAAATTCCTCATCTCCTGATCTGGAAACTTCTGCCCCAGCAACGACGGAAACAATTAGGCTGACCGTTTCAGCGGCGGCCAGTTTGCAAACTGCCATGGAAGCCTTAGATCCCACTTTTGCATCAGCCCACCCCACCATTGAGGTGAACTATAACTTTGCCGCTTCTGGCACACTGCAACGGCAAATTGAGCAGGGGGCCACCGTTGACCTGTTTATTTCCGCCGCCCCTAAACATATGGATGCTTTGCAGGGCAAAAATTTAATCCTCAAGGATACCCGTCGTAATTTACTCAGCAATAGCCTGGTGTTGGTTGTGCCCCAGGACTCCACCTTAAAAATCAGAGAATTTCGGCAACTAACCGATCCTGCCGTTAAGCGCATTTCCCTGGGAGAACCCCGCAGTGTTCCCGCCGGACAGTATGGGGTGGAAGTGTTCACCAATCTAGGTATTTTGCCCCAGTTAAAGCCCAAATTTGTCTATGGCAACTCAGTGAGGAATGTTTTAAGCACCGTTGAGAGTGGCAATGCCGATGCTGGGATTGTTTACGCCACCGATGCCCAAATTTCTGCTCAGGTAACCACGGTGACCACGGCCCCGGCTGATTTACACACTCCCATCGTTTATCCGATCGCCGTCATGGCTGCCAGCGTCCACCCAGAAGCGGCCCAGATCTATAGCAAATTTCTTACTAGTAAGGCGGCCCAGAACGTTTTTAGTCAATATGGTTTTAGTCCAAGCGAATAAGGCCATCCGTGAAATTGCCCTATATCCTCCCATCATGGTCACCGACCTAACTCCCCTTTGGATTTCCCTCAAAACTGCAAGCTTGGCCACCATGGTCACCTTCCTGCTTGGCATTGCGGCGGCCCATTGGATGTTAGGCGATCGGAGTCCGTGGAAATCGGTAATAGATAGCATTTTCATCGCCCCTTTAATTCTTCCCCCCACCGTAGTTGGCTTTTTGCTGTTGTTATTGTTGGGTAAAAATTCCCCGCTGGGAAAAATTATGGCCCAGTTCGATGTCACCATCGTCTTCACCTGGTACGCCGCTGTAATTACCGCCACTGTTGTTTCCTTTCCCTTGATGTACAAAACCGCATTGGGGGCATTTGAGCAGGTGGACCCCCATCTTCTACAGGTGGCCCAAACCCTAGGAGCTTCTAAAAAATACATTTTTTGGCGGGTTTTACTGCCCCTTTCCATGCCCGGCCTTTTAGCGGGTACAACCCTAGCCTTTGCGCGTTCCCTGGGGGAATTTGGCGCTACTTTGATGCTGGCGGGCAATATTCCCGGACAAACCCAAACCATCCCCATGGCCATCTACTTTGCCGTGGAAGCGGGGGCTATGGATCAGGCCTGGCTATGGGTTGGCATTATTTTAGTCATTTCCCTGTCTGCCATCATGGCTGTCAATGTGGTCCAGGGCCAGCACGGGAGCAAAACCCGGAGTCAACTGCCCCAAGGAAATCCATCGGCGGGGTATTTAACGATCGCCCCCCAAAGCACTGGATGGAAAAGTCATCCCCTTCCCTGGTCAGATGCAGACAAAGCCGAGCCGGCTATTCAGGTAAATATTCAGAAACAGTTAGGACAATTCAATTTAGATGTAACGTTCATGGCCCAAGGGGAAACGGTGGGATTGTTGGGGGCATCGGGTTCCGGGAAAAGTATGACGCTCCGTTGTATTGCTGGCTTGGAAACCCCCACCCAGGGCAAGATTATCCTCAACGGCCGCACCTTATTTGACTCTGACCAGGGTATTAATGTACCCAGTCGTGAGCGTAAAGTCGGCCTAGTATCACAAAACTATGCCTTATTCCCCCATCTCACAGTGGCCGAGAATATTGCCTTTGCCCTGGGACACCTGCCTCCCCAACGGCGATCACCCCGGGTCCAGGAACAACTGAGGTTAGTGCAAATGGAGGCCATGGGCGATCGTTATCCCCATCAACTATCCGGTGGCCAACAACAGCGGGTCGCTTTGGCCCGGGCCTTAGCTTCTGAACCAAATATTTTGTTACTAGATGAGCCCTTTTCTGCCCTAGATACCCATCTGCGCCATGAATTAGAAAAACAATTGCTCAAAATCCTCTCCGGTTATCAAGGATTCACCCTGTTCGTTAGCCATAATTTGGAAGAAACCTATCGACTCTGCCAGCAATTACTGGTACTCAGCCAAGGGCAAGTGGTGGCAGCGGGCAACAAACAAGCCATTTTCGATCGCCCTGGTACCCTAAGCATTGCCCAACTAACGGGTTGCAAAAATTATTCTCCCATTCAAGTCATCGATCGCCATACAGTCCGGGCCCTAGAATGGAATTGCACTCTTCAAACAACGGAACCCGTTTATCCCCAGCAAACCCACATTGGTATTCGGGCCCATCAAATTAAGTTCTTGAATTCTTCTGCTCAACACCCATCCCCCACTAACGTCTTTCCCGGTTGGGTGGCCTGGACCAGTGAAACTCCCCATCGCATGACGGTCTATTTGAAGTTGGGGACTCCCGCCATTGATGCCGACGACTACCATGTGCAGGCGGAGGTCTTCAAAGAAAAATGGGAAATCCTGCGTCATTGTCCCCAGCCTTGGTTGGTACATCTAGATCCCCGGCGGTTGATGCTTTTAACCTCGGATTGAGCAGTGGGAAAGATCGTTCAATTGTTTCTTATGTTACGTCCATTGTCGGCAGAGGGATTATGAAAAAGGAACGACTTTAGTTTAAACTAGGGAATGGGTAAACTTGTAGGTCACAACTATTACTCAGGGGAGAGGGATTATGAACAAAAATGAGGCAATTGAATTTGCCACTAAGCTTGGATGGACGAAGGCTGACGCGAAAAGAGCCTACCAGGAGCTAAATGTTGATTTTTCCAATCTTCAATCCACTTTAGAATACTACAGACACGAGTACGGCATAGAAGATATTACAGATAAAGATATTGCCATTATTTCCCTTGTATTAGCTGATTTTGCTGGGGAAGTTTTATTGGATAGACAAAGAAAACAAGCGGTCCAGAAAGCTGAGGTGACGAAAAGGAAAAAAGAAATTCAAGAAATCCAGCAAAACCATGTGGAAGAAATCTCTAATCTTAAAGAAGAAGTTAAAGCCCAAGAAGGTTTACTGATGGAGTTCATTGTCAAACTATATGGTATTGCTAGAAATATAGGCTTAAAGCCTGAGCCCTGGGTTGAAGCAATGATTTCAGCATATGAGGATGATAAAAATGGAATTAATAACACAAAAGCAGTTGGTTGATCTCGGGTTAACTAGATATGTAACCAAACAAATTGTTACTCAACTTACCCCTATCACAAAAATCAAAAGAGCCAATGCTTATAACGTCCAAGAAATTATTGTGTCCATAGATAACTACCTCAACAAAAAGAGAATCAAACAAAATACAATAGACTCCCTTAAAAAGGTCAAAAACATCTTGGTGCCAACCCTAGATAATTTAGTCCAAGGGGAATTTGGAAGTGATGACATTTCAGAAATTGGTAATTTAGCACAAAAAATCATGGCCAAATCAAGCCAGATAAATAGAAAAATAGCTAAGTTAGAAAGAAGATCCCAGGAAATAAAAGGTCGTTATGGAAAAAAATGATTTTCGGGAATTATACTATCAATACAGAATGGCTAAATCTAGAGTCATGGCTGGTTTAGCAAATCTTGACGACAGGGTGGCACGTATTAATCAATACTATTCTCCACGCCATCAGTTCAATTTATGGAGAAGTTCCCAAGACGGTAAAACTTGGAAGAGAGAACAACACAAAAAGCAAAAATATCGGTGTGCCAATCCTAATTGTGATTTTGTCCACCAAGAACCAGAATATTTTGAAGTAGATCATATTAAACCAATTAAAACCCATCCCCATTTAGCAGTGGATGAGAAGAATTTACAATTACTTTGTCCCCCCTGCAATAGACGCAAAGGTCCATCGGACAAGGAAATTTAAATTCCCATTTACACCTCTGTCTATGGTGATAAACCCACAAAATTTTTCAAAGTCAGAAGAGTCAAGAGAAAAAATAGGGATGGCCAAACAAATTCTGAGATAGGCTAGAAGTTATTATTTCCGGGTAGTGTATGACTGTTGATATCAAGACCACCCTGGTCACCATCCCTAACCAAGATTTACAAATTGCGGGCTATTTGGCCGAGCCAGTGGCCGTGGGTCAATATCCTGTAGTGATTGTGCTTCAAGAAATTTTCGGGGTTAATAGCCATATCCGGGACGTGACAGAACGCATTGCTAAAGAAGGTTACGTGGCGATCGCCCCGGCCATTTACCAACGCCAAGCTCCAGGCTTTGAAACTGGTTACACCCCAGAGAGCATTGAAGCGGGCAAAAAACTCAAAGATCAAACCAATAGCGCAGAAATTTTCAGTGACCTGGAAGCCACCATTGCCTATGGGTTGAGTTTACCCAGTGCTAAACCCGGCGGAGTCGGATTAATTGGCTTTTGTTTTGGCGGCTGGATCGTCTATTTAGGGGCTAGTTTACCCACAGTCAAAGCCACAGCATCCTTTTATGGTGCGGGCATTCCCCATTGGGCCCCAGGGTCAGCGGAACCGCCCATTGCCTATACCGATAAAATCCAGGGTACTTTATACGCCTTCTTTGGTTTGGAAGATGCCAGCATTCCCATGGCGGATACGGAGCAGATCGAACAAGCTCTGACTAAGTATCAGGTGAACCATAAAATCTTCCGTTACCCCGGTGCGGACCATGGCTTTTTCTGTGACCAAAGGGCCAGCTATAACGCGGAAGCGGCCGCCGATGCTTGGCAAAAGGTGAAACAACTCTTTCAAACTGCATTGCCGTGAAATTTCTGATTCTCAACGCCGGTTCCAGTAGCCAAAAAAGTTGTCTCTATGACCTTCCTGGCGATCACCTACCGGAGACGATACCGGAGCCCTTATGGGAGGCTTTCATTGATTGGACGGTGTTGGCAAATCAGGGGCGGTTAACGGTGGAAACTGCTGGCCAAAAACAAGTGATCATTCTGGAAACTGGCGATCGCCAACAAGGTATAGCCCGAATGTTGGACACCCTGGTAACGGGGGATGATGCAGTGTTGAAAAGTTTGGCAGAGATTGACCTGGTGGGCCATCGAGTGGTCCATGGAGGAACGGATCATGCCGAAGCCACTTTGATTACTCCGGCAGTGCAACAGGCCATTGCAGACTTAATTCCCCTGGCTCCAGCCCATAATCCTGCTCACCTAGAGGGCATTGAAGCAATCAGCGCACTGTTGGGGGAAGTGCCTCAGATTGCTGTGTTTGACACCGCTTTTCACCGCACCATTCCCGCCCCCGCCGCCGAATATGCCATTCCCCAAGCCTGGACTAATTTGGGCATCCGTCGCTACGGATTCCACGGCACTAGCCATAAATATTGCGCCCAAAAAACAGCGGAGATTTTAGGTAAACCCTTGGCGGATTTAAAACTAATTACCTGTCACATCGGCAACGGAGCTTCCCTAACGGCGATTAAAAATGGGGTCAGCATCGATACCACCATGGGATTCACTCCCCTAGAAGGACTGATGATGGGGGCCCGCAGCGGTTCCATTGACCCAGCCATTGTGCTATTTCTGCAAGAAACCCAGGGTTTAACCCCAGCGGAAATCAACACCACCTTAAATAAAAAATCCGGTTTATTGGGAGTTTCCGGGCGATCGGCGGATTTACGCGCCATTTTGCAAGCCAAAGCCCAAGGTAATGCCCAGGCCCAATTAGCCTATGCCATGTATATCCATCGTTTTCGTCGTTGTTTGGGGGCAATGGTCGCTTCCCTCGAAGGTTTGGATACGTTAGTTTTTACCGCTGGGGTGGGGGAAAATGCTACCACTGTGCGGGCGGATGTTTGCCAAGGGTTTGAATTTTTAGGTTTAAAACTTGATCCAGAGTTAAACGACCGATCGCCAAGGGATACTGTCATTTCTACCCCCGACTCCCCGGTGAATGTGGTGATTATCCATACGGAAGAAGATTGGGCGATCGCCCAGGACTGTTGGCACTGGTGGCACCGGCAGGAAATAGATCTCAAAACCGAGGAAAATATTAGAAAATAAACTAGATCTCACAGTTGTATTGGGCTAAATTTCCTTGGCTAGAGTCCGCATCCGCCAACACGTTAATCCCCTCAGTGAAAAATATCGGCAGGTGCTGGCCTGTCCCGATTGGGTCACCGTTTACGACAATGTTTACCGACCATTACATTTAGACATTGGCTGTGCCCGGGGTCGCTTTCCCCTCAAAATGGCCCAGCAATACCCCGATTGGAATTTTTTGGGGGTGGAAATCCGTCAACCCCTGGTGTTGGAAGCCAACGAAACCGGCGATCGCCTGGGGTTTAAAAATCTCCATTATC
Source organism: Synechocystis sp. PCC 6714 (assembly GCF_000478825.2). Classification (NCBI taxonomy): domain Bacteria; kingdom Bacillati; phylum Cyanobacteriota; class Cyanophyceae; order Synechococcales; family Merismopediaceae; genus Synechocystis; species Synechocystis sp. PCC 6714. Next base: position 1,562,253 of record NZ_CP007542.1, on the reverse strand, counting down.
TCTTTGGCAACATCAACGTGGAGCCAGAAAAATTCTTCTGCGCTTTGCCCCCCACCCTGCAACGGGTCAGCATCCAATTTCCCGACCCCTGGTTTAAGCAACGGCACAATAAACGCCGGGTGGCGCAACCGGAACTGGTCATGGCGATCGCCAACGCTTTGCCTCCGGGAGGGGAAGTTTTGCTCCAATCCGATGTGGAACCCGTAGCCCAAGATCTGAAAGATCGTTTTGCTGAAAATGGCAGTTTTGTGTTCACCCATGCAACCCCCTGGCTGGAGGAAAATCCCCTGGGGGTGCCCACGGAAAGGGAAATTGCCTGTTTTAACTTGCAACGTCCGGTATACCGCTGTTTATTGCAACGAATTCCTTAGTCGGTGACAATTTTTCCCCGAAAAACCAGGTAATTGTAGATGTTGTAGAACAGCAAAATGGGGATCAGAAAACCGATGAAGGTCAGCATAAACACCAGGGAACTGGGGGCCGCCGCCGCTTCATAGATGGTGACACTGGGGGGAATGATATTGGGAAAAATAATGAAGCCCAAACCGATGAAGGAAAGGGAAAAGACTAAAAACGTCCAGATAATAGGGGTATTTTCTTCCCACAGGTACAGACTCCGCAACAATAACCCAATTAGCCCTAATCCCAGTAAAGGAATGGCGGCAAAAACATACACCAACGGAGCGGTAAACAATTGGGCCCTGGCCTCTTCCGAAAAAGCTGGGGTGCTAACGGTAATGAACACTGCCCCCGCTAACGTGGTCCAAGTGGCGATCGTCGCCGTTTTGAAGTAGGTTTTTTGCAATTCCCCTTCGGTTTTCAAAATTAGATAGGTGGAGCCGATCAGCACATAGCCCTGGATGAGGGTGAGGGCAACAATGACCGATCGCCAGGTGAACCAATCCCACATGGTGCCTGCAAAATGTCCCTGGGCATCGACGGTAATGCCTTCAAACACACTGCCGAGGGCAAAACCTTGACCCAATGCGGCCAGGAAACTACCTACTCCAAAGGCAATATTCCAAACCAATTTGCGATGGGCATTTTCCCGAAACTCAAACGAGACAGCCCGGAGAATTAAACCCACCACCATAACTACAGCGGGTAAATAAAGGGCATTCAAAATGGTGGCGTAGGCCAGGGGAAAAGCGCCAAATAATGATCCCCCCATCAAAACCAGCCAGGTTTCGTTGGCATCCCAAACGTTACCCAAACTGGTCATGAGAATACTGCGGCGTTCCTCCGTGGAAGCGGTGAGGGATAAAATACCCACCCCCAGATCAAAGCCGTCCAGTAGGACATAAAGAAAAAGGAAAAGCCCCAAAATGAAAAACCACACCTGGGGTAAAAAATGTTGTAGCGGTTCTAAAGGCCCCATGGTTCCTACTCCTTAATTTCGACAACTTCAGCAATGTCAGCGGGGCGGCGGTCAGTGGCGTGCTTGGTAACATTGCCCCAAAGGGAAGCTTCCGAACCCCGGGGAGCAGGCAAATTCAGGTCGGGGCCGTTGCGGATAATGCGACTGCCAAAGTAAAGAGTGGCAATTAAAAAGACAATGTACATTGCGCTCAGCCCCGTTAAGGAAAAGAGAATTTCACCGGGGGGCAAATTGGAAGCGGATTCCGCTGTACGCATTTCTCCATAAACGATCCAGGGTTGCCGGCCTACGCAACGGACAATCCAACCTGTTTCCACCGCTAAATAACCCAACGGGGCGGCGAAGACCCAGGCCCGCAATAACCATTTTTGTTGGCTGATGGTTTCTGGGCTCAGTTTACCCCGTATCCATTGCACTACTGTTATAGCCATCAAGGCCGCAAAGAATAGTCCAATGGCCACCATAATCCGGAAAGAATAGTAAATTAAACCCACCATGCGGGGGCGATCAACCGGGGCCCATTGCTTCAGGCCCTGAATGGGTTTATCCAGTTGGGGTTTGAGTTCCAAAATATAGCTCAATGCTCCGGGAATGCTCAGTTCCCAATCATTTTTTTCGGCCTGATCATTGGGTAGAGCTACCACACTCCAAGCCGCTGGGGTTTGGGCTGGTACCGTTTCCCACAGAGCTTCCATGGCCGCTAATTTAGCCGGTTGGTGGACAGATACCTGCTCTGCGCTTAGGTGACCAATGAAAATTTGCAGAGGGGCCACCGCCATCACCACCACTAAAATTACCTGCAAAGAGCGGGCAAAAAATTGCGGTTGACGACCGGTGAGAATACACCAAGCACTGATACCCCCAATAACAAACATAGAGGTTTCTAGGGTGGCAAAAAACATATGCAAGAAACTGTTGACCATAAACGGATTAGCGATCGCCGCAAAATAGTCCTGCACCACAAATTTTCCGTCAACAAAAATGCCTCCGGCGGGGGTTTGTAACCAGGAATTGGCTGAGAGAATCCAAAAGGTGGAAAGATTGGCTCCAATGGCCACCAAAATAGTGGCAAGGTAATGAATTAATGGGGGAACTCGGTCCCAACCAAATAGCATAATGCCCAAAAAGCTAGCTTCGAGCATAAAGGCCATGGTGCTCTCAAACCCAAGCACTGTGCCGAAAAAATCCCCTACGGATTCCGAAAAAGGGGCCCAGTTGAGACCAAATTGAAATGCCATGGGTAAACCGGTGGCTACCCCAATACCAAAATTCAAAACGTAGAGCCGAGCCCAAAATCGAGCATGGTGATAATAGTCTAAATTACGAGTTTTGAGCCATAATCCTTCGATAATTACTAAATAAATACCCATACCGGTGGTTAATACCGGCCAGAGCATATGAAAAATGGCAGTAACGGCAAATTGTAGCCGCGACAATGCCACCGTATTACTCAAAAAATCTTGCATTGTCAAAGAATGCTCCTAAATGGTTTCCTGATAGTTAGAGTTAAAAAAAACAGAGGTTTTTGCCCATTCTATCCCCTGTCCAAAACTAGCAGAAACCAATGGGAAAGTCTCTGTATTATCAGCTACATTCCCCTTTTCTTCTTCGAATCACTATTGTCTATATCAAGGGTTGAAAATCTGCTCCGGGGTTAGCGCCAGTTCCGAAAACGTAGGGGATATTAGAGTTTCTTGCCCCTGAAAAGCTTGGCAATCGTAAACCCCTTCGGCATTGAGGGTATAAATGGAAACGGTGGGTTGCTTGGGTTCCCCCAAAATATCCCGACTGCCGATCGCCAGATAGTCAACAATCCAGTATTCTTTGATCCCAAGGCGTTGATATTCGTCCAATTTATCGAAATAATCCGTTTCCCAATTACTGGAAACCACTTCCACTGCCAACTGAATCGGCTCGGTTAAAGCACCCAAAGTGCCACGATTTGATCGCCATTGGTCCCGATCAATTACACTAATATCGGGTATGCGGCCGTAGGTTGTGGTTTTCTTCTTTGTCACCGGAGTGCGAATATAAACCTCTTGACGGACAACGTAATTGAGATCCAGCCGATCCACTTCCCGATCAAGCATTTTGGTGAGAAAGGCAGCAATGTCGATGTGTTCGCGGGTGTTTACCATTGCAATAATCTCTCCATTGACCCATTCAAAGCGGCCTTCCTCGGGGCACTGCTTCAAAAATTGGTCAAAGGTTTGGGGAGCAGAGGTTTGAACGGTTTTGACAACGGTGGGGATAGTCATAATTATCTGATTCTCTCCGCACGGTGGTGGTTAATCCTAATCTAACGGCCCTGGGGCACGGCCTGGGGAGCAACAGCCGGACTCTCCGATGCTTGGGGGCTAATCTCCAATGGCTCCTGTCCTGGATCATCCGTGAGCAGACCCACACGGGGTACGGGCCAAAAACGGACAAAGGCACGGCCGAGTAATTTTTCCCGAGGGACAAAACCCCAGTAATGGGAATCGTAGCTGTTGTTGCGGTTATCCCCTAGCACTAAATATTGATCTTCAGGCACTTTCACCGGGCCGTACTCGTAGCTGGGGGGGGCGGCAATATAGTCTTCGTCCAGCATTTCTCCGTTGACGTAAACGTTACCCTGGGAAACCCTAACCTCGTCCCCCGGTAAGCCGATGATGCGCTTGATGAAGGCATCGTGGAAATTTTTTTCCTTGAGGGCGTCGGTGGGGTTAAACACTACAATTTCCCCCCGCTCGGGGTCCCGCAATCGGTAACTGATCTTTTCAATGATCAGGCGATCGTTAATTTGGAGGGTGGGCTCCATGGAGGAGGAGGGAATGTAACGAGCTTCGGCCACAAAAGTCCGAATACCGATCGCCAGAATAACCGCGGTGACCATGGTTTTGCCCAATTCTAGCCAAGTGTTTTCCGGAGGGCTTTCCTTCTTTTTGGTGGTTTCGCGGACAATATTTTCGGTCATAGTGGGGCCGGGAAAAGTGGGGGAATTTATCTTAACTTGTTCCAGTCTAGTCGCAGTCTTCCTCTTCCTCTTCCTGATGAAACTTTGGCGATCGGGCCAGCAACTGTTCCGCTTCTGGACAATCTTCGGAAATTAATAGTTCATGACCAAGGCGGGAAACGGAAGCCAACTTGCGGTTAACGGAGCCGATACTTTCCAGGCGCACCATTTCTTCCCAGGCACAGACCTCATCTTCCTCTTCCGTCTCGTAGCGGAAAGTCACTAAATCCCCCTCCAATGTCAGAATTTTGGCATTTTCCACCCACCTTTGTTGGTCCCTTAGGTAAAGACTGACCTCGTGGCCATCGGTACAAAGTTGATAGATTTTCCGGTGTAGCATGGGCAAGCTCCTAGATAGCAGTGGGGGGACAGAACGGGGCGAAATAAAGCCTTAGGGTGCCTGTCTTGGGAAATACTGGTGGGAGGTTGGTGCCGGATGGGCCGAAAGATGGGCCAGAAAAAGTAGCATATGCAGGTCGAGAGAAAAATCCCCAGTGGGAGAAACTTACGAGAATTTTAACGCAAATCAGTGGAAACCTGGGTCCCTTGGTCAGATCCCCGCCGTGGTGTCACCGTCTAATTTTGGAATGCCTTCTCCACTGTCCAATGGCGATCGGAAGATTGGTAAAGTCGGGGAGCAAAGTTTGATCCATTATCTCCGCCCCAGCCCAACTGCTCGAGATAGTCTTGCACTTCGGCTATGGTGAGGGAAGCATGGAGAGAGTCAGCAAAAAGTTTCCTTTGCCGGTCATTGTAATCAGAACCGATCGCCGTTACCAATTCGGCCAATCTTGCTTGGGACTCCGGGCGAATTAAATCCCTAATTAATAGAAAACCGTGGGGTTTCAGTACCCGTTTCACCTCCCGCAAAAAATCTAACGGCCGGGGCAGATGGTGACAAAGGCTATTGGCAATCACTCCGTCAAAGGAACCATTGGCATAGGGCAACCGCTTGGCATCGACAAATTCCAGGCAAATCTGTGCTTCACACCCCGCATCAATGACGTTTTCCCTGGCGATCGCCAACATGGAACGGGCAAAATCAATGGCTGTAATTTGCCATCCAGGACGTAGCTGGGCGAGTAAAATGGGAATGCGGGCCGTACCAGTACCAGCGTCTAACACCGTGCCCCGGGTTGGGCCCAATTGGCAAGCCCTCTCGGCAAAAGCGAGATTAACTGCTCGAAAATCCATGGCATCGTAGTCCAGCGCCTCTGCTTCGGTATCCATCACCTCTGGCTCAAGGATTCTTTCCAACATGGATTAATTACTCCGATTAGTTGCCCTGTCATTCTGACATCCTCCCATGGCGGAATCAAAGGGCATACTTAGTCTGTACTTCCCAGTGGGGCATAGGGTTCCTAATTCAATCAGTAAACACACCGGCACCAATGGCTAATTCCCCTTCCCCCAGCATTACAGGTAAATGTGTGCCAATTTTGTTTTATGCCGGAGATTCCCTAGGAAAAAAAGACCGGGGAGCGGCAGTGGCCATTCTGTTATTGCCCACAGGCAAAAGAACCAGCGTCAAACAATTACTTGCCTCCGTTAGCAGTACGGAAGCCGCCTACAAAGCTTTGCTCATCGGTTTGCAAAAGGCCTGGCAATTGGGAATCCGGGAAATTGAGGTCAAGGGCCACGACGAAAGGGTATTTAACCAGGTCAATGGCCTAGAAGAAATTGGGCAGACCACTGTGCGTCAACTGCACCGAGAAGTTTTGACAGTGATGAGTGGATTTGAGCGGGTGATGGTGGAATGGATTCCCCTTACTCAAAATCGTCCGGCCTATCATATGGTACAAAAGTGTTTGGCCATGGCAACGGATTTCCCCAGGGTAAATGGACTAGCCAAACCAAAACCTCTGCCCCCCAAAGATGGAGCGTTTATCGACACCCAACACGACCCCGGTTACATTGAGTTTTCCCCCCCCAGTCCCCCTCCATTACAGCCAGGGGCGGTTGCCGTTGAGGAAGTTTTTTCCCCTACGGATCCCGGTTTTTCCAATTCTCCTTTGCCCCGACCTCCAGCCCCGAGCCCGGTAGATCCCTTTGCCACTGACCATGGCGATCGCCAGCCGGAAGAGCCCAGCCAGGTTAAAGACACATTGCCTGCGATGGATCCGGTACAGCAAATTGTTAGCATGATTATGCACCTTTCCCCGGGGGCCAAAACTAGATTAATGAGGGATTTAGCTCAGTTACCGGAATTGAGCAATCAGTTTCTCACGGCGATCGCCGACCGCCTCAAAACCTCTGGAAATTGAAAAACCTATGAGCTTGAAAAAATTTAAGGAAGAATTCCTGCAACAGTCCCAGCAAGCGGAAGGGACCGGAGACGAGAAAAAGGTGGTGCAGTTGGTGATGGCTCCTCTGTTTGAAGAAATTGGCAAAAAGCTGAACGTGGATAAGCTTTATATTTGGACTGGTCGCCACAATGACAACCTAGTCAAACTTACCCTGAGCGCCAAAGGGGGGGGAAAGACTGCGACGGCCATATTTTGCTTTGGCAATAAACAGGATGCCCAAAGACATCCCAATTTTTCCAGGGAAGAATATCAAATTCAGTCCATTGACATTTTTAATTTACTGTTGCACTTTGCCACCCTACCGGAGCTTGATCTGTTGCTGGTCTATAACCAAAAAGGTCACCTGAATAAGTATTCTCAAATTGAGCGCAGTGGGTTGATCAAAGATTTCCAGAAACTTTGTTGGGAAACTGGCTTGGTGCCCCGTCCAGTGGCGGAAACAGGACATTTTGGTTTAGCTTAGGGTCAAACGTGGTTCACCCACGGTGTATTTCACAGTTCCACTTCCATCAGTGCAACGACCATTGGAGAACTCAATCCTAACCTTCAACTACCTCAAGTTTTAACGATGACTACCAACAACAGCACTTTGTTAAACACTCTCCAGCAAGGTTTTCGGATTACGGTGGGAGCCACCGCTAGTTTGGTGGAAACATTGCAGGATCCGCAAAAACGCCAGGGCACTTTCCAGGATTTGCAACAGGAATGGGACCAACGGGCCAGCCAATGGGCCCAAAAGGGCACCACTACGGAAACCGAAGCCCGTCAGTATGTGGATCAACTTCTGGAGCAATGGCGGCGATCGGTACCCAATCCCTTGGGTAAAACCACTACTAATGCATCCAATAACATCATCGATTTTGCGACGGCGAAAAGGGAGCTCGATCGCCTGACGGAGGAAATTGCCACCCTGAAAGGGGAATTGGCCCAGGGTAAGCCGGGAAGGGAGGGCTAATTTTTGACCACTGTGGCCCCTTTTACTCCCCAGTTGACGGCGGATGGTTCTTTTACGTTCTATTCGCCCCAGTTTGGGGAAACGTTCCATTCCCAGCGGGGTGCTAAGGCGGAGGCGGACGAAAAATTTGTTCATCCCTGCCTTTTACCCCAGTTAGCAGAAGAACGCTCCCACTTAACCATTATTGATGTCTGCTATGGCTTGGGCTACAACACAGCGGCAGCCCTGACGGCCATTTGGGAGGTTAATCCCCACTGCCATGTCACCCTATACGGTCTGGAAAATGATCTGCAAGTGCCCCGCCAGGCGATCGCCAATGGTTTGCTCCAGGGTTGGCCAGATTTAGTGCAGGAGATTTTGCAGGATCTAGCCCAAACAGAAACGGTTAGCAGGGAATTTTTAACAGCCCATCTGGCGATCGGAGATGCTCGACAAACATTGCTGTCCGTGGTTCCCCAGAATATAGGGGCTGACGCCATTTTTTTAGATCCTTTTTCTCCCCCCAAATGTCCTCAGCTCTGGACGGTGGAGTTTTTGCGTCATCTAGGCGATCGCTTGGCTCCAACAGGCCGTTTAGCCACCTATTGCAGTGCAGCGGCGGTGCGCCATGGTTTACAACTGTCGGGACTGTCCATTGCCACCATGGGAGACGGCCAACCGCCCCATCCCCGTCGTCGGCCCCTGGGTACCCTGGCGAGCCCCCAACCATTGCCCCCATCGACATTTGCCCCATGGGAAATGGAACATCTGCAAACTAAGGCGGCCATACCCTACCGTGATCCCCTGGGGACAGACCCGGCGGAGGTAATCCTAGCCCGTCGTCAAGGGGAACAGAGCAAAAGTGCATGGGAACCCACCAGCCGTTGGAAAAAACGTTGGCTCAACGGGGAAATTGACCATTGCCCCTAACTCTGAATCTTTCTAAAACTGGCTCTCAGTCTTCTCCAATGCCCAAAATTTCCTTGGCCTGGGCCAATAAATCCCTGGGTCGAAAGGGTTTAGTCACATAACAATCCGCCCCCATGGCCAACCCCACCTGGCGATCGAACTGTTGACCTTTGGCGGTCAGCAAAATAACCGTCGTACCCGCTAAATCAGGGTTTTCCTTAATGCCTTGACACACCGCTAAACCACTAATCTTCGGTAACATTACATCCAAAATCACCAATTGAGGACGATGTTCAGCTGCTAGGGCCAGGGCTTGTTCCCCATCCATGGCAGTTAACAGTTCCACCTCATATTCTTCCACCAAAAGTTCAAACACCTCTTCCAGCAGAATTACAATGTGGGGTTCATCGTCAACAATTAGGATTTTCAGTTCAGACATTGGTAAGGTTGTAATAAATTAAGCGTCGCTGAAAAGTTAATTTCCCCTTGACTCCCCCAGCATAGAGCACCATGCACCATGTTTCTATTCGTACTGCTAATATCCACCGGGCGATCGCCTTTTACGAACTACTAGGTTTTACTCTTGGGGAAAGATTCACCACTGGTTACACCTTAGCTTGCTGGCTCACTGGTTTGGGAGGACGCATTGAATTAATTCAAATTCCTGAGCCTAGACCAGCCCCCGATGCCTTTACTGATGAGCATTATGTGGGTTATTACCATCTTTCCTTTGATTTAACTAACCAGGTAAAAAGTTTGCCTGAATGGCTAGAAAAATTAACGGGGCAATTTGCCGAAGCCTGCCAGATTAATCCAGAACAAATTGAACCATTAAAAATTCTTTTACCCCCCCAGCAACAACAAATTGGTGATCATATTTATGAAGTTTTATTCATTGCTGACAGTGATAACCTCCCTTTGGAATTTATTCGTTGTCAGACTGCACCCAAAGAGTAAAGAAAATCATATTTTTCGCCATCAAGGATTAAATTTAAGGCAACTAATAGCCCTCATCCTGCTCACCTTGCTGCTGAGCCTAGGTGTTGCCCAGGCCCAACCGGGAAAAACTCTCCTTAGTCAACTACCGCCCCAAATTGACCTAGTGGAACCCGTCAACCCTGATCTTCCCCTACAAAATAAAGCTTTTAACCTAGGCTTTGAACCAGATTTATCCGGTAGAATTGGTAACTTGGATTACACTACCGTTAGGGTCGATGGGGAGCCAATTTTTTTAATTGCTGTGCCCACAGGAAATGCCAATCAAGAAGGAGATTCTTCCCTTAGTCCGATTGTTTATCGTCAACAACGTATTGAGAGTAAGTTTAAAGAAATTGTCCAGCGGGGCTTTGATCCAGAGACCTTGAACGTGGCTAGTTCCATTCTCAATGGAGCTATTATTATCCAAATTAGCGACGGCAAAAATCTTCGGCCACAAATTCTTCGGACCATTACCAAAGCCGATGCGGATTTATATGCCCTCACTCCGGAAGACTTGGCTTCAGAAACGGTGGAACAAGTCCGCAATGCCTTAATACGAGCGAGGCAGGAACGACAACCGGAAGCCCTGCGAAGACAAATAAGAATTGCTCTAGTTATCATCATTATTGTGCTCACAGTTTCCTTAACAGTACTCTTTATTTACCGTTGGCTGGGTCATAGAATTCATTTACTCAAAATGGCTATCAATTGTTTAATAAAAGCGGAGGATCAAGACCAAAATTTTGACTACAATAATATTGATGCTTCTATTTTTAGTGATATTGCAGCAATTCCTCGCTACTCCTTCGCTTTCCAAGTTCTAGACCGAATAGCAATTTTTATTTATTATCTCAGTGCTTACTTTAAATACATATTGTTTGGCAATGTTGGCTGGGGAGATAGCAAAAAACATCCCCCACTAGCCTTTTCTTTAAATAACCAGAAAATCTTTGAAAATATCCTCGAACTTTTCCAGGGCAAGGATTTTTATGATTTTCTCAAGAATCGCCTCAAGCAAGTAGTTTTTACCCGCAGAATCCTAATCTTTTTTCTCTTCATCATTTGGATTCGGGGCAGTGCTTTTTTGCTCCAAGTTTTCCCCAATACCAGACGTTTAGGCCGACAATTATCGGGTACCCCGATTTCCCTAACCTTAATTTGGTTATCTGCAATAATTTTAATCAAAATATCGGATTTTTTAATTGAGTCTTTTTTTCATACTATTGAAAATGATTATGCTATTTTACAAACTGCCAAATATACACGAAGAAAAATCAGAATTAATACTATCAGTAGTGCTATTAGAGGCATTAACATCGTCATCTGCATTTTCACTGCTTTTGTCTTTTCCCTTAGTTTGTTCGATGTGCCGGTGGCCACGGTACTGGCTGGGGCCGGGATTATTGGTTTTGCGGTGTCCTTCGGTTCCCAAAACTTGATCAAGGATTTAATTGCCGGTATTTCTAATCTGATGAGTGATGCGTTTGCCATTAATGATTTTGTTCTGATTGGCGAGTTTGAAGGGGTAGTGGAAGATACAAACCTATTTGTCACCCGCATCCGCTGTCCTAATGGAGATTTAGTCACCATTCCCAATGGGGCCATTGGCACTGTCTGTAATCAAACTAAGGATTGGTCGAGGGTAGACTATTCTATTCTGGTGGCCGCCGATGCAGACCCCAAAAAAGCGATCGCCGTTTTGCAACAGGTGGCATTGGGACTGTACCATGACCCCTGGTGGCATCCAAAAATGATTCAGGCCCCTGAGCTAAAGGGCATTGAGGAAGTTTCCCATCAAGGCATTAGGATTCGCATTTGGCTCAAAACCCTGCCGGGGGAACAGTGGGATGTGGCTAGGGAATTGCGACTACGGGTGAACGTGGCCTTTGCATCTGAAGGCATTGCCATTGGAGTGCCCCAACAACAGTGGTTGATGTGATGTGGTTAATTAACGAGTACTCAAATTCCGATCCAGTTAAGCTTCCACCACCATTTCCCTGGGGGGATTCTTTGGCGATCGCCGTTTACGCCACCAGGCCCAGAGGGTTGTGGCAATAAAAATACTCGAATAAACCCCAGAAGTGAAACCGATCAACAGGGCTAAGGCGAAGAACTTTAACGAATCTCCCCCAAAGAGAAAAATCGCCACTAGGGGTAAACAGGTGGTCAAAGAAGTATTAATGGAACGAGTCAAAGTTTGATTAACGGCATCGTCCGTAGCCCGGTCAATACTCCAATCTGGATAACGATCCAAAGTCTCCCGAATGCGGTCATAAATTACCACCGTATCGTTTACAGAAAAGCCAATAATAGTTAGCAGGGAGACGAGAAAAAGGCTATCCACTTCCACTCCCCCCAGCAAACCAAAAATCGCAAAAGCCCCCATGGTTACTACCACGTCATGTATCAAGGCAACAATGGCAAAAAATGCGTAGTCAATCTGGAAACGAACACTCAGATAAATAATAATTCCGAACAAAGATAGCACCAGAGCTAAAACCCCAGACTGGAATAAAGCTTTGCCCACTGTGGGGCCAACAGTATCAATTTGAATGGTTTCTGGATCAAATTTGCCAATGCCCTCATTCAACGCCTTGATTACCCCTTCCCGCTGTTCCACATCCAGGGTCTGTTGGCGAATAGAAAGGGTGTAGTCCTCAATCACCTGTACACTGCTGTTGCCTAGACCCGCTCCCCCCAGAACATCTTGCACCTTAGCCACATCGATCGCCCCTGGACAATTATTAGTGGTGGCACACTCCAGTTGTAGTTGTAAACGGGTTCCCCCAACAAAATCTAAACCGGGCTTGAAGGGAGCTTGGAACTGCACCCAGGAAATTGCCATAGCCACAATGCTAATAACTATCAAGATTGCAGACAAAATCCAGGTGGGTTTTTCCCATTTGAACAGGTCTAATTTCATGCTTTTTGGGGATTATTGATCAAGATAGAACAGAACTTTTAGCAGAATAATTTAAGACTTGGCGGGTACTGAAAGGTTAGGACAGAACAGTCTAGGATTTTGACGCACCTTTGGCAAACTCAACACAATTACTAACAACAGGGTACGGCTACAGGTCAAAGCGGTAAATAAGCTGACCATGACCCCGATCGCCAGGGTGAGGGCAAAACCTTTCACCAAGCCGGAGCCAAACCAAAATAGGGCCGCACAGGCAATTAGAGTGGTGACGTTACTGTCCAAAATACTGGAAAAGGCCCGGAAAAAGCCCGATTCCACCGAACGGTAGAGGGTATTACCCGCCCGCAATTCTTCCCTGGTGCGCTCAAAAATTAACACGTTGGCATCCACCGCCATGCCGATACTGAGAATGAAACCGGCAATACCAGGTAAGGTCAAAGTCACCCCCACCAGGGCAAAGGCCGCTAGGGTCAAAATGGCGTAAATCATTAGGGATATATCCGCCACCACCCCCGGTAAACGGTAGTAAACCGCCATGAAAACTAGTACTAGAAATAGGCCGACAAATCCAGCCACTAAACTACGTCGGATGCTTTCTTGCCCCAGGGTAGCTCCCACTGTACGGTTTTCTACCACTTCCACCGGGAAAGGCAAAGAACCACCCCGCAGTTGCACCGCCAGATCGTTAGCAGTGTCGATGGTGAAATTACCTGTAATCACCGCCGCACCTCCGGTAATACCTGTATTGGCAAATTCCACTCCCACCACCGGAGCACTGATCAGGTCATTGTCCAGAAATACTCCTAGACTCCGACCCGTGCCGGCCACCGCTTGGGTTAATTCGGCGAATTTTTGTCCCCCTTCCTCGTCAAACCGGAGGGCTACTTCCCAGGCGTTACCTGCTTGGTTAGGACTGGGACGGGCATCGGTGAGGTTTTTGCCCGTTAACCCCATGGGCTCAAATAGGGCCAATAGGGCTTTGTTTGACTCTTCCTTTGCTTTTAACAATTCTTCCAGGCGATCGCTATTTTCCGGGGATGCGCCGGAGCGACGCAGATTTTCCAACTCCGCATCTAGCTGCCGTTTAATGCTGTATTCCGCTTGAAATTCCCCTTCGGTGCCCGGCCGTTGTTGCTGAAATTCTAACTGGGCAGTGCCACCCAAAATTCGTTCTGCTTGTCCGGGATCGGTCACCCCCGGCAGTTGCACCACAATCTTATCTTCCCCGGCCGTTTGCACCAATGGCTCCGATACCCCCAAGGCGTTGACCCGGTTTTCGATCACTGTTTTCACCGCCACCAAACTATCGTTGTCAATCTGGGTAATTTCTTCGGTGGGTTGAACTTCAATGGTTAACTGAGCGCCCCCCCGTAGGTCTAGACCCAATTGCAGGGGTAATTTGACCAGCACAAAGCTGGCCCCAATGACCAAGACAACAATTAAAAGCAGTAGCCAACGCAGTCTTTGCATGGAAGGGAAGTGATCGGGGACAATGTTCGATTCTATCGTGCCACGGGTCAATCCCAAGGCGATCGCCCACTAGCAAGGGCTACAGTGTCTAAGAAAATAGTTTGCCAATTCTAATTGTATCGACTAACTAACTTTTGTTTGATTTAATTGCTTTGAACTAAATTTAGACAAATCACGATGGAAATTTCCGTTTTGCAACATTTGATTAAGACTTCATGACATAGGTTTTTTGCTTGGTAGGATTTAGTCCTTGGGTAAGTACGACTTGCCATAGGCTAACTTCTTCAATCTCTGCTAACCATGAATCCCTCCTCTTCCCCTTCCCAATCTACGGCTAACGTTAAGTTTGTCCTCCTGATTTCGGGGGTGGCGGCCCTGGGGGGATTCCTGTTTGGCTTTGACACCGCAGTGATTAATGGCGCTGTGGCAGCGCTACAAAAACATTTTCAGACTGACAGTCTTTTAACGGGTTTATCGGTGTCCCTGGCTCTTCTAGGGTCAGCGCTGGGGGCCTTTGGGGCGGGCCTGATCGCCGATCGCCATGGGCGGGTCAAAACAATGATCTTAGCGGCGGTACTATTTACCCTCAGTTCCATTGGATCGGGTTTACCTTTCACCATTTGGGATTTTATTTTCTGGCGGGTGTTGGGGGGTATTGGGGTGGGGGCCGCCAGCGTTATTGCCCCAGCCTACATTGCTGAAGTGTCTCCGGCCCATCTGCGGGGGCGTTTAGGTTCCTTGCAACAATTGGCCATTGTCTCCGGCATTTTCATCGCCCTGTTGAGTAATTGGTTTATTGCTTTGATGGCGGGGGGATCGGCGCAAAATCCCTGGCTATTCGGTGCGGCGGCCTGGCGCTGGATGTTCTGGACAGAGTTAATTCCCGCCCTGCTCTATGGTGTTTGCGCTTTCCTGATTCCCGAATCTCCCCGGTATTTGGTGGCTTTGGGTCAGGAAGAAAAGGCGGCGGTCATTTTGCATAAAGTGGAGGGGGGAGACGTGGCCGGTCGCATAGAAGAAATTCGACAGACAGTCAGCTTAGACCATAAACCCCGGTTTAGTGATCTGCTCAGCCGTCGGGGAGGGCTATTACCCATTGTCTGGATTGGCATGGGGCTATCGGCATTACAACAGTTTGTTGGCATTAACGTAATTTTTTATTACAGCAGTGTGCTCTGGCGATCGGTAGGTTTTACCGAAGAAAAATCCCTATTGATCACTGTGATCACCGGTTTTATCAATATCCTCACCACCCTAGTGGCGATCGCTTTTGTGGATAAATTTGGCCGCAAGCCGTTGTTGCTCATGGGGTCCATTGGTATGACCATCACCCTGGGCATCCTTTCTGTGGTGTTTGGAGGGGCGACGGTGGTTAATGGGCAACCCACTTTGACCGGGGCAGCGGGGGTGATTGCTTTGGTTACGGCTAATCTTTATGTATTTAGTTTTGGCTTTTCCTGGGGCCCCATTGTTTGGGTGTTGTTAGGGGAAATTTTTAATAACAAAATCCGGGCGGCGGCCCTATCAGTGGCGGCGGGGGTACAGTGGATTGCTAATTTTATTATTTCCACCACCTTTCCGCCCCTATTGGACACGGTGGGTTTAGGGCCCGCCTATGGCCTTTACGCTACGTCGGCGGCTATTTCCATTTTCTTTGTTTGGTTTTTTGTTAAAGAAACTAAGGGCAAAACTTTGGAGCAAATGTAATTGGCTTTCTCTGCTGGAACGGATTAATTGCCGTTAGCTTAAATCACTTAAATTTTTTTATGCGTAACTTTTATTCCTAACTTTGATCCGATTGCATTTTAAGTTAATTTTTCATCCAACACTGGCTTAATTTCTTCCGAGAGGATACCACATTGTCATTAGCAAAATTGACTCAATCCATGGGCTTTGTTTCTAGTTTGGCGATCGCCGGTGGACTAACAGCGACATTACCCAGCTATGGCCAAAACGTTCCCCCAGCTGATCCCTTTTTCCCAGTTAACCGTTACCAGTTGGGCAGTAATAATCCCCTAAAAACAGCGGATCAGATCACTTCAGTGGCAGAATTGCGGGATGTGCAACCCAATGATTGGGCCTTTGCCGCTCTGCAGAGTTTGGTGGAACGTTACGGTTGTCTCGTTGGTTATCCAGACCGCACCTACCGAGGCGATCGCCCTCTGGGTCGTTACGAATTTGCGGCGGGATTAAATGCTTGTTTAAACACCATTGAGCAACTATTGCAAGAAAATGTCTCCGTTGCCCAGGCAGATTTAGACCTGCTGAAAAAATTAGCCCAGGATTTCCAAGGAGAGCTCAAGCAACTGGGGGTTAGGGTTGATAATTTAGCCAGCCGCACCGCTTTTTTGGAAGACCATCAATTTTCCGTTACTACAAAACTTTATGGTCAAACCATTGTTTCTTTGGATAATGTCTTTGGCGATCGGGTGGGGGGTGACAGCAATGAATTTCAAGCCCAGTTCGCCTATCGAGTCCGGTTTAATTTAGAAACCAGTTTTACCGGCAAGGATCTGTTCAGAACTCGTTTGCAATTCTCCAATTTCTTCAACGGAGTGGCACAAACTGGCACCAATATGACTCGCTTCAATTATGATGACAATTCCAACAACAATGTGGAGGTGAGCCATCTTTGGTACCGTACTCCCCTAACGGATAATTTGACTCTACGCCTGGGTTCTGTAGGGGTCGGCTACACAGATTTGGTGGATACGTTAACTCCTCCTACCATTGCTGATGATGCCCTAGGTATTCCCTCCCGCTTTGGGGAGTATGACCCCATTTATCGCCGGGGTGGGGGAGGAGCAGGCCTAAATTGGCAAATAACTCCCACAGTGCAATTTAGTGTAGGCTACCTAGCCACCAATCCCAACGATACTGACCCAGGTAACGGCCTTTTTAATGGGGGCTATCATACCCTGGCCCAATTGGCTTATCAAAACACCGACGGAGGCATTGGCTTCACCTATTCCCGCTCCTATTTTCCCGCTGGCGAGACAAATTTAATGGCGGGCACCGGCAGTTTCCTCGCCATTCAACCCTTCGGAGATGCGATCGCCACGGCGGGGAATTTTTACACTTTGCAGGGTTACTATCGCATCACGCCCCATGTGCAAATCCATGGCTGGGGAGGTTTTGTGGATGCCCAAGCCCAGGGGGGAGGATTGAGCAATTTGTCCAATGGAGTCGGGGGAACCACTTTGCAGTCAGTTTCCTGGAACCGTTCGGCCATTTGGTATGGCTTGGTGGGTATTAGTTTCCCGGATGTGGGAGGGGAAGGTAATTTACCGGGCATTGCCCTGGGTATTCCCCCCACTGTCACCGCTAGTAACTTATCCGGAGCAGTAGGACAAACCACCCCCTACCATTTGGAAGCATTTTACCGCATTCAAATCAATGACAATATTTCCATCACCCCCGGATTTTGGGTCGTGCTTAATCCTGAGGCCAACAGCAATAACGCCACCCAATATGTGGGCCATATACGCACCAGCTTTTTGTTCTGATAATCCAGCCATCAAGACTGGCACAGCCCCATAAAATTGATTAACTGCCGCACCAACTCCGGTTTGGTCACTGCCAAAATGGTGGAACCGTCCTCCAGCAACGTATTACCGTTGGGAATTTTTAGATCTTCATGGGCATTGGCCTGGTAACCAATAATTAGAGTACCGGAAGGAAAACGGGGATCCTGGGCGATCGCCGCCACGCTACGGCCCACAATGGTGCAATTGGGGGGAATGGAAAGTTTGAGCACTTCAATTTGTCCCTGTTCAAAGTGCATCATGGCATCCACTTGGGGATACTCAATGGCATTAATTACCCGATTAAGGGCCAATTCTGTGGTGCTGATAATGTGGGTGGCACCGGCCAAGCGATACGGTTCAGCAAAATCCCCATCGCTCATGCGGACAACAATTTGGGGTACACCGTAATGTTTACAGAGGGTAACTAGAGCTAGATTCAAAGCATCATCTTGGAGAGTGGCAATCACCGCTTCCGCTTTTCGTATACCCGCTTCCATCAACACTGTCGTATTAACCGCACTGCCTTCAAAGGCCATCACCCCAATTTTTTCCCGGGCATACTGACAAGCAATGGGATCAATATCCACCGTAGCTAGAGTGTGACCCATTTTTAAGAGGTTTTTGGCCAAATTAGAGCCCATGCTCCCCATGCCACCGATGAGAATGTACATCTTTAACCCGTTGGACAACAGGCTCGATTGTAGTGGAAGTTAGCGGAAACTGATGGCGATCAATCTCCACCAAGGTGTGATCGGGGAATTTTTAGGGTTGAGCAAGGAACTGGAACTTGGCCTATGTACTCTTAAGCACCCACTGCTTCCTTGGCGGCGTACATAACCTCCAAGGTAATTTCCGATAGACCCCGCTCCCGGGCAAATTTTTCCGTATTGCGTTTGACTTTACCCCGCACAAACCCTGGCACTTTATTCAACTCTGCTTGGGCGGTGCTGTGCCAACCTAAATCAGAATCACTGGAAATACCCTTGGTGATCACCTCCTTGGTGTCGTGGCCGCCAAAAATTTCCAACAAATGGTCTTCCATGCCCAGGGTGAAGGAGTTATAGACCAAATCCGCAATCTGATTCGTCCCTTCGTAGCCGAAAAAGGGTTTATAGCCCAATGGGAAATTTTGGATGTGGATGGGGGCCGCAATAACACCACAGGGAATATCCAGCCGTTTACCCACGTGCCGTTCCATCTGGGTGCCAAAAATGGCCGCCGGCTCAATGCGGGCAATGGCATCGGCGATCGCCCCATTATCTTCACTGATCAACACCTCGTCGCAATACTCAGCCACTTCAGCTCGGAACCAATCGGCATCATATTTGCAATAGGTACCCGCCAGGACAACGTGGATACCCATTTCCCGAGCCAAAATTTTGGTCATAGCGGCCGCATGGGTGTTATCCCCAAAGACCACTGCTTTTTTGCCGGTTAAATTTTGGCAATCAATGGAGCGGGAAAACCAAGCCGCCTGGGAAACATACCGGGTTTGTTGCTGGATGAAATTTTCGTAGTTGACTTCTGCACCTTGGGCGTTCAGAACTTCTTGAATTTTGCGGATGCAACGGGCCGTTTCCACCACTCCCATGGGGGTAATATCCACGTAGGGCATGGCAAATTCTTCCTGCAAATACCCCGCTGTCATTAGGCCGATTTCCCGGTAAGGGCAGAGGTTAAACCAAGCTTGGGGAATTTTAGCCAATTGGTCCACTGTGGCTTTTTCCGGCAAAACCAGGTTCACTTCAATGCCCAGATCCGTCATTAGCCGTTTTAATTCGGTGCAATCGTGCTGGTTGTGGAAACCCAGGGTGGTGAAGCCAATTAAATTCACCGATGGCTTAGCTGTTTTTTCCGTCGCTAAATTACCGTGTTTACGGGCTTTTTTAATATAAAACTCCACAATCTGTTTGAGGGTACGATCGCCAGCTTGTAATTCGTTATAGCGGTAATGGTTCACGTCCGCCAAAAGTACGTCACAGTGGGCATCCATCTGGGCCCGGTCAACGAAATTGGCCAAATCTTCCTGCAAAATGCTGGAGGTACAGGTGGGGGTCAGCACAATCAAATCCGGCGCTTCTTCCCCATCTTTGCGGACAATGTTATCCACCACTTTTTCCTGGGAACCCCTCGATAACACTTGGCGATCGACCACACTGGTGGTGACGGGGGTAAAGTTCTGCTCCCGTTCCAACATAGAGCGCATGACGTTGAAATAATCGTCCCCCAACGGAGCATGCATAATGGCGTGGACGTTTTTAAAGGAACTGGCGATGCGTAGGGTACCAATGTGGGCCGGGCCAGCGTACATCCAATAGGCCAATTTCATAGGGTTCAGACTCCGGGGGCATAATTCACCCTCAAATTGTCGGTAAAAGCCTTAGCCTTGTCGAGCGGTAACTTTACATTTTAGTTGAGCCTTTAATCTTCTGTAATGCTTATTCTGATTGACTTTCAGCTTTATTTAGTTCAATTATTTTTTTATGGCTTTCCATACAATTCTTAATGGTTAGACATGATCTTCATAAGTATTTTTAACCATAACTTTAGGTTCTGGGGGTCAATACGCCAAAGTCAGCACCGTATGTTTTGCACAATCACAGAGGCTGTCGTTAGTTGTTTTTTTCGATTTATGATTAAACCAATGCCAATTCAAAGTTGGAGTTTGAGGGTATGCCTGTCAAAATTGCGATCGCCCAAATAAAAGTTGAGCCGGGTCAGCGTATTATTCTCGATCAAATCTCCTGGCAGGAATTTGAGGAAATTTTGGAAGATTTAGGGGAACATCGTCATTCCCATATCGCTTATTACAAGGGAGTTTTAGAATTTCGGATGCCTTTACCTGGCCATGAACGCACTAAAGTTTTGATTTCCCATTTACTTGTGGTTTTACTAGAAGAATTAGGCATGGAATGGGAATCCCTTGGCTCCACTACTTTTAAAAGCAGACCTATGCAAGCAGGTATTGAGCCTGATGATTGTTTTTATATTGACAACTATCAAGCTATGGTGGGCAAACAACGGCTGAATTTAGATGTTGATCCTGTCCCCGATTTGGCGATCGAAGTAGATTTCACTTCTGTTACCCAGGTCAGTGCCTATGAGGCATTGGGTATTCCTGAAATTTGGCGATATGAAGATGGAAAACTGGAAATTAGTTTACTAGAAGAAGGAAAATACGTTAACTCTTTTATGAGCAAAGCTTTTCCCTCTATTCCCATTATTGAAGGAATTTCCCTTTGTTTAAAAAAAAGCCAGGTGATTCCTATGAGTACTTTACGTCGTGAGTTTCGACAGTGGTTACAGGAATATATCTAGAGAGACGTACTTCCATTAACCATAATGTGTTTATTTTTTGAAAAAGTTTGCTGTAATTAGGATTTTAGTGTTTTTTACGCCATCCTCAATGGTTAGACACGATGGCCATAAGTATTTATCATTATCTGCCTGCGGTAAACAGACTACAAAAATTCAATGTGATAGGAGTTACGCATTGACAAGAATCTCTAATTTGCTATGCATTTTTCCTAACTTTGCTTCCATCAAAGAAGGGGTACTGGATCGCATTTCTTCAGCAAAAATTTCATCATCAATAATTCCTTGCCTAATTTCTTCAAGGTGATCGTGATAGTAAGACAAGGCTGCATAAACGTCAGCTAAAGTAATACTAGGATAATGATGGACGATTTCGTCGGGAGATAGACCCATGCGTTCATGCCAGATCACAATGTCTTGAACTGTGATCCGGTGCCCAGCAATGCGGGGTTTTCCGACCCAGGTTCCTGGGGTGATCTCAATATGATTGATTAGGGTTGTCACCATTGGTATTTCCTCGGTAATGCAGAGTTACCTTGAGTGGCGATCAGAAGTTAAAACTCAGAAACCGGGGCTACAATTCCCAATTCCTAACGGTTGTACACGATCGCCTTTTTGATTCAGTCAGTGCAAACAATCTATTTTTTTTGCACTACTCGTACTGGGGTGCCATTTTGTACCATGTTGAACAAAGCCACCACATCTTGATTCCGCATTCTGACGCAACCGTGGGAAGCCGCTGTGCCCAGGAAATGTTCATGTTTTTTCGGGGTGCCATGGAAACCAATGGTATTTTTGCCGTCACTCCAAAAACCGATCCAACGGATACCGATGGGCCCATCCAAGCTAGCGGCAACTTTTTTGCCATTCCAGGGATTTTCCCAGACGGGATTTTCCACCATTTGGATTACCTGGAAATTGCCTTGGGGCGTTTCCCAGCCTTTTTTGCCCACCGCCACCGGGTAACTGGCTAAAACTTTGTCATTTTGGTAGGCGTAAACCTTCCGTTCCCCCAACACGAGCACAATATGGGTAGCCAGGGCTTGACTGTTGGGATTAGTGGGGGTCGCCGTTGGTACCGCTGGAGGAGTGAAGGTGGACTCCGGAATTGGTTTGAGGGGAGGGATGGCACTACCTCCATTGAGATTGCTTTGGGCCTGGGCGGCAGTGGGAATGACCAAGCTGGTTGCAGTCAAACTAACACCACCCAACCAAAGGGCGACATGGGTTAGGGGAGAGACTTGTTTCTGCATAGGATTAAGGTTGAAAAATGATTGAAGGGAAGCAGGCTAGGGTTAACAATACGAAATTAAATACAAATTGATGGAAATATACGAGAATAATATGTTAAATGATCATTATCAGTGCTGTCCAAGTTCCATAGTCCGAGAAAAAGACGGTGCGGCGATCGCCACGATGCCCAACACTTTAGCTCCCTTTTCTTCCATGGCCCGTCGGGCTTCTAGGGCGGTGGTGCCGGTAGTTATAATGTCGTCCACTATTAACCAAGGGTGATGGGGGTTAAACGCTGGCCCCGTGGCTAAAGCTGATTGTAATTCCCGGCGGCGATCGCCTGGGCCAAGACCAAACAGAGCTTGGGTATCTTTAACCCGTCGCAATGCTTGGGGGCGTAGAACATAACCAGTCAGGCGGCAAAAACCAGCGGCAATTCTTTCAGCTTGGTTAAATCCCCGTTCAGCTTGTTTGCGGTTACTGAGGGGAATGGGCACCACCTGGGGACGTATTCTAAGTTTAGCTTGGGGTTGTTTAAGCCATGCTTGGGCAAGCTGTTCTCCCAGCCAAATGCCAATGTCGGGCTGTTGCTCAAATTTCATCACCGTCAAGGCCCGCCGCAGTTGTCCTTCATACTGGCCCCAAACAAAGCGGGGAAAATTTCCTTGCCATTGCGGGAGGTTAGGGGCAAAACAATGGCTGAAAATTTGTCCAGTGCAATCCCGACAAAACTGATCCTGGCTGGGTTTTTGACAAAGGGGACAGGGAGTTTGAAAGAGGAGGGAGCGAATTGATTGCCACATGGAAGACAAACTTGGGAGAAATTAACCCTGGTTAGAAGCATCGGCCCGCAACTGGGCCACCGTATTGGTCACAATGGCGATCGCCTGGTCAATTTCTGCCTCGGTAGTAAATCGGCTTAGACCAAACCTTAGACTGGCTTGGGCGGCGGTTTTATCCCGGCCAAGGGCATACAACACATGGGAAGCTTCAGTGCGATGGGAAGAACAGGCGGAACCGGAGGATAGGGCCAATCGAGGTTGTAGGCTGGTCAGCAAAGCCTTGGGATCGACCCCAGTAATACTGACATTGAGATTCCCAGGTAACCTTTGTTCATAGTCCCCATTCAGCACCACCCCGCCAATTTTTCCTAGACCCTGCCAAAGTTGATCCCGTAGTTGTCGCTGGCGATCGCCTTCCGACACCAAAGTTTCCCCCGCAATGGCGAGAGCTTGGGCTAAGCCGACAATGAGTGGCACGGGTAGGGTTCCCGAACGAAAATTACCTTCTTGTCCTCCCCCCAACAGTTGGGGCGCTAACCTCACCCCCGGATTTTGACGACGATATAATCCCCCCATGCCTTTCGGCCCGTGGACTTTGTGCCCGGTGAAAGACAGTAGATCAATGTTTAATCGCCCCACATCAAGGGGAATTTTGCCCAGGGCTTGGGCCCCATCGCAATGGAAAATAATCGATTTTCGGTGACATAACCTGCCAATTTCTTCCAGGGGTTGGATCACACCAATCTCATTATTCGCCGCCATCACGGAAACAAGAATGGTATCTGGTCGCAGAGCCTTTTCCAACTCGGTTAAATTCACCAAACCATTGGGCTGCACAGGCAAATAGGTCACTTCAAACCCCAGGGTTTCCAAATAACGACAGGGGGCCAGCACCGCTTGATGTTCCGTTTCCACCGTCACCAGATGTTTCCCTTCGGCAAAGTAAGCCTCTGCCACTCCCCGAATGGCCAAATTATTAGCTTCTGTGGCGCCACTGGTGAAAATAATTTCCTCCGGCCGGGCCCCGATGGTATCGGCAATTACTTGCCTAGCTTGTTTAATCGCCCCTTGGGCTTGCCAACCGTAAAAATGGGCACTGCCGGCATTGCCATACTGCTCCGTCAGGTAAGGGACCATGGCTTCTAGCACCCTAGGATCGAGGGCGGTGGTGGCATGGTTATCGAAGTAAAGGGGCCGTTCCATGGTGCTTTCCTGTTCCCACTTGTCCGGTCATTTCTTGGTCTAATGGCTAATTTGCTTAACTTTTGCTGGACTTAGATTTACAGGATAGCGTTTTACTTTTTTTCTTCTGTCACCATTTGGCAAAGGCGATCGCCAATTAACTTACCGGCCAGTTCATGGCCTTGAACATTCCAATGACCCACTCCGGGGATGGTGTTATCAAAACCGTGCCAATAGGTTTGCTCCGCATCGGCCTTTTGTTGCATGGTTTCCGCCAAAGTCAGCACAGCAAAGTTCTCTTTTTCTCCTAACTGGGCCAACCGCTGGTCAGGGTAAAACAAATTTTCCGCCCCCAACTGCTTTAACTTTTCCCGCACCTGGCGATCGGGATATACCTGGGGAGGATTGCTAATAACCACCGCTAAAAAATCGGCATTTTCTTCCCGGCTGACTTGGTTGATGGCTGTCACCAAAGATTCCGTAGCGGCCCAAGCTTGCTCCCAGGCGGGATCGGTGGGTTCCCGATATAAATTAACGTCGAAATCTAGGGCGGGAATGATGTCAGCATTGCCTTGCTGTTGGGTGGTTAAAGTCCGTTGGGTTACCCATTGTCGTTTAGCTTCATTAAGTACTTGTAGCAGTCGCACCCGATTAATCAAGCTGTACAGCAATCGTCTTGGAGTACCGTCCCGCCTTTGATAGGCCGCTGTTTCCTGAAAATCAAACTGCATTTGCCATTGGCCTTCCACTTCTTCCCAAAATGGTGCTAGGCGATCGCCGGGGCTGAGTTGGCGAGAATTATTGACAATGTCATTGCCGGTGAAAATTTGCAGTAAGACTAAATCTGGTTGGTATTCAATGGCATGGTGCTGGAGGGTTAAATATTCCTGGGCAGTGCCGTAGTCCCCCACGCCAAAATTAATTACTTCCACCGTTTTTCCCATTAAGCCGGGGCAGGAGGGCAAATTTTTTTCTATGGCGCTCCAATAGGTCTGATCTTCGTTAACCTGAATTGCTTCGGAAAAAGAATCCCCCAACACCACAATGCGATAGGTATCGGCTCCTTTCTCCTTTTCATAATGGCGATCGCGGAGGCCATCGGCATTAATTCTCACCAAGCCATTGCCTTCATGGGTCCATTGGCCGGATAAGTTAGGGATTAAGCTGTGGCCCCGCTGGGGATTCACTTGGTAAAAGCTAGGATAACTAATGCCCATTAACCTTAGAGCCACTTCCGCCACCACCACGGCAAAACCCAAACTGCCCAACACCAGTAGGGTATTGGCTAACCACTGTTTATTTTGAGGAGATTTTGCCATGCGAGGATAAAACAATTGCGGAGAAATTCCGTTATTGGGGGATAACGACTCTAACTATACCCAATCACCATCTGCCCATTGGGAATTGCTCTCTAATATCCATAACCATGGTTTTGCCTTGTTCTTTCTTCCATTGCAAGTTTTGCGCCCCATTAGACCAAAAGAGCTACGGAATTCTGACTATGTCAATGAATTGGGCTCCCCACTTCCCATGGTTCACAATCAGTGGGACTAGGAGTTAGGTTCCGTATCTATCCCGCAAATCATGGCTGAGATGGGAACGATCGCCCATCACTTCGATTAAAGGACCATGCTCGGACATGGTGACAATGCTCACCGCCGCCACTGGCATGCCAATCCGGTCTCGAAAACGGCCAATGTCAATGCCCAGCAAGCTGCAGAGCATAATGCGGATGGTGGATTTGTGGGACACCACCAACACATTTCCCGTGGCAAAGGTTTGTTCAATTTCCTCCAGCACTTCGGAGCTACGGCGGGCAATGTCAATACCTTTTTCTCCGCCGGAAGGGGCATTCCAGCCCGGGTCCGCCAACCACCGCACATAATCATCGTGGAATTGTTGATTAACTTCGGCGGGGGTTTTCCCTTCCCATTGCCCATAGGCAATTTCTTTTAGGCCGTCGCGTTTTTGAATGGGGAGATTAATCAATTCACTCAAAGGGGTAGCAGTGGCCATGGTTCGGTGCAAAGGGCTGGCGAAAATAGCTGTCCAAGGCACATTTTGATAGGCTTCGGCAAACTGATGGGCCATCTGATAGCCATGGCTGGTGAGGTCAATGTCCAGGCGACCGCAAAAGGTCCCCGTTTGACTGGAGGTGGTTTCACCGTGGCGGAGAAAATAGAGGTTAAGGGTCATAATGGGTATTTTTTTAGATATTTTCTGCCGATTTAAGGCTAATTAGTTTCAATTAGGGCAATTTTGCTGGCTAGACTAACTACTTAACAAGGTTCAGGGTACAGCTTCAATGGGTAGTTATGGTTCCACCCGACGCCAAGTGCAGTAGGGACAATCATTTTCCCCTACCGCATTAAATCTCATATATTGTCCTGGCAAAACATTTTCAAATTTGATTGTTTTGGTGTCACCCTCCTTGGTGCACTGGGCTGTAACCACGGTGGCGGTGGCGGAATCCACTTGGCAGTCGATGGTGGTAATAACTTCACTGCTGTCAGCAACGCCCATCTGTAGCTGATTGCCGCTAATTTTCAGGGAAACCATGCCAAACATTAAATTCAGCAGTCCGGATAATGCTTCGATGTCTTCCTCCGGCCTATAGTCAGGGCTTTGTCTGTACGCTTCCATGGTTTTTTCGTAATCGAACTTCCAGGTGCCCTGAAAAGCTTGCAGTCCATTGCCTAAAATGGCATTTGGGGGAGCATTGGTGCTATTGTTTCCGGCCTTGGGGGCCATGGTGGGGGGCAAATTTTCCCAACAACGGGAATCATACTGTGCTAGTTCTCCCATCTCGGCACAATCTAAGGCGATCGCCGGGGAGGAGATGACCAGAGTTCCTAGGTAAACACTAGCCAGGGTGGGCACTACAGCGGGCAAGAAAGCTAGGTTGAGGGAAAAGAAATACTGATTACGCATGGGGGCAGAGGGGAAAAGGGGCGCAATTGCAAGGCCGACCAGGGCAAAGGAGGTGGTAATGGCGATCGGGAGCGGGAACGGTATGATGATGCCCATGGCCTTTGCCTATGACCTAAACAACCCCAATCTATGGATGGCTTATTGGCAACGATTCCGAGTAATCCCTTAATCGACTTCACCATTTTATTACTGGTGACCCTGATCCTGCCGCCCATTTTTGAGCGGTTGAAGTTACCAGGACTAGTGGGACTTTTGTTCGCTGGCATTGTGCTGGGCAAGAGTGGTCTGGGGGTGCTCAACGAAGATTCGGAAAGCATCAAGCTCTTCACCGACATTGGCAAAATTTATTTAATGTTTGTGGCGGGACTGGAAATTGACATGGTGGATTTCCGCCGGACCAAGAACCGCTCCTTACTGTATGGTTCCCTGACCTTTGCGGTGCCGTTGCTGACGGGGTTGGCCGTTGGTTTAACCTTTGGCTACTCCCTCAATGCGTCTGTGTTGCTCGGCTCTCTGTTTGCTTCCCACACCTTGTTGGGTTATCCCATTGTCCAGCGGTTGGGCATAGTACGGAATCAGGCGGTGATGGTCACCATTGGGGCCACAATTTTCACTGACATTGCCGCTTTGTTGGTTTTGGCCATTTGTATTTCCATCCACAGTGGCAGTTTTTCCCCTGCGGGCTTGGTGGTGCAATTGGTGGCGATCGCCGTTTACAGTGCCTTGGTTTTAATCGGCTTTGATTGGGCGGGACGGGAATATTTTCGTCGCACGGGGGATGAACAAAGTAACCAGTTTTTATTTGTGTTGTTGGCGGTTTTTCTGGCCTCAGTGGGGGCGGAACTGATCAATGTAGACAAAATTGTCGGTGCCTTTCTGGCGGGGCTGGCGGTCAATGATGTGCTGGGCAACGGGCCAGTGAAGGAAAAGGTTGAGTTTCTGGGCACTACTCTATTCATTCCTTTTTTCTTTATTGGTATTGGGCTGCTGTTGGATTTACCAGCTTTTATGGTTACCCTCACCACACTATTTCCCTTGGTGGTGGCCATTGTGGCCGGGTTAATCCTTTCCAAAGGAGTGGCGGCGATCTTGGCGCAACTGAAACTAGGGTATAGCTGGGCCGAAGGTTTAACCATGTGGTCTCTCTCCATTCCCCAGGTGGCGGCTACATTGGCGGCGGCGGTGGCCGGATACCAAGCGGTTAATGCCGCTGGCGATCGCCTGGTGTCGGAGACGGTGTTAAACACCATTATTGTTTTAATGCTGATCACGTCCATCGTTGGCCCGTTAATGACGGCCAAATTTGCCCCCAAAATTCCGATTCCCAATGGTTTGTCCAGTTTGGAAGATGACTTAAACGATCCAGAGGAAAATGGAGCCGTGACCCTGGTCCCTCCAAAGGCTTCCACCTTTACCGTTCTGGTGCCAACCCAAAATCCCCAAACCCTGGGTTATTTATTGGAAGTAGGAGCCCTGATTGCCCGCCATGAAAGTGGAGTGGTGATTCCCTTGGCGATCGCCAAAGCGCCGGTGCACATGGATGATCCTGGGCTGACCAGCCGGTTAGCTAAAAATGAGCTGTTATTGCAACAGGCCACGGAACTGGCCACTAATCTAAAAGTCGATGCCCACCCAGCCCTCCGTATCGACGACGATGTGGCCCGGGCCATCAGCCACACGGCAAGGGAAAAAAATGCTGACTTAATCATCATGGGTTGGAGCCAACAATCCCTGGGTTTACGGGCTAAATTATTCGGTAGCACCATTGACAGCGTATTTTGGTCGGCCCATTGTCCGGTGGCGGTGATGCGGTTATTGTCTGACCCCCGTTCTTTCCATCGCATTTTATTCCCAATTAAAAACCTCACTCCCCAAACGCTGGAGCTATTCCAGTTCACCCAGCGGTTAGCGGAAACCAATGGAGCCATCGTCACCCTGCTCCATGTTTGTCCCCACAACACATCCCCCGCCCAGGTACAAGCATTTAAAACGGAAATGGAACGGTTTTTAGGCCAGTGCCAGGCCACGGCGGACTATCCCATTAAAGTCATTTGCCATGATGACGCAGCTAAGGTGCTTGTGCGGGTCTCTCACACCTTTGATCTAGTCGTGCTCCGTTCCTTCCGCCGGCGATCGGTGGGGGGAGTAGCCCTGGGGGAAGTGACCGATAAAATTTTGCGGGAAATCACCAGTTCCTTCGTTTTATTTGGCGATCCCTATGCTTAAATTTTTACTGGGGGTAACAATCGGAAGCGGTGGAATTGGTCAGTTTCTCAAATACTGTCTAGGTTAGGTGAAATATACAAAAAATGCGGACAATTTTAATTTAGAGTACATGGGAGACACTGACAATTGATGACTAAAATAACTCTGGTTGTTTGGGACAAAGTTAATCTCAAAAACTGCCAGAGTCATACATCTGCGTAAAATCTTCCCAGCCAAAAGGCAAGATTTTATTGCGGCTCCGGCAGGGGTGGTTTCGGTTTTCTCAGACCATCGGGAGGATAGCAAGCTTCTCCAGCATCAAACAGTTCTTGGAGTTTCTGCACATTATCGGGATGTTCAAAGACCGGGCCACGGATGCCGTAGAAATCCTTAACGCCCACAAACCGTCCCGTAATATCGTGGGGAAAGCCCCAAAGACTGGTTTGCAAAAGTACTGCCTGATCTTCTGGTAGGGGCAAAGGTTCATTGCCATGGTCAATACGATTAATGCCCTGAAAACGCTCTAGGGTGCCATAGCCCGGTGACCAGACATTATAAAAACCCCGCACATTATCCTTGCCGGGGGTTTCATTGCGAAAGAAATGTACGGAACCCTTGGGAGAGAATAAAATTTCCCCCTGTTTTTGCACCACGGATCCTATTTTGATGGGGGCAAGATTGATCCCCGGTACTTGGCCGGCTTTGATGGTTTCCTGTTTCTCCTGGGCACTGTAGAGTCGAATTTGAGAATTTTCCGTCGAGAAAAACCATTCGTCGTTGTCAAGATGGAAATGGGGCGGCGGCCCTGCATTGGGGAGCAAGATGGTTTCCGACATCTCGTATAGTCCGCAGGTATCAGGAATTGTCCGTAAAAAGACCACAATATCCTTGCCAGGGGTTTGGATGGCCTCGGGATTTTTCAAGAATCGGGGCATTGTCAACTTCAAACCTGTGACAGGGAAATCATAGGTAATTCTCTCGGTCATTCCCCGACGATTCGTTTCGGAAAATGTATAGTCCCCATCCGCCATGGGGGTATAAAGACTGTTTTTAGGGTTATTGGCCAAACTCGGTAGGAGGGTTGCCACCAGAATAGCTAGGGTGGTAGCGGCTCCCACGAGCCAAGCCCAGGGAATACTCCGCCAACACTTTAGTCTTTGCAGTAATGAGTTCATTGACCCGATCCTTAGGTAAATTCAACGATCTTCACATATCTTGGCAGAGACTGGTCAAGCCAGACCCTTGCCCGGGCCAATGGTAGAATGGAGGCTGATTTGAGCCTTGTTATCGGGTTCCTACGTGGGAAATTACGAGGCAGCTCAAACCTTTCAAACTGCCTTGGAGTAATTGCATGACTGACTCGCCCGATCGCCTCATTGCGACTGACCTCAGAAACGAAATGTCACAGTCATACCTGGAATATGCCATGAGTGTGATTGTCGGGCGGGCGTTACCCGATGCACGGGATGGGCTCAAACCCGTTCATAGACGGATTCTCTATGCCATGTATGAATTGGGGCTAACCCCCGATCGCCCGTTTCGGAAATGTGCCCGGGTGGTGGGGGAAGTGCTGGGTAAATACCATCCCCATGGCGATACGGCGGTGTACGATGCCCTGGTGCGTATGGCCCAGGACTTTTCCATGCGGGAACCGCTCATTGACGGCCATGGTAACTTTGGCTCCGTGGATAATGACCCCCCCGCGGCGATGCGGTACACCGAATCTAGGCTCAGACCCCTTTCCACTAACTCGTTACTGCGGGATATTGAAGCAGAAACCGTAGATTTCATTGATAACTTTGACGGTTCCCAACAGGAACCCACTGTTCTCCCGGCCCGCATTCCCCAACTGTTAATTAACGGTTCCTCCGGCATTGCGGTGGGCATGGCCACCAATATCCCCCCCCACAACCTCGGGGAAGTAATCGACGGGGCGATCGCCTTAATTCGTAACCCGGACATTACGGAACAGGAATTGATGCAGATTATTCCCGGCCCCGATTTTCCCACCGGGGCCCAGATCCTCGGGCGATCGGGCATTCGGGAAGCCTATTTAACCGGCCGGGGTTCCATCACCATGCGGGGGGTTGCTTCCATTGAAACCATGGAATATCCTGGCCGACCTGATCGGGATGCCATTATCGTCACCGAGCTACCCTACCAAACCAATAAAGCCGCTTTAATTGAACGCATTGCCGATCTAGTTAACGAGAAAAAAATTGATGGCATTGCCGACATCCGAGACGAAAGCGACCGTGATGGTATGCGGATTGTCATCGAACTGAAGCGGGATGCCTACGCCCGGGTGGTGCTCAATAATCTTTATAAACAAACCCCCATCCAGAGTAACTTTGGGGCTAACCTGTTGGCGCTGGTCAACGGCACTCCCGAAGTTTTAACCATTAAAAAATTCCTGACCGTCTTTTGGGAATTTCGCATTGAAACCATCACCCGTCGTACCCGCTACGAATTGCGGAAAGCAGAAGAACGGGACCATCTGCTCCAGGGCTTATTGATTGCGTTGGATAACCTGGATGCGGTTATTCGTCTGATTCGGGGGGCGGCAGACACGGCCTCTGCCAAAACGGAACTGGTGGAAGGCTTTTCCCTCTCCGAAGTGCAGGCCGATGCCATTTTGCAAATGCAACTGCGCCGGTTAACAGCTTTGGAAGCGGATAAAATCACCGCTGAACATGATGAACTGCAAGCAAAAATTGCCGATTTTCGGGATATTTTAGCCCGTCGGGAAAGGGTCAATGCCATCATCGAAGAAGAATTGGAGCAAATTAAAGCCATCCATGCCACCCCCCGCCGCACGGTCATTGTCCAAGAAGATGGGGAATTAATTGACACCGATTTAATTGCCAACGATCAAGCCCTAATTTTATTAACAGAACAGGGGTACATCAAACGGATGCCCGCCAGCACCTTTGGCACCCAAAATCGGGCCACCAGGGGTAAAGCCGCCGCCAAAATCAAAGAAGACGATGGGGTGGAGCATTTCCTTTCCTGTTGCGACCACGACAAAGTGTTGTTCTTTAGCGATCGGGGAGTGGTTTATAGCCTCAATGCTTACCAAATTCCCATTGCTTCCCGCACAGCCCGGGGGGTGCCTATCGTACAAATGTTGCCCATCCCCAAGGATGAAAAAATTACCTCCCTGGTGTCCGTTTCGGAATTTGACGATGATACCTATTTCATCATGTTGACCAAGCAGGGCTATATCAAAAAAACGGCCCTCTCAGCTTTTAGCAATATCCGGGCCAATGGGTTAATTTCCATTTCCCTGGTGGAAGGAGACCAGTTGCGCTGGGTACGCCTAGCTAAAGCGGAAGATAGCGTCATTATTGGTTCCCAAAAGGGTATGGCTATCCATTTCAAAGCGGATCAGGATGAACTACGGGCCCTCGGTCGGGCCACCCGGGGAGTCAAATCCATGCGCCTGCGCTCCGGTGACGCCCTGATTAGTATGGATATTTTGCCCAGCCAGGTGGTGGCCAATATTGCCGTTAGCTCCGAAGATGAACCTGAAGAAGATTTGGGTGCTGATACCGATGCCATTTTGGAAGAAAGCGACAATCCTGGCCCTTGGTTGTTGGGGGTAACTATGAAGGGTTTCGGGAAACGGGTTCCCATTGGTCAATTCCGCTTGCAACATCGGGCGGGCCTGGGGGTCAAAGCAATCCGTTTTAAATCCAAAGATGACCAACTAGTGGCTTTGCATGTGGTCAACGCCGACGATGAGTTAATGATTGTCACCAACCGGGGCATTATTATCCGCCAATCGGTCAATGATATTTCGCCCCAATCCCGTAGTGCCACTGGGGTAAGGGTACAACGGTTAGATGCCGATGATGCGATCGCCGCTGTGGCCCTGGTGCCTCCATCTGGTGAGGAGGAATTGGCGGAAATGTCGGAAAGTGAAGAGAACTAATGGACTCCCAACCTACTGCCACCATTACCCTGGCCGTTGTGGGCGATATCCATGAGCAATGGGAATTAGCAGACCACCAAGCCCTCCAGGCAATCTCCGCCGATTTAGCCCTGTTTGTGGGGGATTTTGGCAACGAATCATTGCCGGTGGTCAGCTTAATTGCCTCCTTGGCTATCCCCAAGGCAACGGTATTTGGTAACCACGATGCTTGGTTCACCGCCTCCGATTGGGGTCGAAAAAAGTGCCCCTATGATCGTCAAAAGGAAGACCGGGTAAAAGCTCAGCAGGAACTACTGGGGTTGGCAGATGTTAGCTATGGCCGCCGGGATTTTCAGCAATTTAACCTCTCGGTGGTGGGGGGACGGCCATTTACCTGGGGGGGCAATGAATGGAAAAACGAACGATTTATGCGGGAACGGTATGACATAGAAAACTTTACCCAGTCCCAAACCCGGATTGCCGCAACGGCCATGGCTAGCCCCCATGAAACGTTAATTTTTCTAGCCCATAATGGTCCCAGCGGCCTAGGAAATCAGGGAGAGTCCATCTGTGGTCGGGATTGGAATCCCCTGGGGGGTGATTTTGGGGATCCCGATTTAGCTTGGGCGATCGCCTCCGTGCGGGAACAGGGTAAACGGGTACCGTTGGTGACCTTCGGCCATATGCACCATCGCCTTAGACATCGTCAGGATCGCCTCCGGGAGAGGGTTTATGTGGATCAGCAAGGAACGGTATATCTGAATGCGGCCTGTGTGCCCCGTATCCAAACGGAAAAAGACGGTTTGCCCCCCGGAGATCGGGCCCGTAATTTTTCCCTGGTGACTTTGGTTAATGGTGCAGTGGAAAAAATCGCCCTGGTTTGGTTACGAAGTAACGGAGAAATTATCAGCCAGGAAACCCTTTGGATTAGTGCTCATTAACCTACCTAATTTTCCATCAACGGAGGGAGTAGGGTTTTTCCAGGCCATGGCTTTCCATCAGGATTTCGTTACCCATAATTTCCCGGGCCGGGCCGTCAGCGACCATTTGCCCTTGGTCAATTACCATTACCCGATCGCAGACTTCCAGCACAAATTCTAAATCGTGGGAGGAAATTAGTAACGTTTCCCTAAACTGACGCAAAAAATTAATCAACTGACGGCGGGCTTTAATATCTAGGCTAGCGGTGGGTTCGTCACAGAGCAAAATTTTCGGGGCCATGGCCAGCAATCCGGCGATCGCCACCATTTGCTTTTCTCCCCCGGACAGATGCTGGGGCAAACGATCCAGCAAACCGGCGATGCCCGTGGCCCTTACTGCTTGGTTAACCCTCTCCGTTACTTCAGCCGGGGACAAACCCATATTTTGCGGCCCAAAGGCAATGTCATCCCAAACGGAGGTGGCAAATAGTT
Organism: Synechocystis sp. PCC 6714; assembly: GCF_000478825.2. Taxonomy (NCBI): domain Bacteria; kingdom Bacillati; phylum Cyanobacteriota; class Cyanophyceae; order Synechococcales; family Merismopediaceae; genus Synechocystis; species Synechocystis sp. PCC 6714. The sequence continues at coordinate 1,527,863 of NZ_CP007542.1, read as the reverse complement.
GGTCAGTGGGATTTTGAAATAATAGTCCCACTTCCGGTAAAAATTTTCCTGCTTGCAGGGGATTATTCAATAGCTTAATGGTGCCAGCACTGGGTTTTAACAGCCCGCAGAGTAGTAAAAACAAGGTGGTTTTGCCGCAACCGTTATGGCCAATAATGCCTAACCTTTCCCCTGGGGCAATCTGCCAGGATAAATTGTTCAACACCGGCTCTTGGCCGCCATAGGCAAAAGATAATGCCTGCACCGTAATTGCTGGTGGTATTGGTAATTTGGTTCCTTCCTCCTCTAAACTTCGATCCATGCCCCGCACATTGGTTAAAATCACCAGCTCACCTCCGCCACCACAAAACCAATGGCGATCGCCAATACGGCCACTGTTAAGCCTAAATCCGTCGGAGATTTTCCTTGGCCCAGGGTGTTAACCTGGTTGACCTTTGGAGATATTGCCTGACCATAACCCCGCAGAGCCATGGCTTGGTAAACCCGTTGGGATTGTTCATAACTACGCAGTAAAAGATTCCCCAGCAAAAAAGCCCACTGTTGCATTGATCGCCGTTTTTCCCGCCGTTGTCCTAAGCCCCGCAGTTGCATTGCTTGGTGCATGGTGCTAAAAGCGTGGCCGATGTCATACAGGTAACGGTAAGCCAACAGGGCCATATCCGCCATCAGGGGTGGCAAACCTAAACGGCGCAGGGAAGTAACCATGGTTAAAAAAGGAGTGGTGCCAAAGAGAATAAAACCTAGGCTGAGGATGCAGAAAAATCGTCCGGCAATGAGCACCATAGCTATTAATCCCTCTTGACGAATACTGAGCCAGCCCCACTGTCCCAGCACTGTTTCCCCGCTGACAAAGGGAAGCAAAATAACCGCCGCCAGGATGAATAGGCCAGGATAGCTCCACCGTTGCAGTAAAAAACTAAGGGGTAAATCGGATAACCAATAAAGCAAGGCAGTTACGGCCACCATGGGAATAATTAACCAAGCTTGCTTTACCATGGCCAAAGCAAACATCAACGCCATCAGACTAAACAGTTTTTGTCGAGGCTCCCAACCATGAATTGGCGATCGCCCAGGGACATAGGTTTCCAGCGCCATTAACCCCATTGTTAACTCCCCAATAATTCCGGTTTAGTCCGTTGCAGAAAGAGAACTACCATGGCGGTGAATATACCTTCTAGCAAGATCAGGGGTAAATGTCCCAACGCCAGCACCATAATCGCTCGATATTCAACAGCAGCATTTAAGCCCGTGGGCAAACTGGTAACGGTGAGGGCAATAAAAATTAGCACCGTTAAAGCCAAACCACCACTGCCCCCGAGAAAAGCACCAATGCCCGTGGCCCAGGGCTCCGGCAGAAATTTTTCTAATCCATGGCGTAGTTGAAAAATGTAATAGGCCCCTAGGGCGGGTAAACCCATCAACACTCCATTGATGCCCAGGGTGGTAAGCCCCCCATGGCCCACCATCAAAGCTTGGAAAAAGAGGCCAATTAAAATGGCCGGCAGGGCAAAATAGCCCAGTATTACCCCCAACAGACCATTGAGAATTAGGTGGATGCTCACGGGAGGCAGGGGAATATAAATGGAAGAGGCAACAAAGAAAGCGGCCGTCAGCAAAGAAGCTTTGGGAATATTTTCCTGGGCGCGGCCCTGGCGGTTAATTTGCCGTAAACAATACCAAGTGGCCAATCCCGTCACCGCGTAGCCCCCCGCCACTATCTGGGGTGGCAATAGACCATCGGGAATGTGCATCTAGGCCCTGCCCTCACCTTTGCTTCTGCTAAAAAATAGGGCGGTGCCCACAAAGCCCCAAATTACGGCCCCAACGGTGATGCTCCGTTGCAGAGGAGACAGGACGGCAGTGCCATTAGACATAGAAGCGATGGTGAGCTGGGGATCAGTTTGATTGGAGTTAGGGTCAGGGGAATCCTCGCTGGTGTTGACGGTGTCACTACCAATATTGTTACCCGCTGTTTTCGGTTGCCAAGGTATGGTGATCATGCTTCCGTGGCCCCCTTGCCGCACTGTCACTTCCCAATTGCCAGGGCGATCGCCTGCTAGGGTGAAGGTAAATTTGCCCTCTTTGTCGGTGACCCCTGTTAACCAAGGTTCGGTGGAATTATCTGGGGCATAGACTAAGACTTGGGCTTCGGCCATCGGTTGCCCGGAGTCGTAATGGGCCGCCACGGCGATCGCCTCCACCGCCTGATATTGAATTTTCACCCCATGGGCAAGGCCCGGGGATGTTATCCCCACTAAGCCCGCCCCAACCATAGTTAATAAAACAGAGAATTTCATCGGTTCAAACCCACGTTGCGACAATGTCCTTCCCCCACATGGCCGATGTTATCCAAAACCTGCAAAAAAACCTGATATTCTGCTTCCGGTAAGGACTTCTTCAGGGTTTCGGTGTTGACCGCAATTTTGCCGTCCTGGGCAAAAGCCAACAGAGGTTCAAAGCCAAAGGAGCCAAGATTAATTTCACTATCGGCTGGGTTTTTTCCCTCCCCAAACAGATGGTCAAGGTGGAATGTTGCCTCTAGATCAGCCTTGCCGCCAGGGGGGAGAATTCCCTTACGTTCATCGCCGACATAATCACCACAGACAAAGCCCAATTCCTCTTGTATCCCTAGTTTGAAAGGAATTGTTTGACCATCTTTAGTGGCTATTCCCTCTAGCAAAATCGAGTAACCCTGGGCGGGGCCTTCTGTGGCCAGGGGCATTTGCCAAGACAAAGCGTTAAATTTTCCCGCAGGAGCAGGGGTTTCCCCCACTAAAATAGTTTCTGCGTCTTTCCCCGCCACTGCTAAATCCACCACTGGGGGCCCCGGTATGGCGATCGCCACGGCGGTGTCTGGCAAGGGAGCATCGGTGCTGGCATCAAAGGCCGACTCTATCTGGTAGGCATTAATCTCCGCCAAAGAGACATAAACGTGGTCAAAGTCTAGAGACCAGCCATCCTTAGTGGTTAGACCCTCCCGGGCCCTTTCTTCTCCATTGGCCCGCACCAGCAAAGTTCCTTGGCCAACCATAGGGGAGGATGTTTCTTTCATCTCCGGTGGAGAAGACGTTAGCCCATCACAGGCAGATAAAAACATTAACAGCGGCGGTCCCAAGACAAAGCCGGCCTTAATTGGCGATCGCATATCTTTTCCTTAAAGCACAAACAACGGTCTTTTCCCGTGGATAACAGCAGGCAAAATTTACCTGACACTGGGTAGATTAAAAGCACAACTCCCACTTAACCTTGGCTGTCTGAAAAGTACAATGCCCACTGGGGGGAGGGGGGAATCAAGTTCTTCCTTTTTCCCTGTTCCGCCCACAGATCTTTGTTAACTTCAGTAACAATAGATACCATTGTCGAGATTGACCAGGATTTTGTGTTATGTTGAATGTAAATCTAAATGTAAGCTTTTAACTGCCTTTCGGAGGGTAGAAGTAATGAATAATCGTAAACGTGTTTTGACCCAAACGGCGATCGCCCACAAAGAAACCCTGCGTCAGAACCTCCAACACCGTTTAGAGCGGGCCCGGGCCACCGGCAATCAGTCCCTAGTGAGTCAACTGGAAGCGGAAGCTGCTTATCTCCACCTGTAAGTTTGGAAGGGAATAAGCTCCAAAGCTCAAAGGATGCCAACAAGAGAGTTGACTGACAGTTGAGACAAAGTTTGCAAGAAATTTCTAGAGTTGATGGCGATTTATCCCAAGGGTAGATCGCCTTTTCTGTTAAAATTTAAAGCTGGTCCTTAAAGCGGCCACCCAGAGGGGATCCCGGCCATTGGCGGGGTTAATACCAATCCAAAAAGCTGGGGTGAGGGAAATATTATCGTTGAATTGGTAAAGGTAAAAGGTTTCCACAAACCAAGGGGCATCGGTGGTGGCGGGGGTAATATCGGGCAAATTGTTGTTATTGCTAATGAAAGAAGCATAGGGAGGCTGTCCCACTGATACCACACCGACGTTACCCTCCTTACCCAAATCAGGGAAAGCAAAGCTCACTTTCCAGTTCCAAATATCTGCTTTGTCCCCCTGGCGATCGCCACTTTTGGCCGTAGCATCGCTGTACATACCCCAACCTTCGAGGCTAAACCAATCGGCCAATTGCCAAGTCCAAATCACAGCGTAATGATTGGTGCTGCTGGCGGCATCATCAAAGGGATTGTCTGTGTTAGCCAAGCCGGTGTAACCCAAAGCGGAAAAACTATCGTATTGCCCCTGGGGAATGTAGTTATGGAGGTAGGAAAAGGCCACCCCTGTGTTGGCGGCGGGAGCGTAATTTAACTGGGCCCCTACTCCAAACTGACCATTGAATAACCCTTCACTTTGGTTGGGGGAAAAGCCCTTACCGGCGGAATAAAATGCCCCTAATCCCAACTCATCGGTGAAATTGTAGGAAAAACCCGCCCCTGGCCCGGAATTATCGTTGGGCAAATAAATAGGGGCGATCGCCCCGAAAAAGGACACGGCCCCATCGGTGAAGGAATTGGTATAGGGAGCCAGGGGGTCCATGATGTCATCCATGGTGATGCGATTACCCGCTAGCCAGATGCGGGTCCGATCGCCAACGGGGAAACTGTACTGAACTTTATTAATATTAAGATTGCCCTGTTCTTCAGTGGCGGCAAAGTTAAAGTCGGTTAAATTACTCCCCCCCCGCGCCAAGAAAAAGTTAGCCGATTGCAGGCGCACCAAGAGATTATCTTCTCCAGAAAAACTAGTATTAAAATTAATGCGCTGACGAAAGTTAACCGTGACTTGACCATTTTGCACTGGTTGATCCGGTGGGCCGTCCGCCTGTTCACTGCCTCCAACCCCGGACAAAACCCAAATGGAATCGCCAGTTAACTTAGTAGTAACAGAAAACTGACGGTCTTCGAGATAAGCAATGCGGGTTTCTAGGTTATCAATACGTTGCCCATAGGCTTGTAATTCCTGTTGAAATTGTTGGGCCAAAAGCTTGAGCTTATCAATATCCTCCCGTAAAACCGCTGCATTTTCTTGAAGCAAACGTTCCATCACATTCATGCAAGCATTCAGCCCAGCGGCAAATTCCCAACGGCTCAAAGGGCGATCCCGCAGGGATCCGCTACGCGGCGCGCCACGGTAGGTACGATCAGGGTAACCCACAATGCAACCATAGCGTTCCACCAAACTGGTCAGGGCTTCATAGTCCCAATCCGTAGGTTGTACGTCCCGTAATTCACTGACGTTGGTGACCTGGTTTAGGGCAGTAGATTGTCCACCATTTTGCAAGCTATGCACCGAGGTTTGGACATTGTCATCCACAGCAAAAATACGACCTAGCCGTCGCCGTTGGGGAAAAGTAGAATTTCTCGTTAAGGACTGAACTGAATTGTCAGCAATGATGGACTCCGCCAGGGCAGATTTTGTATTTTTTCCTTCCCCAATACCCACTACTAATACACCAATAACTACAGCAGATAACCAAGAAAATTGCTTAGAAGTGATCATCGTTTTGTTTACTGAAAATTATTCAAAAAAATTGAGTATTGGATACAGTGACAAAATTGCTGGCGAGGAACATTAAAAAAAAGAAAAAACAAGGGTTAAGCAGAGGCGGCTTTCTTTTTAGCCCGACCAATGGGATCCATGTAACCTTCTAGCCACTTAAAGATAAAGGAAGAAATGGTGGTCAGGAGCAAGTACACCAGGGCTACGGCAATGTACACTTCAAACGCTCGGTAGGTGGTGGCCACAATTAACTGTCCTTCCCGGAATAACTCCTGGAAGCCAATGACAGCGGTTAAGCTGGTGTCTTTAATTAGGGTGATAAATTCGTTACCCAGGGGGGGCAAAATACGGCGAAAAGCTTGGGGAAAAATGACTTCCTTCATGGTTTGCCAGGGGGACATACCCAGGGATTCGCAGGCTTCCCACTGGCCCTGGTCAATGGATTGGATACCACCCCGAATAATTTCCGCTAGATAGGCGGCCACATTCAGGCTGAGGGCAATAATAGCGGCCGGAAAGCGGTCAATGGACCAGCCCAAGCCAATCTCCTTAAACAGAGCCGGCAAACCGAAGTAGATGATGAATAGTTGCACCAACATGGGGGTACCCCGGAAAAATTCCACATAGATGCGGAAGAGCAATTGTAAGGGCTTAATGTCGGAAATTAAGGCGATCGCCACTCCGGTGCCACCGATCAAACCGAAGAAAACGGAAAAGGCGGTGAGTAGAACGGTGAGGATAGAACCCTTGAAAAGATTGCGGAACAGAGTAATAAGAAAGTTATCGTTGGGGTTAGCTTGACTCCGTTCCGCCAAAGCTTGGGCAGTGCCTACTTTACCCACCAGGGAAGGAGCGACTAAGGGCAAAAAGGGAGGATTGGTTTCCCCAAACCATTTTCGATAGATGGCGTTATAGGTGCCATTTTCAATGATTTGGAATAAACCCTGGTTTAGCACTTCTCTAATTTGGTTAATTTGCCCGGGGGGAGCTAGGGGCATAGCAATGCCGTAATAGTCTTCACTGCCAACATCAGCACTAATTTTGACGTTCTTCAAACCCGCATCTTTGATGGCATAGAGCAGTACTGGGCGGTCATTGATCACCGCATCGGCGTTGCCGTTGACCAATTCCTGGAGAGCAGAGGTAATGGAATCGAAATTGGTAACATTAGCCCCAGGTACTTTGGTTGCTACCATGGCCCCGGTGGTCCCGATCGCCACCGCCAATTTTTTCCCTTCTAAGTCTTTAATACTTTTGACGGTGTCATTGTCATCCCGTACGGCGATCGCCAGCACAGATTTGAAATAGGGACTGGAAAAAGAAACCGATTGGGCCCGTTCCGGGGTGATGGTGATGGCACTAATGGCCGCCCCCACCGTGTTGGATTGCAAGGCCGGAATAATGCCGTCAAAGGGATAACCCTGAATATCAACGGTGACCTGGGCTGCTTCTCCGATAGCCCGAATCAAATCCACATCAAACCCAGTTAATTGCCCCGTGGCCTCGTCGGTCATTTCAAAGGGGGGAAAGGTTGGTTCCGTAGCCACAATGATGGTTTGGCGGGAAACCTGGGAAAAGGCCGGTAATAACGGTATGGCGATCGCCAACAGTACTCCCAAGGCCAACAATAGATAATAACGCCAGGTTTTGCCCCAATGGCCCAGTTTAACCATGCCCTTCACTCCTCACGTTGGCGGTAGTTCCTTGGCATTTTCCCCCAACGGGGATTATTGCGGCGGAGACTAGCAAAAAAATTAATAAACTTTCCATAACCTTTGCTAGTATTCTCGCAAAACCCGACCAAAACAGCATTGGAGAATACAGTATTCAAAGTATTAGTTTTGTGCTTAACAGAACATGTTTCCTTTCGAGATTCAATTAAAAGTAAAATTGAGTTGGCGGTCGTAAAAATTGAAGCATGAAAGGATTTAATCACAACCAGAAACAAAGATCTATCGTAATTTTGTTTACCCTAGCTCTGGTGGTGGCGATCGCCATTATTGGCATCAGCAAATTTGATCCATCGGGGTTGGGGCAATCCCTAGCCCGGACCGATCCTCTGCCCCAACAGCAGAATATTAAAGTTTATTTCAACCTCAATGATGCCAAAGGAGCTGATTTCATCGATCCCGACCGCGATTTTAAACGCCAGGGGGACAATTTTGAGCAAATAATCATAGAGCAAATTAACCAAGCCCAATCCAGCATTGACCTAGCGGTGCAGGAATTGCGCTTACCCCGCATTGCCCAAGCATTGGTGGAGAAACAAGCGGCCGGTGTACGGGTCAGGTTGGTGCTGGAAAATATCTATAATCAAACCATTAAAGAAGCGGTGGAGGCGAATAGGGATCCCTACCGTTACCGTGCTCCCCTAGCCTATTTGGATCAAAATCAGGACGGTCGCATCAGCGCCACAGAAAGTGCTGAACGGGATGCCGTCGAAATTCTCCGCACCCACAAAATTCCCCTCATTGATGACACGGAGGATGGCAGTAAAGGATCAGGGTTAATGCACCATAAGTTCGTGGTGGTGGACAACAAAACGATCATTGTTACCTCCGCTAACTTCACCCCCAGCGATCAGTACGGGGATTATGACGATCATTTCACCAGGGGCAATGCAAATAATTTATTAGTCATACAATCCCCTGCGGTGGCCCACCTTTTCACTGAGGAATTTAATTTGCTTTGGGGAGACGGCCCCGGGGGAGAAAAAAATAGTTTATTTGCCATTAATAAACCCAGAAGGGCCGCTAAAGTAGTCAAAGTCGGGGAAACCCAGGTGACCGTGAAATTTTCCCCCGATCGCCGGGCGGTGCCTTTTGCGGAAACAAGTAATGGTTTAATTGCCCAATATTTGAACCAGGCCCAGCAAAGGATTCAGTTGGCTTTGTTTGTTTTTAGTGAACAGCAATTATCCAATGTGATTAATCAAAGATTTCAGGCCGGTACGGAGGTTAAAGCTTTAATTGATCGGGGATTTGCCTTTCGTTACTACAGCGAAGGACTGGATTTATTGGGGGTAACCCTATTGGAAAATTGCTTAGAACAACCCGGTAATGCCCCTTGGCCCTTGGCGACGGAATTTGTCGGGACACCGGCCCTACCCAGGGGGGATAAATTACATCATAAATTTGCCCTGGTGGATGATGATACTGTGATCACTGGTTCCCACAATTGGTCCCCCGCCGCTAACCATAACAATGATGAAACGGTGTTGGTTTTACGGAACCCCCAAATAGCAGTCCATTACCAACGGGAATTAGATCGACTCTACGGCATTGCGGAATACGGTTTACCCCCCACAGTACAAGCCCGTATTGAGCGCCAGGAACAGGAATGTGCTAATCCCCAACCCAGTCCTAAACCTTTGGCCAAGGCCACCCCGAATCGTTTAGTTAACCTTAATCGGGGTAGTCAGGAGGAACTGGAAAGTTTACCGGGTATTGGCCCCAGCACCGCTGAAAAAATTATTACCACCAGGGAACAAAAGGCGTTCACCTCCCTAGAAGATTTAGGGCGAGTTAAAGGTATTGGCCCTAGTAAGATCGAGGGTCTGCGGGGAAAAGTTACCTGGTAATTTGCCGATAATTTAATGGCTGGGGACATGGTGAACCACATTGACCGCATCTCGCAAAACAATTCCCCCTTGTACAGCTTCTTGCACAATGGGCAAAAACTGGTCAATCTTTTCCCGCTGGTCAATGAAAGTTAGAACAACTGGTAGGTCAGCAGATAGTTCAATAATCCCCAGTAACATCACCCTTTCCTGATTATGCTTACCGTAGCCAGTGGCCCCCCGCACCGCCGTAGCCCCTACTATGCCCAAGCGTCGGGCTTCTTGTACTAGGGCTAAATGCACAGCCCGTCCCTGCCATTGGTCCGCTTCCCCCACGTAAATGGTTAATTTTTCATAGTCTGTGGCTTGGTCGGCATTGTTGGAATTGTTAAAGTTATCCATGGCAGATTGCTCAAGCAAAGGGGAAAAAGTTTCTGGGTTTTGGTCAATGGGGGCATGGTGTACGATTTGCACCAATTCTTTGGTCACTAAACCCTTTTTAATTAAGGCTTGTAATTTGGCAACATATCTGGCGATCGCCGTTGGTTGATCAATAACCACTAGCACCATAATCATTTGCGGGGCCAATTCCAGGGTCCAATCCACTGCAATCTGACGACTTCGGGGGCCGTAGCCAATGGCTGTACGCATGACTGTTACCCCGGCTAAACCAAGTTGGCGGGCTTCTTCAATTAAGGCCTGATAAAGAAGTTTTCCCCCCAGGCGATCGCCCTCGGTAACGTAAATGGTTAACTGCTCAGCGTAGTACATGGACGGTGACTAGCCTAACTCAATGGCGCTGGAGATGGCCTAACCCAATCCTCCAATTCCACCACCATAACCGGTAGAACGCTGGTTTCTAACAAGTATCGGGAAACGGAACCCAATAGTAGGTCATCCAAAACACTGTGCCCCCGCTTGCCAATGATGATTTCCCCTGCTCCCTGTTCCTGGGCAATGCGGAGAATTTGCTCGGCCACTACTCCCTCGGTGGCAATCCATTGATGGCGAATATCAGCCAAAATTTCCTTTGTTTGTCCCCGTAGCCTTTCCATCCCAGGGGGATCCTCCAACTGGATTACGTGCAGAACGATTACCCTGGCATCATTACGGCGGGCCAATTCAGCCGCTTTGGTTAAAACCGATTTGGCGATCGCCGAGGTATCCACTGCGGCCAAAATAGTCAAGGATTGACTAACGGTTACCTTGGTGGGGTCCACTGCCCCTTTCTGCAATAACTTGGGGGCAAAGGTGGGAATGGCCCAGGCTCCCAACGGTGCAGTAACCAGAATAGATAGGGCCGCCATGGCTAAAATAACTTCTCCTCCGGCAATACCTTGGGTTAGTGGTACAGCGCCCAGGGCAGCTTGCACCGTGGCTTTAGCGGAATTTCCCGGCAGTAAAAATAATTTTTCCCGATTATTCCAATTACTCCCCAACGTGGAAATGTACCAACCCAATCCCCTTCCCAGCAATGTTCCCACCATTAACAGGAGCAGGCCCGGTAATAAGCTACTTTCTAACACCGACAATTGAATACTTGCCCCCAACAGCACAAATAAAAAAATTTCGGCGATCGTCCATAGCCCATCAAAGCTTCCCCGCAATCTCCGGGCCAAAGGACTATCTAGTTCAATGAGAAAAAAGCCTGTGGTCATGACCGCTAAATAACCAGAAAAAATGGGCAACTGGGTAGCGGATACTACTAAAAATAAGGCTAGGGATGCGGCCACCAAACCATCCTGCACCGCCGTTTGCGTCCAATTTTGCTTGGCTAACAAAGATACCAAAATTTTGGCCATGACCCCACCGCAGACAATCCCCAAACCAATTTGTAAAACAATCTGCAAAGGCAATAACTGTAACGGACTGAGGCTGATATTCCCCACCCTAAAACCCTCTGCTTCCCCCTGGGTTAAAAAAGCCAGTAGTAAACTGAAAACTAATAAAAGCAAGACATCGGATAAAGCACTGCCGGTCAGAATTGCGTCGGGAATACCTTTTTTCACTCCCCAGCCTAAACTTTTGAGCCGTAACATACCGGGGACGATCACCGCGGGGGATTCCGCCCCAATAATGCACCCCAGCAATAAGCCCGTGGCAAAGTCAAATTGAAACAGAACCATAGCCATCAGCGCCACGGCGATCGCCTCTAGGCTGGCGGGCAAAAATCCCAATCGGAGGGCAACGGAACCCTGTTGCTTAAGTTTTTCCCGGTCTAGTCCTAACCCTGCTTTCATTAAAATCACCATCACTGCTATGGTGCGTAGATCATCCGCCAAGACCAACATGGCCGGACTCAGGCGATCGCCCACTTGGGGCCCGAGAATAATGCCCACTAGCACCATGCCCACCAAAGCTGGTAGTTTGAGCCGTCGAGCTATTTGCCCCACGAAAAAACCCAGCAGAAGAATGGCGATAATACTAGATAACATTAGTTAGTTTTAAGGGCAAACAATTACGTCAAGTTTGGCATAGCCATCGTAGCCAAAGGCTAGTCAATATGTCAAAAATACTAGCAACTATTTTTTCAGTTACCCTCTAGTTTTATTGGACAGAGTTATCATTATCTTCCTGTAAATTAGCCCGCCGGAGGTCTAACCATTGTTGCAAAATAATTTGAGCTGCCTGTTGGTCAATTAAACCCTTGTTGTAGCTAGAAAAACGCTTTTGGGCTTTGAGTTGATTTTCCGCTTCCACTGAACTTAACCGCTCGTCCATATACTCCACCGGCAAATTTAACTGCTCCGCCACCCGTCGGGCAAATTTTTGCACCTGTTTAGCCTGACTGCCAATCTCCCCCGCCATGGTGTAGGGCAATCCCACCACCAGCAGATTAACATTCCGTGCTTCCACCAATTGTTTAATCTGGGCAATGTCTTGGTCGTAGGAACTGCGGACAATGGTGGTAATGCCAGTGGCAATCAAACCAGTGCCATCGCACCCAGCCACCCCAATGCGTTTTCGCCCTACATCTAAACCCAGGGCCGCTACTTTTTTGGCCATAACTACATAAATAACTCCGGAAAAATCTCCCCTTAACTTAGGTGAAAGTTTAGTTTTAGGGAGGGCTTTAAAAGTCTAAGTTTTCCCCTACATCTCCCCACCCAAGCAACGGCAATACGGGGAGACTTTGAATTGAATTTCCCACATAGTTGGGAGGCCAGGGGGCATTTCAAACTTTTTCCTAACCCTGACTGGATCTGAGCAAAATTGCTAGGGTTGTCACTACTTTAGTGTTAAATTCCTCTTCAAAAATGACTTTTTTATAATCCAAATTCCACAGTTCTAAGGCACAGTCATCGTCAGGATCTTTGGGCGTAATATGCAAATGTAACTGCCGTTTATCTTGATCATACTGACAGTCAAAGCTTTCAATGGCTCCCACCTGTCGACGGTCTAATGCTACGGCTAAGCGTAGCAAAGAACTCAATTGCCGCACTGCTAAACGATGGGGTTCGGACAATTTTATGTAATCTTCGTGGCGTTTTTTCGGTTTACTGCGGCGGTGGTAGCGGGCAATATTGGCAATTAACTCCAGTTCAATTTCTGTGTAACCCAGCAATTCGGCGTTGCGAATTAAATAGTATGAATGTTTGTGGTGGGCGGAATGACTGATGTAGGTGCCGCAGTTGTGCAAAATAGCGGCGGCCCAGAGCCATTCCCGTTCCGTTTCGCCCCAATGGTGCAATACTCCCCGCAGTTGATCGAAAAAGCTGGTGGCAAATTGGGCGACCCTTTGTCCAAAGCCTAGATCCACCTGGTATTTGCGGGCAATTTTTAGTACCCCCCGTTGGCGGATTTCTCCCTGGAAACGCATCCGGTCTTGGATTAGGCCATGGGTAAGCATCCAATCGACAATCATGCCTTCCCGCAAAGCCCGCTCACAGATGGTGATGCTGTCCAACTCCAGCATGGCCATGGCTTCGAGCAAAATCACCGCCCCCGGCAAAATAATCTCCGCCCGGCGATCGGACAGGCCCGCTACTTCAAATCGCTCTTGGCAGTTGAGACCAGCCAATTTTTTGACCCATTCCTCCACATCTTTTTGGCCAATGCTGTAACCCTGAATGGGATTGGGAACTTCTTTTTGTTTTTGCAAAGCGGTCATGGTGGCGATGGTTTCAATGGTGCCGGAAGTGCCCACCAATTGAGCTTTTTCCCCTCCCTTGAGCCGTTGTTTAATCTCATCCACTGGGCGTTCCAGCATGCCCCGCACATAGGCCCGCAACACGGCCAATTCGGTGGCATCAATGGGATCGCTGTGGACAAAGTCTTGGGTGAGCCGTACCGCTCCCACTTTGGTACTGCTTAAAAACCTTACATCCCGGCGATCGGCCAAAATTAGCTCCGTAGAACCGCCACCAATGTCGATCATTACATGGGGAACTTCGTGGAAATCCATACAGGAAAAGACCCCTAGGTAAATCCGCCGGGCTTCCTCGGGGCCGGAAATTAAATCCACCGTTAGCCCCACTTCCGTTTGCACCCGGGTGAGAAAATCCTGGCCATTTTTTGCTTCCCTAGTAGCACTGGTGGCCACAGCGATAATATTTTCCACTTCCAAGCCCTTGGCCAATTCCACACAACGTTTCAAAGCGGCGATCGCCCGATTCATCGCTGCTGGGGTGAGGTTATTGGATTGGGGGTCCCGATCGCCAAGGCGAACAGTATCTTTTTCCCGGGCCACAATGGTAAAGGTGGCCAAAACTGGATCAATGCGGACAATGACCATGTGAACGGAGTTGGTACCAATGTCGATCGCTGCCAACATGCAGGGGTCAACAATCTGGGCAGGGGAAGGAGCCATGGGTTAACACTCTCAAGGGAAAAAGATAGGACGGGATGATCATGATTAAGACCATTGGGCACCAGCCTAGGGCCAATCCACCGCCACAAACTCAGTTTTCCCATTGTCCATTGTTATCAACCCCTAGCAAAGCACCACTGGTGAAAAAATTGGGCTCAAAGCCATGGGCAAAAAATCCCGATCAGAACTTTCCATAGGCAGCGATTGGACACATTTTGGTTGTTCCCCACCGGGGCTGACAAAAACCGATAATACTGTTAAAGTTCTGTTGAAACCATCCTATGGCTGTAATCCGTCTAATATCATGGCCGGAGGGGTGGATATCTCCTCTAAACTTTAACTGAATAGTTCCTAGACTTCCATTCTGATCCGTCAATTACCGGAGATTACCAGGGCTATGTTGAGTTGCCGTTATGCCCTGCAATTGACATTGTGCTTTTCCCTGCCCCTGCTGATGGGCGGCCGGGCTCTGGCTGAAAATTTGAGTATTACCTCCCCCCTTGCCCTTAATGTTATTGAGCAGAGTGGAGATCCAGGAGCCCTCAGTCAAAAAGGATTTTTTCTCAGCCAAGGGCAGGTTCCCACCCCACCGGTGCAACCGTTACCTTCGGAAGATGATGTAGATCTATCTCCTTCCTCCCCCCCATTGAATTTAGGTACTGAATCTGCCCCCTCCCAAGACGAAGCGGTGGACACCTGTGGCTTTAGCCCTTCCGCTCTAGCCGCCGGGGCGACAATACCTCTGTTAAAAGCTTCGGTGGATGGCACGCCTGTGGAAGTTAATCTACTGGGCATGACGGTATTTTCGGCTTCGGAGTTATTAACTCTACCGGCCCTCCAACCTTGGCAAACGGCTCCCCCCAGCACCAAGGCTCTCCTCACCATCGCCCCGGATTTGACGGCGGCGGAGTTTGAAGTTTTATACCAAGGCTTAGTAGACGGCATTACCCAGCTATACATCAATCGCGGTTACATCACTTCCCAGGCGATCGCCAAACCGATGGAGCCGAACCAAAATCCGGAGTCAGGATTTATACAACAACCAATTCAAGTGGTGGAAGGTCAGGTGGAATCCATCCAAGTGCGGGGTCGGGGTCGTTTGCGCCCGGCCTATATTTGTGACCGGGTGGCCCGGGGAGTTCGTAGCCCCGTCAATGTTGGCGAGTTGGAGGAAAGTCTGCGGCTGTTGCAGATTAATCCCATGCTGAAGAAGGTGCAAGGTAGTCTTTTGCCCACGGGTAAGGTGGGTCTGAGTAATTTATCCGTCACGGTGGAGGAGGCTTTCCCCTTCAGTGCCAACCTCAGCTTTGATAACTATTCCCCCATCAGTTTGGGCAGTGAACGGGTCGGCATTAACTTGGACTATAAAAATCTCACTGGCCTTGGCGATCGCCTGTCGGGGAGCTACTACGTTTCCACTACAGGGGGTTTAGACATCCTCGATTTTAACTATCGGGTTCCCCTCAATCCCACCGACGGTACTCTGCAATTACGCTTTGTACCCACTTGGACTCGCATCACCCAGTCCCCCTTCGATGTGTTCAATATCACCGGCAGTAACCCCCTCTACGAAATCAGTTATCGCCAACCCCTCTGGACATCTTTGACAGATGAGTTTGCCCTTAGCTTTGGTTTCCGTTACCAAGACGGTCGTACCCTGGGGCTTAATCGTCCCGATTTAACCAATATCAGCCGCACTAGTGTATTTCAGTTTGGCCAAGACTATACCCTACGGGATCCGGGGGGGCTATGGTTTTTCCGCTCCCAAATGAACCTGGGCACAGGACTATTTGATGCCACCACCAATCCCAGTCCCCAGCCCAGCGGAGAGTTTTTCAGTTGGTTGGGGCAAGCCCAGCGCTTGCAAAGATTGGACGATAATAACCTGCTCATTGTGCAGGCGGATTTGCAGCTCACCCCCGATAGTCTACTACCGGATTATCTGTTTATTATCGGTGGGGGACAATCCCTGCGGGGCTATCGCCAAAATGCCCGTTCCGCTGACAATGGCATTCGCCTCTCGGTGGAAAATCGTATTACTTTAGCCCGGGACGGAGAGAACCGATCAGTGTTTGAACTAGCTCCCTTTGTGGATTTTGGGGCGGTGTGGAACAGTGCTGGCAACCCCACCCAACTGCCTCCTAATTCTGTGCTGGTGGGCCCTGGATTGGGCATTATCTGGCGCGATATTTTGGGTATGACTGGACTTAGCTTCCGGTTTGACTACGGCATTCCCGTGGTGAAGTTGGATAATTTAACCGGCAATTGGCAAAATGACGGCTTATATTTCCAGCTAAATTACCGCCCTCCCTTTGGACAATAGTGTAGGGAAAATAGTGTGGTCTGAGACCATTTACTCGATGTTAATGGTGGTGGGGGAACCACTATCACCGCTGCCGCCGCCGTTATTGCTCTGCCGATGACTGCGCCGATATTCTCGATAAAGGCGATCGCGCCATTCAAAAAATACACTGTAGGCACTGTTATCCGCCAAACCGGGAATGCCTTTACCCTTTAGTTCCTGGGCAATGTTTAAATAATCGCCACCGGGAATTTTAATCACCATACTCAACGCCGCCACGGTTAAGTCCGCCAAAGTCGGGCGATCGCCGATTAGATAAGGTTGATGTTGCAGAATTAAAGTTAAAGCCTCCAAATCCTGATGTAAACCCCGCATTGCTTCCTTGACCGCATCGCCACCGAAACCAACCCCACTACCCAGGAGGTCTAACATAGCCGGGGGCACCGCCGTGACTAGATTTTTAAAAATACCAGGGGTTTGTTTAGGTAAAATAGAAGCCCGCAAACCAGGATTTTGGTTCAATGCCCCCACCATAGCTACCCGACCTTTCAGCCCGATGGATTCGTCGGCCCATTCTTCCATCAGCAAACATTGACCCCGTTGCACAGGATCGTGGGGCAGAAGGGGATTTTCGGGATATTTACGGTCTAGGTACAGAGCAATTTCCGTTGAGTCAGCAATGACAATCTCCCCATCCTTGAGCACCGGCACTTTGGTTTGTCCAGAAAGGCGGAGCAAGTCCAACTGACCAACCCCTGGCACCACTTCCACTGTCCGATAATCCAAACCCTTAAAGTCGAGAATGAGGCGGACTTTTTCCGAATATTGGGATAGTTCAAACTGGTAAAGTTCAAGCATAGTGGGGGTTTCGGCAGTAGGTGTACAATCAAGGGGGACCCCTGGTCCCAACCCAACATAGCACGACTTCATTCTTTACCCATGGCCCTTAGCTTCAGCAAATACCACGGTCTCGGCAACGATTTTATTTTGGTAGACAACCGTCAGAGCGCTACTCCCTGCTTGACCCCAGACCAAGCCCAACTACTGTGCGATCGCCATTTTGGTGTTGGGGCGGACGGGGTAATTTTTGCTTTGCCGGGGCAAGGGGAAACGGATTACACCATGCGGATTTTTAATTCCGATGGCTCAGAGCCGGAGATGTGCGGCAATGGTATTCGTTGTTTAGCCAAGTTTTTGGCCGATTTGGAAGGGCTGGAGGAAAAAACCTATCGCATCCACACTTTAGCGGGGACAATTACGCCCCAACTGTTGGCCGATGGCCAGGTGAAGGTGGATATGGGGGAACCCCAATTGTTAGCGGAAACTATTCCCACCACCCTAGCCCAACCGGGGGAAAAGGTGGTGGATCTACCCCTAGAAGTGGCGGGAAAAACCTGGGCTGTGACCTGTGTCAGCATGGGCAATCCCCATTGTTTGACCTTTGTGGATGATGTGGACAGTCTTAATTTGACGGAGATTGGTCCTTTGTTTGAAAACCATCCCCAATTTCCCCAGCGTACTAACACGGAGTTTATCCAGGTCTTAGCCGGCGATCGCCTGAAAATGCGGGTTTGGGAACGGGGAGCGGGTATTACTTTGGCCTGTGGGACGGGGGCCTGCGCTACGGTGGTGGCGGCGGTGTTGACGGGCAAAGGCGATCGCCATTGTACGGTGGAGTTACCCGGCGGCAATCTGGAGATTGAATGGTCTGTCCAGGATAATCGCCTCTATATGACCGGCCCCGCCCAACGGGTTTTCACTGGCCATGCTGATATTTAAGATGATTTAACCCTGGCGATCGCCACTGTTATTGACCTTTGTTTGCTGTAACAGGGATAGGCAGTTGATGTACAAAATACCGCCTCCCAACGCCCATAGACCTTCAGCAAAGACGTTAATACGGTGGGTCATTTCCCGGCTTCCGGCTATGAAGGTAATCTGCCCTAGGGGCGGAAGATTGGCGTGCCTTCCGTTGCACCAGGATGTTAGCTTCCGTCAAATGCGCCATATGCATAACCCCCCAGGCCCCACTCACAATGGCAACCATTGCTCCTAACCCCATTCCCATGATGGCAGATAGTCTGACCAGAAAGTTGGGCATAATAGCGCTAGTTTTTGAGTGAAAAATTTAGGTAAGTTGTTGAAATTTGCGGACAAAATTGGCCCACCTGCGCCAATTAGCTTTGATCACCTTCCGATAATTAAGCATGTGTATGACAATGAAAGCTAGGAAAGTATAAGCCAACCAGAAATGGGCATTGCGGCCAATTTCTATCATTGCTTCGTTTTCAGGAAAAATATCTGGCAATGTAATCCCCAAAAATTTAACATTGTTGGCCTTAAAGGAATTTGACAACAGAAATCCAGAAATTGGCACTGCCCACATGAAGACATATAAGCTGAGGTGTAGACTCAAAGTTCCCCACCAAGCTGGAGACAATTTAGGTATACGTTTCGTATATTTTCGCCACCAAACCCGTAATAGTGTCAAAATTCGCCAAGTTAGTAGTGCCATGGTCAATACGCCAATGGACTTGTGGACATCGTATAATTCACTGCGTAAAAACTGTCCCCTCTCCAACCTAACCATCAAAGGGCCTGTACAAAATAGAACTACGTAGCAGGCCGCCATCCACCAATGGATTCGCATCAGTGACTGAAAGGGGGAATTTAACCTTGGTTTACGTTTCTGTATTTGATCTAATGGTGATGAGCTCATTGTAACTGAGAAAACAAAATACGAAAAAATGTAGTCAACAATAGAATTCCCAACGGTATTGTATACAGTTTTTTCTGTTTATTGGTTTGATTGCTGACATCGGGGACTTCTAACTTTAAAAATCTCGCCACAATGATTGCGTTATCCTTTAGCCCAGAGCTTTGCAAACAGTAATCTTCTTTTGTCTTCCTCAAGCCAATGGGGGAGCGTTAAAAATAGGACATCCGCCTAATAATCCCATTGGTTTTTGACAAGTCAATGAACATTGCAGCTATGACTAATTATTCTATTTCCAGTGACGACATTCATAGGTAATTGAACTTTTGGAGCAAGTTTTTAGTTGTTTACCTCCAAAGCCAGGCAATGGGGACTAAAGGAGCAAACCATTGCCCGAACCATGATGATGGGAGCTGGTTCTTGGGAGGGCAAACTTGCAGAGATGGTTAAACTTGAAGGAAAATGATTGTGATCAATATCCACGGGCAAATAAGGCATTCCTCTGGTCTCGCCTTTTTATCCATCGACACCAACCTGACAGCATGGAAATAACTGCGGTTCAATCCTCCTACTATGGCGACATGGCCTTTAAAACCCCGCCGCCGGATCTTGAATCCCTTTTGCTCAAAGAGCGCATCGTTTATTTGGGGATGCCTCTTTTCTCTTCCGATGAGGTGAAGCAACAGGTCGGCATTGATGTCACCCAATTAATTATTGCCCAACTGCTATATCTCCAATTTGACGATCCCGATAAACCGATTTATTTCTACATCAACTCCACCGGCACCTCTTGGTACACTGGCGATGCAGTGGGGTTTGAGACTGAAGCGTTTGCCATCTGTGACACCCTCAACTACATCAAACCTCCGGTACATACTATCTGTATTGGCCAGGCCATGGGCACTGCCGCCATGATTCTTTCCTCTGGCACCAAGGGTTATCGGGCTAGTTTGCCCCATGCCACCATTGTGCTCAATCAAAATCGTACTGGGGCCCAGGGTCAGGCTACGGATATTCAAATTCGGGCTAAAGAAGTCATTTCCAATAAGCAAACTATGCTGGAAATTCTGTCCCTTAACACGGGGCAGACCCAAGAAAAATTGGCTAAGGATATGGACCGGACTTTTTACCTCACCCCGGCCCAAGCCAAGGACTATGGCCTGATTGACCGAGTTTTGGAAAGCCCGGCGGAATTACCCAAGCCGATGGCCGTGATTTAGGCGATTTGATTTCTTTCCTAAATCCCCAACAAGCTCCATTGGAAAAACCCTGACTGTTATCGATCATTTGTCGATTATTCAAACTTTGTTCCCACATTTAAGCGTAGAAACCCATGCCTATCGGTGTTCCCAGTGTTCCGTTTCGTCTTCCTGGCAGTCAGTATGAACGGTGGATTGATATCTATACCCGCCTGAGCCAAGAAAGGATTATTTTCCTTGGCCAAGAAGTAAACGACTCGATCGCCAATCGGATTGTGGCCTTTTTGTTGTATCTGGATTCCGACGATCCGAGTAAGCCAATTTATTTGTATATCAATTCCCCCGGTGGTTCTGTCACCGCTGGCATGGCCATTTATGACACCATGCAATATATCAAAGCAGAAGTGATCACCATTTGCGTTGGTTTAGCCGCGTCTATGGGAGCATTTTTACTTGCTTCGGGGGCGCCGGGTAAACGCCTAGCCCTGCCCCACGCTCGGATTATGATTCACCAACCCATGGGGGGCACTGGTCGCCGCCAGGCAACGGATATTGACATTGAAGCCCGGGAAATTCTCCGTATCCGTCAACAGTTGAATGAAATTATGGCCCAACGCACTGGGCAAACTGTGGAAAAAATTGCCAAGGACACTGACCGGGATTATTTCCTCTCGGCGGCGGAAGCAAGGGATTATGGTCTGATCGATAAAGTAATCGAAAACTCCAGCATGGGCAATAACTAGGCTCAGTTGCCGACTGTTTTCTAAGTTCTAAGTCCTTTTTTTGTAAGAACATCTGCTCCTATCCCCATCTCCCTGATTAAAGCTAAGGCAAATTTGAGGAGAGGGGGTGGGGACTACGGTCGCCCTAAAGTTTGACTCGTTTTTCCTGTGATTTTGTGAAAACAGTCCTCCTACCCTAAACCACCTGGACGGATCGTAAAATTTCCTGTAGGGTTTTCGTTTCTAACCGGGGACCATAACAGGTAACTACCTTCGCTGCTGTTTGGGAAGCCAATTGACCAGCTTTTCCATAATCCATGCCGTGGGTTAAACCGTATAGAAACCCTCCCGCGTACATATCCCCAGCCCCCACTGTGTCGATGGGTTTTACAGTTGGGGTGCCAATGGTCAATAGGTTTTCCCCGTCAAAAATCAATGAGCCTTCCCCGCCCCTGGTGAGGGCAAACCGTCGGGCGATGGTTTTACAATAGGCGATCGCCTGGTTGAGATCAGCGGTGTCGGCCATTTCCAGAGCTTCCGCTTCATTGGCAAATAGTAGATCTACCCCTGACCCTAGCATTTCCTTTAAACCGTCTCGGAAAAACTTGGCCATGTTCGGATCAGATAAAGACAAGCAGGTTTTTACCCCGGACTGTTCGGCGATCGCCTTGGCTTCAATGCAGGCCGCTTTGGCGCTGGGGGAAGTGACCAGATAGCCTTCCAGGTAAAGGTATTGGGACTGTTTTAGTGCGGGCCAATCCATTTCCGCCACGGATAAACTACCACTGATGCCCAAAAAAGTATTCATGGTGCGATCGGCATCAGGGGTGACAAAAACCAAACATTTACCGGTAATGCCTTCCCCAGCGGTCTCATGGTGGGGATTGGTATCTAGGCCGCAATTGTTTAAATCCTGGAGGTAAAATGCCCCCGCTTCATCTTTACCAACTTTGCAAGCGTAAAAACCAGTGCCCCCCAGTTGAGCCAGCGCCACCAGGGTATTGGCCGCGGAACCACCACCACTTTGCTTGCCCCGTTGATGGGCCAATTGGGCAATCAGTTCATTTTCCCTTTCTTCCTCCACCAAGGTCATTACACCTTTTTCAATGCCTAGACTGACCAACTGTTCTGGGGTCACCTCAAATTCCATATCCACCAGGGCGTTGCCCATGCCATAGACATCGTACTTGTGACCCATTACAACCTCACGGATTCCGCTTTGTGACGAATGCCATCCTAGGGCAGAATGGCTTGGCTGACAATGGTTGAATTCGCTTTCTTCCCTTTGGGCAAATCCGGGGGGAATTAATTTCCCCTGTTCCCTTTACTAGATGGCAGTAGTTCAAACTAATGCAATGCCTGGTGCAAACTTTTCAAGCTAGGCAAGTCAAACATCAGCGCATCGTCTGGGTTAACCTCTGTAAAATGGTGTACCAATAATAGACCCACAATAGTCCAGGTTTGATAGGAACGGGACTGTTGCCCCACCCAAAACCCCGTGGGGCCATCGAAATATTCGGCCCATTTATGTTTGGGTAACCGCCGGAGAAGCACTTCGTAATTATTGCGGATGAGATTACCCATTTCCGCATACTCCACCGTGCCGTAGTGGGAATGACAGCTATGGCGGAGCACTGCCACCACCAAAAACCAGAATAAACAAGGCCAATGGCCGGCGTTGTGGTAACACCAGGGTAAATTTTTGCGGTCAAAGCCGGTTTTACTGCGCCAATCGTCATCTTTGAGGGGAGGATGGCAAATTCTTAAGGGCATTTGGGCACATAATTCCCGCTGATTATTGAGCACCAAACGGAAAAAGGAACGCTGTTGGGCCAAGCTAGTAACGTCAAAAATTGCCCCCAAGCAATTACCCAACGAGAAAAAGCGAAAATCGGGACGGCCCGTGCGGATATTGCCAATTAAATATCCCCCCCGATCGCCAAGCCAATCCTGGAGCCAGTTGGGAATGGTTTCCGTATGGACATTGTGTTCGTTGCTGGCTTCTTCACCGTACTGTTCCGTGGGACGACGACGGAGGGTTTGGACAATGTTGCAATTAATCCAATAATGCTTGAGCAGATAGGTGCGGAGTTTTTTCAGCCAATCTACACTGAGATTAAATTGATGGATTTGTTCGAGGGTGAAATTGTCGAAGGGATGATCCTTTTGACTGCAATAACCTTTAGCCTTGAGATCAATTAACAGTAAACCCGCCGCACTTTTTAGCGCTCCATACAAAAGGGTTTGGATTTCCAACGGTGCCCCCCACACATCCATGGGACGGTCAATCATAAAGGCCCCATCGGGCACAAATAGGGTGGGAGCATCCCGAAAGACTGGATGGAGAATAAGGTTTAAAAATTTTTGTAGCCCTAACTGCACATGGATTTGCTTGGCCCAAGCTTCATTGCCGGTTCTTTGCACATAGTAGTAGGCCAAAATGGGCCACCAGAGGGACGCATCCACTGAACAAACCCGACCGATCGCCCGTTGACCATAGTCCGCTTTCAGTTCATGGTTTTCCGCTTCCACAAAACTGGTGGGGAAAATACCATAGGTGGGAAAACTTTCACTCTGGAGGGTGATGCAAATTTCCAAAAAATTCTGGACTATTTCCGTTTCATTTTGCAGTAACAGAAAGATCATCACCGGCACATTATCCCGGATGAAAACCTCCGTATAGTTCAAATCATGGTGATCGGACTGGGGAATGGCCGCCACGGTCCCCACGTATTGCCCATTGATTTTGACCATGGCTTTTTCGTAGAGCAAACGACGGGCTTGGTCTAGTATTTGTTGAGCCTGTTGGGATTTCATGGCAAAAGCTTAAAGGTAATCTACGGGGCAAACATAATGGTTCTGCACCAATTTGACACTTTACTGCACTTTCCTGTTCAGTCTATAGATGGGCGATCGCCACATTGCCGATGGAGCTATCAAAATTGACTTGGAGTAGTGTTTGCCAACGGGCGAGAATTTCCTGTTCCCCTACTCGGTTAATATCATCCAAAATGACAGTGCTGTGGGGAGCCAATTGCGGTTGGAAAAAGGGCACTGCGGGAAAACGGGAATATTGTATTTCCTCCCGGTAGGCCGGCGGCCCATCCACCAACAGGCAGTCAATGGTGACGCTATCCGGTAAATGATGTCGAATCTTCTGGCGATCGTACCAATCCATTCCTTCCAAAGATAGATCGCAGGGAGCCAAGGGAGCATGGATTAAATGGACGTAATTACTCAACCCTTCCCTTGCCAATGAGTCCTGCAAAAAGTGGAACCAATCCAAATTGTTTTCAATGCAGTACAGTTTCCCCTTGAGATGATTTTGCCGAAATAAACGGGCAATGTAAAAAGTGGAAACCCCGCCCCCACATTCCACAACGGTCAAATATTGGCGAATTAAAATGGTGTTGAGAATTTGCACCAAACCACTGGGACGGAGGGCGTAGCCACTCCAGGGAAAATAATTGCCCGCCAAAGGTGTTAGGTACTGCATGGCCAAACCATCCTCCCAAATTTCTTGTAATCTTTGGTGGTCTGTTTCTGGAGGAAGAAAGGAAGGGGTTTGCATACAAAACACAACAACTGCGAGCAAGTCCATGTCCATTCAAACCTAGGCCCGGCAAAGCCTAGCTACCAGTATTAAACAACCTGGGTTCGGCTAGCCCGGTAACCATGGGGGGATCTATGGAGGTAATTTTATAGCTTACTCCGTCGATCGCCATTGCCCAATTTCTAGGCAAGAAAATTCCGCTAAGGGGAACTAGGATAAGGTACTGTTTCGTCCCTTGGGGAAAGTGTTCTATGGGCTATACCTAGATTGGCACCGTCCTAGATCCGGTTGGCTAGTGTTAGCCTAGCATGGTGGTTGTGAGGGATAAATCGGGCCGGAAACTATGGTCACCGATCGCCAAAAGTCTGAATCCCCTTTGGGATTACCCCTGGTGGCTAAGCATTCCAGGGCAGCTCTTCTGCGGCCAATTCTGTTGGGCTTTGGCAGTGGTCTGGTGGTGGCGATCGCCGGAGCAGTGACCTACGGCAATTATTGGCTACAGCGGGAAGTATCCCCTTTGGTGGGGAATGCCATTGAGCATTTTTTAAATCGTCCAGTGGCATTGGGGCCATTAACTGGCGTTTCTTTGACCCATCTAGAATTTGGCGCCACCAGCATTCCCGCTACAAGTACTGACCCCACCCGGGTGGAACTCCAGGGCTTAAAAATTGGCTATAACCCCTGGCAATATTTGCAGGATCAACATCTAGGGCTGACCATCACCGCCATAGAACCCCAAGCCTATTTAGAACAGGGACGGTCGGGGCAATGGTGGCACACGGAAATGGGACAATTAGCCGAAGATTTTCCCTTTCAACTGGAAAAATTAATTGTCCACCGTGGTGAGGGCACTATAGTCAGTCGCAATGGTGACCAAAGCCTCAATCGACCCATTCAACTGCTGTTGGACAATGCTCAGTTTTGGCAGGAACCGGAGCAGGAAGTCTTGGCATTTCGCCTCCAAGGTCAACTTTTGCCCGTTGTTCACCGCCGCAGTCACCTAGCCTTGGTGGGGAAGGTTGATTTAGCCAAGGAAAGTCTCCACCTCCAGGTTGATGCTCACCATTTACCTCTCACTCCCCTGAAGGAAATTTTGCCTCTGCCCCTGGATTTTCAGGGGGGAAGTCTAGATAGTCAATTGGCGATCGCCGTTGAGGATCAACAACTGGTTTCCCTGGATGGGGAGGTAAATTTACACCAAGCTAGCTTGAAACTGCCCCAATTGACCCGCCCCCTCACCGCCATCAATGGCCCCTTAATTTTCCAAGGTCGCCAAATTCAACTGGGGCAAGTGAAGGGACAACTCGGGGAAATCCAAGCCCAAAGCAAAGGATACATCGACTGGCAGGACGGTTTTAACCTGGCGATCGCCACAGCGCCGTTGGAGACCAAGAAAATTTTCCAAGGGTTACAATTTCCCCCCGCCACCTTTCCCCTCAGTGGTGAATTGGTTTCCACGGTGGTCATCAAAGGACCGTTGGAAAAGCCCCAAATTAGTGTTGCCTTACAAAAAGCAGGCAAAAATTCCCTCCAGATCGAAAACTTAGCCCTAGATGATTTACAAGCAAATCTCAACCTCGAGGGCGATCGAGTAGTAATTAAAAACTTCCAAGCCTGGCCCCACAGCGGCGGCAATCTAACGGGATCAGGACAAATTCAAGCCCAAAGAAAGGGGAATAAACTGGAATGGCAACCGTTTCAACTGCAAATCAAAGCTGAAAATGTTGATGCTCGGCCTTGGTTAAAGGGGGATGTAAACGCTCAATTACCGCCGATTTTACCTATTTCAGGGCAAGCTAAAGTTGCTGGAAAATTATCCGATCCCCAGACTTGGCAAGCCCAAGCTACAGCCAACTTTTCCCTCGCCGGGGGATTAGTCAAAACCGATGATTTTACCTACCAACAGGGCCAATGGCAGGGCAATTTTCACCTGAAAAATTTATCCCTAGGGGCTTTAACCAACCACATTTCCCCATCTATTCCAGCTAGTTTTAAACGGGGCAAACTCCAGGGCCAGGTGCAGGTAAAAGGCGATCGCCAAAATCAGCAACCATTGCAATTGCAGGGTCAAGGCCGGGTAACTTTGCCCCAGGGGTTAGTGGCAATCAATCAGTTTCAGCTCCAGGGCAAACAATGGCAGGGAAGTTTTACCGCCACAGATATTCCCCTAGGCACTTTGCCAGGCATGGAGCAACATTGGTTAGGCAATTTAGCTGGCCAATGGACTGGGCAAGGTCAGCTTGATCAACCGATTTCCCGATGGAGTTTAGCCGGTTCGGGCCAATGGCAGTCCCCCAAGGGCAGGGTCAACATCGAGCAAATTAACTTTCAAGACCAGCAATTTAGCGCCCAACTTAGTACAGCAGGCATAGATTGGCGGGCTTTGCGGATCCCTCAACCGGGGCAATTAGCTGGGCAGCTAGCCCTAATGGGGCAATGGACTGGGGAAAAGGCTCAGTTAACAAACTTAAAGGGAAATTTAAGCAGCTCCCAGGGCTGGCAACTATTATCGGAACCCGTTGCTGTAGCCTTTGATTGGCAAGGTTCTCGGCTTAACTTAGGCCAACTCCGTAGCAAAGGTCTGCAGGCCCAAGGAAATTTACAAATTCCCATTGCCGCAGTTCAATCCGGTTTTGATTTTCAAGCGGCAGTGAAAGCTATTAACCTCCAGGTGCAGGCGAAGGATTTACCCCTGGCCAAGATTGTTCCCACTCCGAAAGCGGCTCCCCTGACAGGAAATTTAGATTTTACCGGCCAGATAACCGGCTCTGGTCAGCAACCCCTATGGCAAGGCCAGTTGGCGGTTAACCATTTGCAGTTAGGAAATTTTCAGTTTGCACCCCATTTAAGCGGCAAAGTAGAACGAAATACTGAGGGTTTACAGCTAGCTCTCCAGGGGCAAGAAGAACAAATTGCCCTCAGCCTAGACCCCAAGCAACAACCAACGGCGGTGCTGTTTGAGCGGGGGCCATTACAATTGGTGGGGCAAAAGCAGGCTGACCACTGGTCTTTAACGACCCGTTCCCTGCCACTGGAAGCTTTACAGAATAGTCTGCCCCTGGTTTTAACCCTTGTGCCCGATGGCGACAAATCCTTAAGGGATTCCTTAGGGAAACTCCAGAGTCAATCCTGGGGGGGGGAACTGTCCGGTCATTTTCAGCTCGACCTGGCCCAAAAAACGGCGATCGCCAGTCGGGTCAATATCCAGCAACCCCGCTGGGGCAATTTTCGAGCCCGGGATCTGACGGGAAATTTCCGCTACGGCCAGGGGCAACTAACGATGGAAAATGGCCGTTTACGCCATGGCCGGAGCACAGTATTAATCCAGGGACAAGCTAATTTCCAGGGAGAAGAACCCCAATGGGGCGGGGAAATTAGTTTTCGCCAGAGCCAGGTTGAAGATATTTTGACTGCCCTGCAACTATTCACCTGGGAAGATTTTAGCCGGGGTTTTCAGCCCCCCACCTACGGTACTGCTAAGGATTTGTACGGTGAAGTGGAGCAGGATTTAGACCAAGAAAATCTGCCGCCGTTGGTTAGTGTGGGCAACGCCCTGGATGATTTGGCGACTCAATTTAATCAACTAGCTCTAAGTGAAGCTAGCTTACCTAAAACAGAAACTCATCAGAAACCCTGGCCGGATTTAGATCAATTGCAGGGCCAAGTGCAAGGCAAAATTACCGTGGAGAAACGGGGCCAATCTCCTTTGGCAGCTAACTTTAATCTTGCGGGTCAAAGTTGGCGGTGGGGTGATCATCATCTGGAACAATTGCAATTGGTCGGTCAGTGGCAAGGAAATAATCTTAGCCTTGTCCCCTTAGAGCTACGGAGTGGCGATCGCTTTTTGCGGGTGACCGGAGCATTGGGGCCAGAGAGTCAAGAGGGGGAAATTCAATTGCATCAACTGCCCCTCAGCCCCCTGGCTAAACTTTTACAGATACCGCCCCATTTAGCGCCGGAAGGCAATGTGTTTGCTAATTTGCGCCTCCAGGGTAGCCGTCAAGATCCGCAATTTCAGGGCAAAGTGCAAATTAAAGATAATCGTTTTGGTCCCCTGGCTCTGGAAAAAACCGAAGGAGATTTTAATTACCAGGGGGGACGCTTAAATTTCCAGTTGCAAAGTCTGGTCAATTCCCTAACGGAACCGTTACGGCTAGAGGGCAGTGTCCCCTACGTTTTTCCCTTCGCTAGCCAAGCCCCCGCCAGTGATCATTTTTCCCTGGCGTTAAAGTTAAAAAATGATAGTTTCCAATTGATTGATCTAATTAGTAACGGGCAATTGAATTGGCTGGGGGGAGAGGGCAAAGTAGATTTAGCTTTGTTGGGTCGTCTTGATCCCTATAATCAAGCCCTTTATCAACTACAGGGTTTGGGGGAAATTACCATTCAAAACGGGGCGATCGCCGCTCGGATGTTACCGGACAAACCCCTAACCCAGGTCAATGCCCAAATTGTGGCGGATTTAAATACTCTCCAGGTGACCAGTTTAACGGGGCAAATTAGCGGTGGGAGCTTGGCCATGGCGGGTACTTTACCCCTGCAAAATCCCCTACCCAATGTGGATCAGGGTTTACAACTTAGCTTGAATAACTTAGCGGTGAATCTGCCCAATCTTTACCAAGGATCTTTGGATGGGTTGGTGGAAATTACTGGCACGGCGATGGCTCCCCAAATGGGAGGCCAATTAGCTTTGGGTAATGGCAGTATTTTTATCGGCCAAACCTTACCTACCATTGCTCCCGGTTCGTCTTTACATCGGGGTTTAACATTCAATAATTTGAGCCTAGTTTTGGCGGAGAATATCCGGGTACAAAATCTGCCCTTCTTGGACTTTGCCGCCGCGGGCCAAATGGTGCTGAATGGTACACCACAGAATTTACGTCCTGAGGGAGAAATTAAGCTCAAAGGGGGACAAATAAATCTTTTTGCCAGTCAACTAAGGTTGGATAATAACCAAAATAACAGGGTTTATTTTCTGCCTCAGCGGGGTCTAGATCCCTATCTAGATCTATATTTGCTCAGTTCCGTCAGCGAAACAAGCCGGAATATCAACAATCGTCCCTCCCAATCCTCCGAGATACCCGAGCCTTTTAGTGCCAACCAGGATAGCTTGCAAACGGTGCGTATCCAAGCCCATATCAACGGTTATGGCAGTGAGATTAACGACAATATCCAGTTGACCAGCACCCCCCGGCGATCGCCCCAGGAAATTATTACGTTGCTAGGGGGCGGTGTACTTAGTACCCTCGGTCAAGATAGTACCCAAACCACGGTGGGGCTGGCTAATTTAGCTGGATCAGCGGTGTTGGGCCCGGTTCAGGGTCGCATCGGTGAGGCTTTGGGACTGAGTGAATTTCGTATTTTCTCCACCCCATTAATGAACGAAGGCGATCGCCTCCAGGGGAATCAAATTGGGGTAGCGGCGGAAGCGGGCATTGACCTTACCCCCCAAATAGGAGTTTCAGTGCAAAAAATTATTAACTCTGACCGTCTACCTCAGTGGGGTTTGGAATACCGGGTTAACGATAGCACCGTGATCCGGGGTTCCAGCAATTTTCAAAATGACAGCCGGGGCGTGGTGGAATTCCAAAAACGCTTTTAATCTTCCCCTATAATTTGTCGACCATTATTTGTCATGTCTAAAAACTGTTCTAAATTTTGGCAACGGCCTTCTTCCATATAACGACGAAAAACTTTATTCAATGCCAAATTTTCGCTAAATTCTTGGCGGGCCGCCTGGCGGATGGAGGGAGTTAAAGTCAAGGCTCCCTGGTCCAATAGGGACAAAATAGCCAAGTAGGCCTTTTCCGCCGTCTCAAAGGCATTGGCGGACTGGGTGATGGAATTGTCCCGCTTATAGTAACGGTAGAGGGGTTCGGGATGGATGGCTACTTTTTCCGTACGACTCAACAACTCCAAATTGAAAAGTACATCCGCCGCAAAGGGCACTTTTGTCCAACCATTGCCCAAAAACCGCCGCTGAAAAACAGGAAAAAAGGGAATGCGGGGGCTGAGAATATCCGCCGCTGTGGCAAAACTAAGTTCCCGCCGTTGGGGAAAGGGCTGTTTGTACAAAACTAGTTCACTGTTATAAACCCCGGTATTGTCGATCGCCACTCCATATTCTTCCACTAAGGGCACCAATCTTTCCAGGCGATCGGGGGCAAAGGCATCATCTGCATCCAGGTTGGCCAAAATGTCTCCATCACAGATGCTCACTGCTTTATTTCTGGCGATCGCCTCCCCACTGCCCATGCCGCCGGTAAAAACTTGTTTCAGTCTGGGGTCATCAATGCCCTGCTGGGCTAGGAGTTGCAGATAGTCCACCTGGTCATCTACGCCGATGGCCACCTGCCAACGGTCATAGGTTTGTTGCAACACACTACGAATAGTAAAAGCAATGGTACCTTCAGCCCGGTAGGCGGGGACAATAATGCTCACTAGGGGCTGACTGGCCATGGTGCAATGGTGAAAAATCAATAACCTTCCGGCCTTATTTTAGGCCAGTAATCCATCGACCAAATAGGAGACTTTAGTCAAAAAATCCCATACTAGATTGATGAGCCCATGCAGAGAAGTTAAGTTCATCCCCCGGAAAATTAACGCTGTTCTTCCAGAAAAGTTTTCACATCCCCTAGGGGGGTTAGCACCAAACGAATAGTCTCCACCCTATCATCGGCCAAAGGAGACACCAAGGGTTCCCCCGGAGTAGGCTGGGGCAGGCGGGCCATGTAAATACTCGCAGCCCTCCCCAAGGGGACAGTTTTTTCCACCATGCCGTCAGCATTGATTTGCAAACGATATTCCAGGGTTTGGGTTTGATCTTCCGATGGTTGCCACCGCTGTTGATAAAACTGACGTACCTCTCCCACCTGGGGAATGGTATCTAGCAAATTGGTGGAACGGGGAGGTATTGGGCGGGGCCGGGGAGGCCGAAAACTGACGGGATTGGATGCCGGAGGCAGGGAGGGCAAATCAGGGGGATTCCCTAAAACCTGACCACCGTAGGGCAATGGTTGACCATCGGGGCGGGGCAAAATTGCTAAGGCATTGGGGGAAGGTGGCTCCGGCGGGGGAGTTAAGGGCTGTAGGTTGGTGGGATCGGGAATGAAGATCGCCGTTTCTCCGGGGGCTGGGGGAGCCTGTAAATCCGGGGGGCGTACCCTTTCTGGGGGCACCACCAGGGGCACATTGGCATTGCGGGGAGGCGGAGTGCCCACTAGCACTGCACTGGGGGAGGGGAGGGGGTCCCGTAGGGTTAAGGTTTCCGCCAATTGGGGGGAAGGGATATTACCCCGGGGTGGAGGGGGCACCATGGAGCTAACTTCGTTGAACTGAAATTGGCTTCGCACCGGTAGCTGGAAATTATCTTGTACTATTACTTCCCCTTGGGGTTGACGCATCCAGGAAGCTCCCACGGCGATCGCCGCCACACCGCCAGCGGCAATGAGTCCCCACCCCAGCAACTTTTGAGGGGAATTTCCTTGGGGCAGGGGCCCAGGCATCCGGCTCGGCTCCAAATCCTGCAGGCGAAAACTTTCCAGGGCCAGCATAAGGTCATATAGCTGGGAGGTGTTAAAGGTAATGGGAGCCCCCATGCCCAACAGTTCATGGCCCAATGATCCCTGGGGCCGGAGGCAAAAAGATGGTTCCCCGTCTGGATTGAAGACCGGTTCTTGGTAGCTGTTGGCATCGAGGGAAGAAAAAGGATTGAGGCGTTGCTGGAGATAGGTTTCCACGGCTAGGGCCAAGGCTTCCAACTCCTCCGGGGTGCCGGCCAGGGTAAATTGTTCCACTTCCGGTAAACGGGGATCGTCAAAGTGGAGCACAAAACGATAGTCCCCGGGCAAAGTTTGGGGGGGCCTTTGCCACACCCGTCGAGTTTGCCACAGTTCTAAAGTACAGGTAGGGGGAGTGTAACGTCTTAGTTGTACATCCTTCGCCAGCTTCATTCGGAAAATACTCCCGGTCAACACACTCAGTTTGATCCAGGTTACCCGAAACCCAGGTTAGTTGCTCAAAGCTCAAGTGAGGAAAGTTAGCCCTAACAATTCAATTAAACGATAACACTCCAAAAAATTACCATTAGGCCCAGGGCAGTGCCATGGTGGGGCAGAAGACTAAAAAAGGATTGTTTGCCCAACTGTTGACTGAGAAAGATGGACCATAACAGTCCCCCTAAAAGCACCATGCCCTGCAAAAAGGCGATCGCCGCCGGGTCTGCCACTAACACTGGTAAATCAAAGGGTAAAGACCAGTGAAAAGTTTTGGGCACCAGGGTTAACACCTGACCTGCTTCCCCCAAACCCAGGTTGAGATAATGGGCCAAATTGGCCGCTAACGTCAGGGGCAATAAACCATAGGCTAGGTTAATAAAAGGGATCTTTTGCCCAACTTTAGGGGTGGGAATCAAAAAGTAGGCCATCAGTGGCAATAAAGCTGGTAAAAATAGCAAGGCGAGGGAAAGTAGACCATGGTTAGTAAATGTTCCCATCGGCGGCAAATGCCAAACTTCAATAAACTGGGGTAATCTCCTTAGCAGAACGCTATCGAGTAGCAATAACAATAATGCCACTTCGTAGGGGCGCACAGTGTGGGTGGTGACAATGGCGATCGCCGGAGGACGTAAATTAAATTCCACTGAACGATGGGGGCAGGCTTTGAGGCAAGTCATACACAGTAAACAATCCCGATTGTCGGTTAGTTGGGCGGGATGAGTACCCAGGGGACAACCTTCCGTGGCTTGACCTTCCCCTTTGGCGGGGCCTCCTTTATAACACTGATAAGTAGTACATTCTGCCGAACAGGTTCCTTGCTGGGCCCTTAATTCGGTGATGGCTAATTTGGCGAACATGCCATTCATACCACCGATGGGACAAAGATAGCGACACCAAAATCTTTGCTCAAAAATTACCGAACAAACCATGGCGCCCCCGGTAATTAGCAGCAGTAACCAAGCGGAAAGGTAGGCAGTATTTTCCAAATGCCACAGTTCTTCCCAGAGTAAAATCAGAGCAAAGAGGGCAAATAAAAACCAACCGCCCCAATTTTCCGCCGCTTGTCTAGGCCATTTTTTTAACTTTCTAGGCCAGAGCCAAAGGGAGATTTTTTGGGTTATTTCTCCATAGATCATAAAAGGGCAAACGGCGCACCAAAGGCGACCGACAAAAATAAAGCCCAATAACACTAATGGCCACCACCAGGCCCAAAATAAGTTCAACGCAAAATTTTCAGCCCTAGTTTGGGGTCCGAGGAAAAGAATGGCCACAATGACAGGAAAAGCAAATACGGTAAAGCCATAATTGAGGCGATCGGGCCACCAAGCACTGCGTAAAAATTGCCGCAGTTGGGGATAGCGATTGAGTAAGTTGAGGCGAAATAATTGTTTCTTACTTTGGGATGGCCAAATAATTTCTTCAGTAATTACCTTATCTCCCTGGAGTTGGGTCACTGCCCGTTCGATCAGATTATTTAATTCCCGAATGTTATTGGGAAAATCGTAGGCTTGCAATCTTCGTAAAGCTTCCGGAGCTAAAGCGGGTACTTCAATGCCTTTGGAGCGGCAAATTAAGGATAAATAATAGTGACAATAATCTTCAATATCCGCTTTTCTCACCCTGAGGGGAGGAATTTTAATCGTGTTTTCAAATAAAGGTGTCAGTTTGGGAATAATATTTTCTGCCACCGCAATCACCTTAGCCCGACTGGTTTTGAAGGGGGGCAGTGGTTCCCCTGGGGAGCTAATTGGTTGATATATCCCTTCGCAAATCAAATTGGCGATCGCCGGTAAAAGCTGGGGATTTAACTCCTGAATATTATTTAACAATAGGGTGCCCTGGTCTAAAGCTTCCAAAAGCCCTGGTCTGCCTTGGCTACTACCAAATAACTCTTGGCCACTGGCGGAGAGGAAGGCGCAATTTATCTTCACCATCACCGACTTTTGGGCTTCCGCTGAGCCAAAATGAATCAAAGCTGCCGTATTATCTTTCTCTAAACCAGGTTCACCAAATAACAAGACTGGTTTTTGATCCATCGCCGCCGCTTTAATTTGTTCCCGTAGCTTTTGGGCGTAGCGACTTTTGCCCATGATGGCCCGCTTAGCAGCTGGCACAAGGTAGGGGCGGACAATTTTTTGTTTTTCCTGTTCAAGGGATAGTTGGGCATTAATTTCTTTCAATCCTTGCACCAATTGTTGGGAAAAAGCCTGGGTTATTTGGGGGTAATCCTGGAGTAATTGCCGCATTTTTTGCTCCGGTAAACACCACAACTCACAGTCAGTAAGGGCAAGAAAATCCTGTTCCCAGGGACTATCAATTATGAAAGCTTCTAAGTTAATGATCGCCCCCGGCAATAAACAAATCTTTCTGGTGTCGGACTGCAACTGTCCTTGCCCAAGAATATAAAGGTCGGTCCCTTTCCCTTGATCCCTACTTTTGGGTAAACTTTCCCCTGTACCCAGGGAAAATCCAATTAATTGGTTGGCGATCGCCTCTAGTATGTCCGGGGGAAGCTGGCCTAATTCTGTGCGTTGTTGGAGCAATGTAAGTAAAGGAGAAAGGCGATCGATCATGGCAAAACCTCTAAGGAAAAACCTATGATCATACTAATCGATGCCGTAACCTCTATCCTGAGTTAAGTTCTGGAATATCCTTAATCTAAGTTATGAAATTGCCCTACGGAGACCAAGCTGATGTGAAGCAAATAACTGATAAACTACAGACATATTCCCTTAGCCTGACCCATCCTAATGGCAAACATAAAGCTAGACTTTTTCGAGCTAAATTAGGTATAACAATAAATAACCAAGATTTTCTTATTACTAAGCTCAGAGAAGTAGCTGCCCATTACAAAAACTTTGAGTTGACAAATTCTGATCAGTACGGAGAGCGTTATGTGGCAGTTTTTCCCATGACCACGACCGTCGGAACAGCACAAATACTTAGTGCTTGGATAATTCGTCCTGGAGAGACCTATCCTCGACTAACCAGTGTTTATCCCATTCGCAATTAGTATTGAGGAAATTATAATTATGGACAACCTGCAGCTACATAATCTTGTGGCGTTAAAAGAAGATATCACTTCCAAGCTTTTTATGACCAACCAGCCAATTCTATTGCGTCACGGACAAGTTGGGACAATTATTGAGATTCTGGGCGAAGGGGAAGCTTTTGAAGTCGAATTTGCAGATGGAGATGGTCAGGCTTATGCCATGTTGGCGGTTCCCAGAGAAAAATTAATGGCTTTACACGATCAGCCAATTTTACTAGAACGTTAAGCAGTACTAAATTGGACGTTAGGTTTAGTTATTAGCTGGTATCTCCGGTAAAATGGGCGGGGATTTAAGCGCAATTTGAGGAAGTTCGGTCAATGTCAAAATTTGTTTTCGTGACTGGGGGGGTAGTATCCAGCATTGGCAAGGGCATTGTGGCCGCTAGTTTGGGACGGTTACTCAAATCCCGCCACTATTCCGTCTCCATCCTCAAGCTCGACCCCTATATCAATGTGGACCCTGGTACCATGAGTCCATTTCAGCATGGGGAGGTGTTTGTCACCGAAGATGGGGCCGAAACGGATTTGGATTTGGGGCACTACGAGCGTTTTACCGACACTTCCATGTCCCGCCTCAACAGTGTTACCACGGGGTCCATTTATCAGGCGGTGATCAATAAGGAACGGCGGGGAGCCTATATGGGGGGCACAGTACAGGTGATTCCCCACATTACCAACGAGATTAAGGAAAGAATTCTCCGGGTGGCCCAAAACACTAGTCCCGATGTGGTAATTACCGAAATTGGCGGTACCGTGGGGGACATCGAATCCCTGCCATTTTTGGAAGCTATTCGCCAGTTCCGCAAGGAGGTGGGTCGCCATAACGTTATCTATATGCACGTTACCCTCATTCCCTGGATTCCCGCCGCCAAGGAGATGAAAACCAAGCCCACCCAACACTCCGTTAAGGAATTACGTTCCATTGGCATTCAGCCAGACATTCTAGTTTGTCGTTGCGATCGCCCGTTGCACCCAGGCATGAAGGAAAAGTTATCGGAATTCTGTGACGTGCCGGTGGAGTCGGTCATTACCTGCCAGGATGCCACCAGTATCTACGAGGTACCGCTAATTTTAGAAAAAGAAGGGCTAGCCCAACAGACCTTGGAATTGCTGAAAATGGAAAACCGATCGCCGGATTTATCCCAATGGCAATCCCTGGTGGAAAAAATGCAGTCCCCGCACCATGACATCACCGTGGCCCTGGTGGGTAAATACGTTCAACTGAGTGATGCTTATTTATCCGTGGTGGAAGCCCTCGGCCATGCGGCGATCGCCAGTGACAGCAAACTCCATCTGCGTTGGGTCAGTGCCGAAGAAATCGAAGCCCAGGGAGCAGCTAAATTTTTAGGGGATGTGGATGGGGTGCTGGTGCCCGGCGGTTTTGGCATTCGGGGGGTAGACGGCAAAGTCCAGGCGATCGAATATGCCAGGGAAAATCAAATGCCCTTTTTGGGTCTATGTTTGGGGATGCAATGCTCGGTCATTGAGTGGGCCAGAAACGTGGCCAAGCTAACGGAAGCCAACAGCGCCGAATTTGAAACGGAAACCCCCAACCCGGTAATTAATTTATTGCCAGAACAGCAGGATGTGGTGGATTTGGGAGGCACGATGCGGCTAGGCCTGTACCCCTGTCGCATTGCCCCGGACACCCTCGCCTTTTCCCTTTATCAAAAAGAAGTGGTGTACGAACGGCACCGTCATCGCTATGAATTTAACAACTCCTACCGCACCCAATTCATCGACACCGGCTTTGTGGTTAGTGGCACTTCCCCCGATGGCCGCCTAGTGGAAATCATTGAATATCCCCACCATCCCTTTTTCATTGCCTGCCAATTTCACCCGGAATTTCACTCCCGCCCCAACCAAGCCCATCCCCTCTTTAGCGGCTTTATTAACGCGGTCTTAAAACGTCGCAATGCCCCTGCTAAGATAGCGATTAACTGCCACACCGTTACCGAAGACCATGAGCCAAATTAAACAAATTCAGGGTAAAGCCTTGCCCCTAGTGGGGGATGACATCGACACTGACCGTATCATTCCCGCCCGCTTTTTGCGCTGTGTCACCTTTGATGGCCTAGGGGAATTTGTCTTTGCCGACGATCGCCAGCAACGGGGGGGTAACCACCCCTTTGATCTGCCCCAACACCAAGACGCCAAAGTGTTAGTAGTCAACCGCAACTTTGGTTGTGGCTCCAGTCGGGAACACGCCCCCCAAGCCATTATTAAATGGGGCATTAAGGCCATCATCGGGGAAAGTTTCGCTGAAATCTTTTTGGGTAACTGCCTAGCCAATGGTGTGCCCTGTGTCACTGCCCCCCATAGCCAGGTTGCGGATTTACAACAAGCCATTACAGCAGACCCTGATTTGTCGGTGCATTTAGACCTGACCACCGCTTCCGTTAACTACGGCGATCGGAGTTTTTCCGTAATTCTCTCCGACGGGGCCCAGCAAATGCTACTGGATGGGCAATGGGACACCTGTGGCCAACTGGTGCAAAATCAGCGGAAAATTGCAGCCACCACCGAAAAATTGCCCTATCTCCATTGGCATACTTCTGCCGCCTAGAACCAGTGCTTTTTTCCGTTGGGTGTGTCGGTAAGCCAGCTTTTTTGGGCACAATGCCCCCAGAGTTGGTTTATGTCTGAATCATCAGAATACACAGCTTTGCTTTCCCCTCCCACCACCGTTAGGACACAATGGAAACTGAGCAACTTCTTTGGCAATATGGCCAAGGCACTAGGGATTTTAGCCGCATTGAACTACATCACGCCGATTTAATCCAGTCCGATCTAGCAGGTATTATCCTCAACCGGGCCCTGCTGGAATATGGCAACCTCAGCGGCAGCAATTTATCCCGGGCCCAGCTACGGCGTACTAACCTAAGCCATGGCCGTTTGATGGGAGTAAAATTCGTTGGGTCAGACCTGACTGGCATAGATTTAAGTTACTCAGACCTTAGTTGGTCGGACTTAACCGATTGTGACCTCAGTGGAGCCAATTTAGCCTATGCCAAGCTCAAACAAGCCCGGCTGATACGGACAAATCTAGAAGGGGCTAACTTGGTGGAAACTGATTTCCAAGGAGTAACCCTAGAAGCGGTTAATTTCAGTCGGGCAGATTTAAGTGGAGCCGATCTCACTCGAGTTGATCTGGCGGAGGCTAATTTTAGTCGGGCGGACCTAAGTGGAGCGGATTTTCGTAAGGCCAACTTTGACCATGCAAATTTGTATAAGGTGAATCTAAGTCAAGCCCAATTACGTCACGGCACAGTGGAGGAAGCTTTTCTCCAGGGAGCCGACCTCAGTCAAGCTAATTTGAAAGGGGCGAATTTAAGCAGGGCATTAATGAAGGAAGTTAACCTCAGTTTGATTAATCTATCGGAAATTCACCTTAAAGCTCTCCCCAATAAGGAGCAGATTAACTGTGCCGGTTGCGCTCTGCGGGGCACCATTTTCCAGGGAGCTAATTTCCAGAATGCTAATTTTGAGTATGCTTTGATGGAAAAAGCTTTATTAGCCGGGGCCATACTCCGGGGGGCGAATTTAGTTGATGCCTCTTTACGGGGGGCGGACCTACGCAATGTCAATTTTCAGAATAGTCATATTAGCAGCATAAACTTGGCGAAAACAATTATGCCCGATGGGAGTGTGCATCCCTGATGAGAGTGTTATCGGTGTTTGGGGCGATAGGGGGAGTGATGATGTTGGCCAGCGGTGCTTTGATGGCGATCGGCAATCCTGGCAAACCAGACTATGAACATTATGCGGTGGAAACCCTCAGCATTTACCTAAAAACGGAGATTTGCCCCCAAGCACCGGCGGATTTTGGTGGCTTTGTCCAGAGTTATTGCAAAACCCTGGTGGATGTGGGACAACCGCAAATTAAGCAGGTCATCGCCCAAACTACCAATCAACAAAATTTCTTGCTATTTAGCATTTACCAAACCACCCTAGCTTTGCCGGATCCCTTGCCCACTTACGAGTTTCAAACCATTGGCATAATGAAACAGTTTTATACCTATCAAGCAATGGAAATTTGATGTTTTTTCCAATTTCTCTAAAGGTATTGTTGCAATTTAGCCAAAGCCCTTGGGCATTCTTAAAGACAAGTCACAAATACTTTCCCGGTATTACTATACACTTAATCTTCGATTCTATTTTTCTGGCTATTATTGTTCTTGTATCAGTATAAAATAAGTTGAATTTGCTGGGTGTAAAGCAATTTTTATCCATACCAACACCGTGTTCCCCGGATAAACTTCTCCCATTGCTACACAGCGTCTGAGAATTTCTCCTCCCAATTCTTCCATCTGTTCCCAGGCCCCGGGCAGTTTTTAATCGTACAAAATTAGAGGATTTATAGTCAATTCAAATAAGATTGAGATGACCAAAGTCTTTACCAAAGACGCTTTTAGCTTTAGTAGGTGTCTTACTTTCAATT
This sequence comes from Synechocystis sp. PCC 6714, assembly GCF_000478825.2. Lineage (NCBI taxonomy): Bacteria > Bacillati > Cyanobacteriota > Cyanophyceae > Synechococcales > Merismopediaceae > Synechocystis > Synechocystis sp. PCC 6714. The sequence continues at coordinate 1,488,041 of NZ_CP007542.1, read as the reverse complement.
AAATCAACTATAGGTTTCCATCCCCAGCGTGAGAACGTTCACCATGGGAAGACCATATTTTTTGCTCAACGTATTAATATCGGCCAAAATTTGTAACAATTGTGTGCGGAGTACGCCCCCATCTTGGACAAAGTATAGTCGTTTCTAGTAAGACTGAGGTAGTCAAATTCACCGAAAAGCTTGTCAATAAATACCTAAGCAGTCTCGAAATTATTTGAAACATAATTGGGGCTTAATTTGTCCGCCGCCATGGGGACCACTTTTCTGTCCTTGAACATTTTAAATCGGGTTTCTTGCCCATAGGCGATCGCCAAAAATGCGGGTTAATTCTTTACCAAAAACTTCCTAATTTCAAACAATAGGAAATAGTTTGTAATAAATCATCACAAAAATAGTCAAGATATTGATGGCATAGTTAAATAAAAGGGGCCACATATTAGCATCAGTCCTTGCCTGCTCGTAAAGAACAAAAACTAGAGTGAGCACTTCCCCTACAAACCATGAGCCTAAAAATAAGGGAGAAAGACCATTAGCATTGCCATTAAGCCAACATTCGTAGGCCTGGGGGATACCGCAAACCGCCAGCATGAAAGCGCCGATCCATCCTATCGCCCTGAGATTTTGATTTGCTGGTTCTTGTTGCATCGATGCTGGTTTAAGAGTATGGATTAATTATCTTAATTTATTCAGACCCCATTCGTCCTAAAAAGCAATTAGTTTTTTCCTTTGACCATTTCTCAACTCTAAGTAGTTTGAGCCAGGGCTGATTATCTTCGTTTTTCTGTTTTAGAACTAATAAATTTCCCCCATTTTTTGATCCTGTCCCAAGTTAAGCCGTTGGGCATTAGCTACTTCACCACAACTGCGGGGAGTGGGAAAAAGTTTACCCGGATTGGCCAAATTATCAGGATTAAAACATTGCCGTACCCATTGCATAGTTTCTAAATCCACTTCATTAAACATACTGGGCATAAAGCAGTTTTTATCGATGCCAATGCCATGTTCCCCTGATAAACTACCGCCCAATTCGACGCAACGCTTGAGTATTTCTCCCCCCAATTCTTCCACTTGTTCCCAGGCTCCGGGGACTTTTTGATCATACAGAATTAAAGGATGTAAATTGCCATCTCCGGCGTGGAAAACATTGGCAATGGGGAAACCATATTTTTTGCTCAGCGCATTAATATCGGCCAAAATTTGTACCAATTGAGTCCGGGGCACTACTCCATCTTGGACAAAGTAACTGGGGCTTAATTTTCCTGCCGCAGCAAAGGCCGCTTTTCTACCCTTCCACATTTTTAAGCGGGTTTCTTGGTCGTAGGCGATCGCCGTATTACGGGCCCCATTTTGGCGGCAAATTTCTTCTACTTTGGCTTGGTTTAATGCCACTTCAATGGGTAAACCGTCCAGTTCCACTAACAAAATAGCCGCCGCATCCCGGGGATAACAATTGGTGGCCACCACATCTTCCACCGCATTGATGCTGAAATTGTCCATAATTTCCATACCCGCTGGCACAATGCCCGCCGCAATAATGTCCGCTACGGATTGGGCAGTGGCTTCCAAAGAAAGAAAATCCGCCAACACCACACAGATGGATTCTGGAGTTTTCAGAATTTTCAGCGTGATTTCTGTGGCAATGCCTAGGGTTCCTTCGGAACCAACAAATAAACCGGTTAAATCGTAGCCCGGCATTTCGGGGATTTGCCCCCCTACTTCCACAATGGAGCCATCGGGAATAACCAGTTTCAAGCCCAGCACATGGTTTGTTGTTGTCCCATATTTCAAACAATGAACTCCACCGGAATTTTCGGCAATGTTACCGCCGATGGAGCAGACAATCTGACTAGAAGGATCAGGCGCATAGTAAAAGCCAGCCCCACTGACGGTTTGGGTAACCCAGTTATTGACTACCCCTGGTTGCACCACAATGGTTTGATTATCGTAATCCACCGCCAAAATTTGTTGCATTCGGGTGGTGACAATCAACAGACTATTTTCTCCCGGTAAAGCTCCCCCCGATAATCCTGTGCCTGCGCCCCTGGCAATCCAAGGAATTTGGCGATCGTGACAGAGTTTGACTACCGTGGCCACTTGTTCTGTCGTGCGAGGTAAAACCACCAGGGCGGGCCGTTGTCGATAACCGGTTAAACCGTCGCATTCGTAGGTAAATAACTCGTCTTTGCGTTTAATCACTCCATCCTGACCAACAATTTTTTCGAGCTGGGGAATGATATCGGTGACGGCGTTGACGGGGGAGGAAATGGCCATGGTGGGGAAAGGGAAAGTACCTATGGCAAATTCTAGTGGATTTTGTGGTGGACAGCGGCACCAGTAGTACAATAGGGAGACTAGCTAGCGAAATTGCAATTATTTTCAGCCATCTATTTGTTTAGCCCAAGCCGTTGTCAGATTTTCCCAAATATGAGCGAAGATTCCTCAAAACCAGAAAAAAAAGAACCTGTTCCCCCTACGCCCCTACGATGTTTGGTCGGTTCGGGTATTTCCGCGACCTTGGCTTGGGGTTTATATCTTTTGACTTCGGCGATCGCCGTTAGTTTTGCCAGTAAGCCGGTGTTGTCCGATAAGGCGATCGTTCAGCGCATTGCCTCGGCGGTGAGAACCCTGGTATTGGGACTAGCTTCCATGGGCACCTTCATTTTTGCCTTTGTGGCGATCGGCTTGATTTTATTAATGATGCAATTAATCCTACAAAAATACGCTTCCAATAATGATGGGGATGTTTAGCTAAACCAATTTAATTTTGCCGATGAATTGTGTGGTTGTGGAACAAAATCGGCCCGTTACTTTCCTAAGGTCTGGATAATTAGCAAAATCAAGGACAGTCAATTGACTAGGTGACAGTCCGGGGCACAACGGACAGTAATGCCGGTCTGATGCTGTAAACGTTCTGCCAGCCCATGCAAGGTTTGTCGATCAACACATTTAAGCTGGAGCACAGGGCGATCGCCATAGGGGGTGCCGGTATGGTTGCCCCGGCCTTCCAGTTCCCGCTGGAGTGGCTTAGGCCTAGTGGGGCTGTTGAGTTGCACTTCGGTTGGCTTAATTAGGGATAAAAGTTCCACATAGCGGTTCTCGGCTGTCTGATCCCAGGGCTGAATGACCATGGTTTGAACCGATAATTCTCCCCTAAATTCCTGCTGAAAGGTTTGAATACCGGTCAAAATTTGCTCCAGGTCAATGGCGGCGATCGGTCGGTTGATTTTTTTCAACTGGGTTGGCCAAAGTCCATCCAGCTTGACGGACACTTTATCTGCCCAAGCTAATTCTTGCTGCACTTTAGGATCATTTAACAAAGTGGCATTGGTAAGTACCAAGGTTGGTTTCCCCGTCAAAGTTTTAATGCCCTGGAGAATTTCCTCCAAATTTTTCGCTAACGTCGGCTCCCCACTACCGCTCAAGGTAATTACATCCACTTCCCAGGGGGTAAACTGGGCCAATTCCCGCAAAATGTCAGCGGTGGCAACGAAAATTTGGCGATCGTCGCTGAGGTGTTCAATTTACCCCAATTGACAGTAGATACAATTGAAAGAACAGGTGGAGATAGGGCCAATGGGATCAATGCCCAGGGAACGACCATAGCGCCAGGAATTAACGGGGCCGTACACCGCCGTAAAAGTCGTGCTCAAATTCATCCCCTCGCCTTCCATGGGCCATCAACAATACCCCATCCTAACCAATGGGAGCGGGGGAAAAACCAGCCCCTACCTCTGCCCCGTGGCCCAGACAGAGTTAGTTTAGTTTCAGCCCACCATGGAATGTGCCATCTTAGCCGCATCAATGCCGGACTGAATGGCACCTTCGTAATAACCAGCCCATCGGGGAGAGGACTCCGTACCAGCCCAAATAATGCGTCCCACGGGTTCACGCCAGGCAGAACCAAAGCTTGTCCATGTGCCCGGCGTCATGTAGGCAGTAAATCCCCCCCTTGTCCAGGCTTCTTCTCCCCAATTAATCTCGATGTAATCAACGGGTTCTTTGGCCTGTGGCCCCCAGTAAGTGACAAGATCAGCCAAAATAGCTTTTCGTCGTTCAGCCTCACTCTGGAGGGCTAAGGTTACAGCCCGATCGCCAGCAACAAAGGAAGCGAGAACCCCGGGTGTACCGGAAGGAGGAGAAGAATCGGCGGTCAGCTCAAGGGTCGGCAGATTCCCTTGCCCCAAACCGTTGAAACCCTGCTCACGCCACCAAGCGGATGGGTAAATGGCAAAAACTTTAAACATGGAACCCATGGGAAAGCGCTGAAGCAAACCGGACGTCTGGGGCGGTAACCCTGGCTCAAAGAAAATTTGGCCCCGCACCGGGGGCGGCACTGCCACCACCACAGCCCGGCAATTGTGTACGCTTCCGTCCGCGGCTTTTACTTGGTAACCTTCTCCCTGGCGAATAACAGCCTGGGCCGCTGCATTCATGCGGATTTCCCCCTTAATCTGACCCGCCAATAGCTCTGGCATCTGACCGGCCGCGCCGTAGAGAAGCCACTGTTCAGGAGTTTCCTCTTGAGGTGAAGCTTTTTGGGTCTGGGCCAAATGCAGAATCGAGGAATCCCCTGGTTCAAAACCACCAGATCCTCCGACCCGCGAATACCATTTGAAGATATGATACGCAAGTTCAGAATCAGTACGATCCCGCATCCAGCTCTCAATGGTCTGGGTGTCTAAGTTTCTCGCCTGGGGCGATCGCCAGGGATGTTCCGCATCAATGGTTTGCACTAACTGGAGAAATTCTCGATGTAGTTTCAGAGCTGCCTCGCGCTCTTTAACTGGGGCAGGGACATCTTCGTAATTTACATAGAGAAATGAGTTGGCCCAGTCGCTGGCCATGGGGGCAGCAATTTTTTTATCATTCCAAATCAGAACTGAGTTGCCATCGTAATAACTATCGAATTTTTTCAACCCCAGCTCTTCCGCTAAAGCCTTAAAAAGATAATGGGTCTTTCCCATCCATTGGCCACCCAAATCTACCCACCAATCCTGTATGGTTTTTTTGCGTACACAACGGCCACCAATGCGTGGACGTGCTTCCAATATTGTTATAGTATGACCCTGTTTTTCCAGCTCCCGGGCGGCCATCAAGCCTGAAATACCAGCACCGACCACGACAACATCAACGGAAGAATTACTTGATAACTGTGATGATTTCGCCTCTGCACTTGCCTTACCAAAAAATTCATAACCAGATGCAGCAGTCGCTAACCCTGCTGTTGTGGCACCAAGGAAAAAACGCCGAGAAGTCCCCATATAATTTTTGAAGATAGGAATCAATATTCGGCACATTCTACCCGGAATTTTAGAAAATAGATTATCCCATCGATACAGCGTAATAAGATTTAATATATGCTCTTAAAAAAGACTTGCCTAATAAGCAAGAGGAGCTAAGAATAAGAAAAAAAATGAAGCCTCTCCGCTGCTTGCAATGGGGTATTAGGATCAAAAAAGACTAAGTTGCTGGGATTGATGTAATTTTTCATATTCTCTTCCTTGCTCTTTTACATACTTGGATATCATATTTTCATTTCCATATTATATGTTTACCAACTGTAATTACAAAATCACCATTACTCCAGAACTCTCCTTCCCATAATCGCTTTTTACATGAGGACATTTTTCAAATATTTCTCTAGCAGTTAATTTTAATCATCTTGACTAAGCTAGTTAGGCCGTAAATAGTAACTGACTGAATCAGAAAGTGAACATGCAAAAGTATTGAAAGATTAGGTAAAGGAGGAAAAAAGGGGGACAAAATATCCTCCAAGCAAGTAAATAATACCTACTATGTTAGGGGGGCTGAAGAAATAATCAAGCCCATCCTCCATTTATTACCGAGTGCAGATTACCCAATCTTGAACTCTAGATTACTATTTGAAATACGGTTGACATTTATCTTAGCTCGGTCTTTGACAAACATGAGAGATTTATTCTATTTACCGGTAATTTATCATCGTAACCAGATATATTTTAGGCTCAAGTTTTTTACTGGAATTTTAGCATGAAAGATGAGCATTATTCTGCTAACTGAAATCAGACCGCCTTGGATAAAAAGTAGTCTGTTGGTTGGGTCTGCGAAGGAGAGCGGTCAGGATGAAAGTTCATCACCTCAGAACTAGACCTAAGCTTTTAAACAAAGACAGTTGTCGGATCTATGTACCAGGATGTAGCCAAGGTTCCTTGGGGCAGAGTCCCTTGATAATTTCTGACATTAATAACCAAATCATTAACTGGATTAAAACCAGCCGTACCATCATTGATGATGAAGTAAATCTCTTCAAAACCCGGCGCTGTTGCCCTTACGAAAGCGGCACTATTTGCTCCCAATGCCTGCGCTCCCGCTAAGCTACCATTTGCATCTGCAAACACGCTGTTGACTATATTCGTCAGTGATGTACTGGCATTATCACTGGCTCGACTGAACTGAACGGGAATTCCCGTTATGAGATTCACTTTATCCTCCCCAAAGACAAAGTCTACAATGTCATCTAGCTGAGTCACCATTGATTCTCCAAATTGGTATCGGAACACGTCTACTCCGGCTCCCCCAGTTAGCGTGTCACGACCTACTCCTCCACTCAAAATATCATTGCCACTATCTCCAAATAGACGGTCATTTCCGACCCCGCCATTCAGGATGTCATTGCCTATCCCACCGTAAAGCGAATCATTGCCTTCATCTCCATTTAGGAAGTCATTACCTCCATTTCCGTACAGCTTGTCACTGCCGCTTCCTCCATAAATGCTATTGTTTCCTCCCTGTCCATAAACTATGTCATTGCCGGCTAGGGCATAAATGGCTTTTCCTCCTCCATCTCCGGAGTAGTTGTCATCACCATTGGTTAAATCGAATAGGTCAATGATTGCCAGGGTGACTGTTTTTTCTGACGCATTGTTGGCGGCATCAGTGGCAATGACGGTGAAGCTATAGCTAGGCTTGGTTTCAAAATCAGGATCTGCTATCAGTCTTACTTCCCCTGATGTGCCATTAATGCTGAAGACGGCAAAGTCTCCGACATTTTTTAAACTATAGGTGGTTGAACCTGTGGCAATATCCCCTGTGTCGGTGGAGGTAACTGTGTAGACTACTTGATTGACTCCACTGTTTTCATTAATCGCTGTTGCTGTATTACTAGAGGTAATCGTCGGGGCTACTTCATCTAGGTTGTTGATACCTAGAGTGACTGTTTTTTCTGACGCATTATTGGCGGCATCGGTGGCAATAACGGTGAAGCTATAGCTTGATTTAGCTTCAAAATTTGGATTGCTTGTAAGTGTGACTTGTCCTGATGTCCCATCAATGGTGAAGGCGGCAAAGTCTCCGACATTTTTCAGGCTATAGGTGGTTGAACCTGTGGCAATATCCCCTGTGTCGGTGGAGGTAACTGTGTAGACTACTTGATTGACTCCACTGTTTTCATTAATCGCTGTTGCTGTATTACTAGAGGTAATCGTCGGGGCTACTTCATCTAGGTTGTTGATACCTAGAGTGACTGTTTTTTCTGACGCATTATTGGCGGCATCGGTGGCAATGACGGTGAAGCTATAGCTTGATTTAGCTTCAAAATTTGGATTGCTTGTAAGTGTGACTTGTCCTGATGTCCCATCAATGGTGAAGGAAGAAAAGTCTCCGACATTTTTCAGGCTATAGGTGGTTGAACCTGTGGCAATATCCCCTGTGTCGGTGGAGGTAACTGTATAGACTACTTGATTGACTCCACTGTTTTCATTAATCGCTGTTGCTGTATTACTAGAGGTAATCGTTGGGGCTACTTCATCTAGGTTGTTGATACCTAGAGTGACTATTTTTTCTGACGCATTATTGGCGGCATCGGTGGCAATAACGGTGAAGCTATAGCTTGATTTAGCTTCAAAATTTGGATTGCTTGTAAGTGTGACTTGTCCTGATGTGCCATCAATGGTGAAGGCGGCAAAGTCTCCGACATTTTTCAGGCTATAGGTGGTTGAACCTGTGGCAATATCCCCTGTGTCGGTGGAGGTAACTGTATAAACTACTTGATTAGGTCCGCTGTTTTCATTAATCGCTGTTGCTGTATTACTAGAGGTAATCGTCGGGGCTACTTCATCTAGGTTGTTGATACCTAGAGTGACTATTTTTTCCGACGCATTATTGGCGGCATCGGTGGCAATGACGGTGAAGCTATAGCTTGATTTAGCTTCAAAATTTGGATTGCTTGTAAGTGTGACTTGTCCTGATGTCCCATCAATGGTGAAGGAAGAAAAGTCTCCGACATTTTTCAGGCTATAGGTGGTTGAACCTGTGGCAATATCCCCTGTGTCGGTGGAAGTAACTGTATAGACTACTTGATTGGCTCCACTGTTTTCATTAATCGCTGTTGCTGTATTACTAGAGGTAATCGTCGGGGCTACTTCATCGAGATTATTAACTTCAATAGTGAAGACTTTTTCAAAAGACAGTCCCCCTTGATCAGTAGTTTTTATCTTAATATCGTACGTTGATTGTGTTTCATAGTTGGGAGAATTATTAATCGCCAACTGGTTGCCACTAATGGTGAAAGCGGTATTATCTCCGTAGCTATTCACCAGAGTATAGATAAAAGTATTTCCCGTATCGGGATCAGTCGTGGATAAGTTACCAATGATAGTTAAGGCGGCTACATTCTCATTAATAGTGGTAGCAGACAGGGACAAGTTGGTGGGGGCAGAATTCGGCGGAACCACACTTTTGAAGTAGTAGAGAGTGCCGTCACCTGCACCAACGAGTAAATCGAGATCGCCATCGCCATCGAGATCTCCAAAGGTAGGGACAGCAAACGTTCCTACATCGATGCCATTGAGGGGATTGGCGGCACCAGTTCGTTCTGTATAAACTGGGCTGGTGATAGTGCCCGTATTCTCATAATATTTTAGGGTGCCATCACTTGCTCCACCAATGGCATCGATGTCCCCATCTCCATCAAGGTCAGCCAAGGCTGGGGCGCTGCCAGCAGTACTCCCCGTATCAAAACCATTGAAAGGGTTGGCAGTACCAATTCGTGCTGTGTAGGCTGGATTGACATTGGTACCTGTATTCTGGTAGTAGTGAAATCTGCCAATGGTGTCCCCGCTGAGCATATCAAGGTCACCATCCCCGTCCAAGTCAGCGAAGGTAGGGATGCTGAAATTTCCCACATCAAATCCATTGAAAGGATTGGCGGTGCCAGTCTGTTGTATGTATACGGGACTATTAGTGCTGCCAGTATTTTTATAATAATTGAACAGCCCGTTCTGTATACCGCTGAGCATATCAAGGTCGCCGTCTCCGTCCAGGTCGGCGAAAGCAGGGGCGCTGTATGTGCCTACATCGATGCCATTAAGGGGGTTGGCGGTGCCAGTTCGTGCCGTGTAGGCTGGGTTAGTAGCATTACCTGTATTCTCGTAATAAGCAAATGCGCCACTGGTTAACCCGATTGTGACGTCAAGGTCACCATCTCCGTCCAAGTCAGCGAAGGTGGGGACACTGTATACTCCAATATCAATGCCATTGAAGGGGTTGGCAGTCCCTGTTTGCCGGGTGTAAACGCGAGGAGTGGTGGGGAGGTCGTTGTCGGCGATCACCACTTGGATAGGAGCAATGGACAGCCCGTTGAAACGGGTATCAGTACTGCTGATAGTGGTGGTAATAACTCCTTGGTGGGTTCCTTCGCCTACGGTGTCATTAATGGCGGTGACGGTGACAGTTTGGGCCACATTCCAGTTGGCAATGGTGAAGGTGAGGCTGGTGACGTTGGTGCTGAGTTGGATGCCACTATTGAGGGTAATTACTACATCGGCAGTGGGTTGTTCACCTAAAACTACGGTGTAGCTATCCGTGGTTCCGCCTTCAGTGACTTGGGTATTGCCCCCGGATTGGGTAATGGCGATCAGATCAACACTCAGGAAGTAATAGAGAGTACCGTCAGATGCACCAACAAGTAAATCGAGATCGCCATCGTCATCAATGTCTCCAAAGGTAGGGGCACTGAAATCTCCCACATCAATACCATTGAAGGGGTTAGCAGTGCCTGTTCGCTCTATATAAACTGGGCTAGTGATAGTGCCCGTATTCTCATAATATTTGAGGGTGCCATCAGTTCCTCCACTAATGACATCGAAATCTCCATCTTCATCAAGATCAGCCAAGGCTGGGGGGCGGTCACCAAAACCGGTTAACAGATTGAAAGGGTTGGCAGTACCAGTTCGCTGTGTATAGGCTGGATTAATGGGATTACCCGTATTCTCGTAATAGGGAAATGCGCCATTGGTTAACCCGGACATGACATCAAGGTCACCATCTCCGTCCAGGTCGCCAAAAGCGGGGGCACTCAAATTTGTCACAATAAACCCATTGAAAGGGTTGTTAGTACCAGTTCGCTGTGTATAAGCTGGGTTAATAGGATTACCCGTATTCTCGTAATAGTTAAAATTGCCAGCGACGTTCCCACTGAGCAGATCAAGGTCGCCATCTCCGTCCAAGTCGGCAAAGGTGGGAGTGCTTCTAGACCCGATATCAATTCCATTGAAGGAGTTAACGCTGCCGGTTTGCTCTGTGTAGACTGGGTTGGTGGTACTACCCGTGTTTTGGTAGTAGTTGAGACTGCCGTCAAGTTCACCAATGATCGCGTCGAGGTCGCCATCTCCGTCCAAGTCAGCAAAGGTAGGAGTGCTTCTAGACCCGATATCAATGCCATTGAAGGGGTTAACGCTGCCGGTTTGCTGGATAAAAAAGTTAGTCATAAAATTTGTATTTTTCGCTTAGTTTTAAAGGAATTTATAAAGGCTTATGCTAGGAAGTATTGTTTTAGCCAGGAGTCTTGAGCAAATTTTTTAATGCTATTTCCAGATTACGAACCCATTGCTTTGGCTGAAAAAGAGGCAATTTTTTCTTTTGTTGCAACAAGTTTTGTCGAACAGCCCGTAATTCCTGAGCATGATTGCCCCAATAAATTGCTCTTTCTTCATAGGACTGGGAACTGTCACAAATAAAGTCATCTAACCCAATACTGTAACAAATACTGGCTCCCATCCGTGAAGCAAAACTTTCCCCTGGACAAGTCAATAGGGGTAATCCTGATTGTAAAGCGGAGATCGCCGTTGCTCCCGCATTGTAGTTAAGAGTATCCAAAAATAAATCTGCCCGTTGTAGATGAGCTATAAAACTCATGAGGGGCAATTTGGGTAAAAATACTAACCGTTTTGGGTTCATACCTTGGTCTTCGGCTCTAGCTTCGAGATTTCGGGTAATGTTGGGGGAGATGTCACTTAGCCAGAGCACTGAGTCGGGAACCTGTTGGAGAATACGCATCCATACAGCAAATAAATGAGGATCAAATTTATCAGTGCGATTAAAACAGCAATAGACAAATCCTTTTTCGGGTAATCCTAAGGCCGAGCGGGGGGGAGCATTTTGGGTGATTTCCACTGGGGAGGCAACAAAAGCCTGGGGGAGTTCGATCACCTGCTCAGTGTAATACTGGCTAAGTTCTGGAGGAATAATTTGGCGATCGCCGAGAATATATTGAATAAACTCTGCCCCCATAGTGTCAGGGTAACCCAAATATTGTATTTGAATCGGTGCGGGTTGGAGGGCGAGGATTTCTGGGCGACAGAAGGTGGTGTAACCCCCTAAATCAATCAAAATATCAATCTCGTCAGCATAAATACGCCGTGCCCCCGCTTCCACGGAGAGATGGGCAATATCAATAAAATAATCACACCCCCTTTCGATGATTTTTGTGGTTCCATCCTTGATATCCGTGAGGGAATAGCAATAGATCTCAAATGAAGCACGATCATGGTACTGGAAAATCTCGGCAATGAGGGAACCCACCGCATGGCTACGAAAATCGGCGGAGAGATAGCCTAAGCGAATTTTTTCTCGGTTAAACTGTCGGGGCATAAATCCACAGATGTTTTTCAGTTCCGCCATCGTCTCCGTAATCGTTTGACTCCAGTGACGATTAACGGCGGTATGTAAGGCGATCGGGGCTCCAAAGCTATTCAAACTCAGGGGGGTAAGTTTCGCAGATTGGGGCGTTTCTAGGTGTTTTTGAATACGTTCAATTAGGATTTGTCTCCGACCATCAAAATCTTCCCAATCACAAAGGGTTAGCCGTAGATGTTCCTGTTGATAAAGAATTTCTGTTGCTTCTGGATTGAGTTGTAAAGATTGATTGTAGGCATGGAGAGCTTCTATGAATTTATTTTGGTTTTCCAAGATAAAACCTAAACTGCTATAGACGAAAGATGGATTAAAGGAAAGCTGATCCAATGGAGTCTTGATGATTTTTTCAAGGTATTGCTTGGCTGTATTAAGTTGTCCTTTGGTAATCAATAAACATCCCAGACTATAATAAGCTTCACTGAACTGGGGATTTAACTTAATAGCATTCTGAAAACAACTACTTGCTTCTTCTACATAGCCTAGTTGACGGAGTACACTTCCCAAAAGTTGGTGATTTTCTGGGTCTTCAGGCTGAAATTCTAGAAGTCGTCGAAGAACCATTTCCGCCCGCTTAAATTGCCGGCGAGTGCCATGGAGATTTGCCAAATTTCGATAGGCTAAAACAAAATCAGGTTTTAGTTCAATCGCTTTTTGATAGGCGGCGATCGCCTCTTCATGCTTGCCTTGTATTTGCCAAATACTGCCTAAATTACAATGGGCAACGGCTATGTTTGGATTGATTTTTAAGACTTTTTGATAGCAGGCGATCGCTTTATCGGATTTCCCTAACTTTTGCCAAGCATTCCCCAATTGATTGAGGGCAGGAATATAGTCGGGTTGTTGGTCTAGGATAGTTTGAAATTTGGCGATCGCCTCTTGTAAATTTCCTGCTTGGACTAACTTTTTAGCAGTTTGAAATATTTGCTGGATAATTCCATTGATAGGCTTTGATTCAGAAACTTTTTCCGTTGAAACGATCTCACTAAGGGTTTTATAACTGCCTTTGGTGTGGGGATTGAATACTGTTGGAGGTTGCCAGCCTAGTTTTTGCAATAACGGCTCTAAGATAGTGGTCACCTCAACTGTGCTGGAGTAAACCAAAATTAATTGAGTAATACCTTCATAGAAAACTTGCCGCTCTAGATTGCTCAACATTTGAGTAGCAATACCCTGACGACAGTAGCTGGAGTCAACCTTGAGGGAAATAATTTCTAGCCTATCCGGGCTGAATTTTTCCCCAATGACAAAACCCACTAGGTCTCCCCCATGGGATGCAGAAATGCCTACCACTTCTCCCCGTTGGGGTTGTTTTTGCCAGCGTTGTTGCAAGCTGGGAAATGTCATTTCGTCATAGGGGGCAAGGTTTTCGGGATTGAGGTGATAGACCCGTTGATATTTGATTGGAGCCGCAGTCAGTTCTGCTTGCGGTTGTAATTCCTCTATTTCTTGCCCTTCTTGGTTGTCTCCCTCCACCTGTTCTTTGCTTGCAAGGCCAGGAATGGGAGGTTTGGGGCCAAGGCTAGGACGTTTTACAGCAGGCTTAGTGGTAATTAAGCCACTACAACCGGGGAAAGTAATTAGCCGTTCAATGTCTTCATCTTCAAAACCAATGACCCTCGGTCTAGTCACTCCAGGTATCACCACTACGTCATAAAGTTCTGCGATGGTTTCTTCAAAAATGAGGGAATGAAAGATTTCTCCTGTCCGTAGATCAATCACCATCACACCACATTGGGGCGTCTGACCGATTTCATTTAAGCGCTCCTCTAACCTTAAACCACCAAAGTTTTTTGAGCGGAGTTGCGATAAACCGGCGATCGCCCAGTGCTTCCAAAATGTTAGTCCCCGCACAAAGCCAGGGCAGAAGGTAATGGCAACAAAACTACCATTTTCGATATAACCCAGCTCGCCAGTGCCAGAATTGAGTAGCCAGAGCTTGCGGTCATACCAGCGGGGAGAATGGGGCATAGAGAGTCCCGTGGCAATGATCTCATTGGTGCTAATGTCCATGACAATGCCGCCGCCCCGCCGATGGTTACGCCAACTAGCTGGTTTATCAGTGTGTCCACAGGCAGTCATATAACGGGGTTCTCCGTCCACCAACGCTAAGCCATTGAGATGACAACTATCCTGAGAAACCAATTTCTTGATAAAGGGCGGTTGCCACAGGGGTTTGAAACTATGCCCTTCTTCTATGGTGGCGAGGCAACTGTAATCAGTATTGACGAATAACAAAGTGCCATTTTTATCTAATATCAAGTCATGGACATTAAGACCACCCGTGATATAGCTCCGGCTTGGTCGATAAAGGCGATCGGCTTTTTGATAGGTTTCACCAAGTTTCAGGCAGTTATCCAGTCGCCAAATTTGGTAACGGGTGCTCATATAAAGGCTATCTTCCTTAACATGCAGCCCCATGGGTTTGTCAAACAGCCTTTCATTTATGGCTAGCTGACCGTCTGCATTACTTCCCAGTAAAATTAAACGATTGGTTTGATAGGTACTTAATCCAATGCTAATGTTTTCCCGCTGTAACCACTGAACAAGTTCCGTTGATATTTGCAGTAACAAGGTTGGTTGATTCATCTCATTTTGCTACGTTGTAGAGCAATGTTCCAGGGGTTTTACGTCCCCGGTTTGGCGATCGCCGTTGTACCTGATTCTTGCGTTGTCATCTGAAATGTAGGGGACTTTAAATAATCTAGAGTTCCCATATTTAATCCATTCGTTTTTGCCTAATAGAATTTTTCCCAATGGCGATCGCTGTAGGAATTGGTACAAATCTTAAGCTGTGATGACTAAGATTTTTTCGTATCCTCGATCCGCAATGACCCCTTATTTTCCTTGGTATTGGCACATGGGGTATAAATTATCACACCCTAAATAAAAATCCACTGTGCCGTTCAGCTTATGGGTTGGGAAAAAATGCGAACTTTATTGGAACTTCCACAAGAGCAAGAAATATTCCTGAAATGAGGACCCATGGGCGGTTATCATGTTTGTTGGCTGGCTTTTTGAGATCTGCTGGATTGATACTAGCTACATGTGAACTACTTTCTTTGACCTGCAGTACAGCATAGACTTCCATCTTCACGGGTAACTGATGACGGTTCACCATTGCGACTACGATCCGGGGAACAACTCCCGTGGCAGTCTCAAGGCCCTGTGCTCCCTTGCCATTTTCACTGCCACCGGAGACAACAGGGCAATATTTCACTGGGGCAATCATTCTTAGAATTTTACTAGGGGATAAAAAATATTTAAAACTCTCCATTGTCACTGCTGCCAGTTTTATTTTCATGCAAATCACTCTGATCCAAGTTGTTTACTGTCCCGATCGCCGAGATTAGTAGAAGGAAAGCTGGCGATCGCCATTAAGCATCAAGGGTCTTTAACCGTGCAAAGTGAATTGAGGCAAGGCAGTTTGTTTACTTTGCATTTGCCGGTTAGCCTCGCATCAATAGCCCAAGTATCCCTCTTCCGTCAGTCTGAGCAGGAAATTTCAGACCAAATCACCAAAACTCTTTGATAGCATAGGTTTTAGGGATCGTACCCAATAAAAATTCCATCTCCTATTTTTTCTCTTCAAATAATCCTGAGAGACATACCTGGTAAGAACCTCAGCGATTCAAGTTTAAATTTGTTTCCCAGATCGACGGAAGAGGGGTATAGCTAGTTAAATTAACTATGGGACACTACGCTACACAGTAGTTACGAATAATTTCATCTATGCTTACATCTGGAGAGGCGTATGTTCTTGCTCTTTTCAATGCACTAAAACCATGCTCTATGTCATTAAGATCTGGCGAGTAGGTGGGTAAAAATAAAATTGTATGTCCTGCCTCTTCCACTATTTTTCTAATCCTAGTCTTTCTATGAATAGGCGCATTATCCATAATTAATACCGATGGAATTGTTAATGCAGGTATCAGGTATAATTCAAGCCATCCTTCAAAACCTTCGGCGTTTAAACTTCCACTAAATAGCATCGGTGCTATCAGGTCTTTTTTGTTTTTTCTTTCCTCTTTTTGACCATCCGTACACTGAAGAGGCAAACTCCTCAAAACCAGCCTCATCTATGAATACAAGGCTTGCAACCCCATAAATTAGAATTAGCTCTTTCAGGATTTTTTGATATTCTGCTCTTTTTTCTTCATCTCTTTCTTTATATAGTAACTATTTTTTTTCTCGTAATTCCCATTTCTTTAAATCTATATGACAGTGCGCTAGCAGTTACACCGAATTTCTTTGCTCTCTCTTTCATCGCCATATCTGGATTTTTCATCACATCTTTCTCCAGCTCTTTTATATCTATCTTCCGACGCCGGTTCTTTACCTTCGTTGGTTCCAGATTTTCCCGGCTTAACCATCTATAAATTGTCTCTCTACCTACCTTAAATATTTTTGATGCCTTCGTTACACCATTCCCTTCTTCTAGAAAACCTATTACTCTTAGTCGTAAATCTAGATCGTATGCCATAAGTTGCTTATTAGTTTAGTCATTATTTATAATATACCATTATACATACCATCCGCCCCACTCTTATTTCAGTTAGATATACGGCATAAATTTTCTCCCTTTTCTGTGTTGTAACTTCAAAAAAGTACAGGATTTATGGGGATGTAGGCTTCACTTTTTGTTGTTGTACAATGCGTTCCCGCATTTGACGACTTTCTGCATCCTCTGGATCAAACGATAATACTTTCTCATAGGCAGCGAGCGCTTCTTCCCACCGCTTTAGCTTGACAAGAGCATTGCCCAAACCTTTAAGGCTATTTACCTCACTCGGGAAATACTTTAACCCTTCGCGATAGACCAATATAGCCTCTTCCCAACGTTTTTGTTTGGAATAAACTTGACCTAATCTTTCATATGCTAGTGGATAAGATGGCGCAACTTTGATTGATTGACGATAGGCAAGAATTGCTTCCTCACTAAGATTTTTCCAGTCCAAAGCATCCCCTAAACGAATATAGGCTAGATTAGCATTTGGATCTAGAGAAATTGATTTCTGCAAGGCCACAATCCCCTCATCTACCTTTTCTTGACCTAAAAGAGCATTTCCCAGTTGGTAATAGGCATCATCATTATTAGATTCAATCGCTATTACTTGACGGGCTACCACTTCGGCTTTTGCCCATTGACTATCCTGAATTAAGGCTGTACTCAAAGCTAAATAGAGATCTGACTGTGCCGGACTAATTTGTACTGCCCGTTGACATATTGTTACTGCCTTGGCTGGCTCAAATTGTTCAATTAAAACCTGACATAAACCTGCCATAGCTTCTGCAGATTCAGGAGCTAGTTTTAACACTCGACTATAGGCAGAATTTGCTTCCTCTAGGGCAGAATTCCTTTCCTCCAACCATTCCCAGACTAAAGATATCTGATTTACTTCTTTGGCAATGCGAATCCCTTGTCCTGCATTCTGCCAAAAATCGAATGCCGCATCTCCAAACTGAAGCCAAACCTCTGGCTCTTGGGGCCTTTGCTTTGCTTCTTGTCGGTAGCGAGAAAGTTGCTCTTGTTGGCTTTGTAGGTTCTGCAAGATACGAAAATTTTGGTATATGCGCCACCCCCAATAACCTGTGATGACTAGACCTAGGCCCATCACACTTAGTAGCAATTTTTTCAGAATGTGATGATGTTGTTTTTTCATACCTTGAACACTATAAGAAACACTACAAGGGCTCGCAACAAAAAGGGAGAAATCGTGCGTTAGGATTCAAAATCCTTGCTGTATATGGGACTGGGAGGTAGTAATTGCCGCACCACAGCCGGCCTGAGTATTATCTCCCTGCTAGGACTCCTCCCAGGGTGTTTTTGTTTTTGCAGGAAAGTCACCACAGCGGATTCTAATTCTCGCGCCAACTGACTGGCATTGTGTTGGTCGGTGGTGGTACGGCTATCATTAGCCTCGCTGACGTTGATGGTCACTTGGTTATCCATGCTCCGCAGCTTGCTACGATTGGGATTATCCATTAACTAAATCAATCCCAAGCCACGCCCGTTGGCGAATAACATCCAAAGATTGGTCTTGCAATAACTGCCCATTTTCATAAACAACCTGCAGCAAATCTTCAGTGGAAGTGGGCACAGTCTGATAGCCGGACTCTGTTTTAATCAAGGACAATCGCCCCTTTTTACTGGCTTTACCAGGATCAGTAATGGGGTCTTTACAAATCGGAGTTGCCTTACCCGCCACCGTCACTTCACTGCATTTCATGGCAAATTTTTGGGTATCTCGATTCAGTTTTTGTAGTAAGGTTCCCCCTATGCCAAAAGCCAAATTGGTGGTGCTGAAACCAAGGCTTTCAGTCCTTTCTAAAATAGTGGCAATGCTGTCCCCATCAACCCCATCCCCTTGGATAACCCTTACGGCATTTAAAACTCGAAAGCCCTTACCGTTGACCGTACTGCCAAAACGAGCTGCTAATTTTTCTAAAGTTTGAGCCACAATCTCCACCGGATTACCCGAATCAGGGCGAAGAACCACCGTCGCCCCCGAATCAATCACCTGTTGCCGCAGGCGATCGCCCCAGAGATGATCAATGGCATTCCATAGATCGTAGGAATCGGAAACCACCGCCAACACCGAGCCCGGTTTAGCAAATTGGGTCAACATATTTTCATAGGCCAAAACTTCCCCTTCCCTTCCCCAGGCAGTAATGGTGGAATGTTCTGCGGCAGGAATCGAATAGGCCGCCATGGGAGAGTGATAATATTTCCGCCCGTAAACAAGGGCCTGTACCGTGTCAGAACCTTGGAAGTTGACTAGATGGGCCAGTCCCCCAATGCCCGATGATTCACAAGTAGAAACGCCCCGGGCTCCAAAATCATGGAGTTTAAAACAAATTTCACCATCAGGGTCGTCCGCAGTACGTTGCAAAGATTGATAAATGTGCTGTTTCAAATGCCAACTTTGGGTTGCCACCGTAATGGGATACCAAACCCGCATCAATAACGTTTCTAGCCAAGACGTTAACCAAAAAACCTTCGGATCTGTGGACTCTACCGTCATCAAAACATTATGGACAGGGATAACCAAGCCTTCGGGAACCGCTTTAATGCGTATCGGTAAACGACCCTTCAACTCCTCAGCAATGTATCGCCAACCTTCATAATTAAAGGGCAAACCATGGGCTGTTAAAAGAGCATTAGCTTCCTCGACCATCCAGAGTTCAATGGACTGACTGAGATATCGTTTTAAAATATATTGCAAGCCAAAAAAGACAGTAACAGGATACTTTCCCCCACGACTTTCCACATAGGAATACATCGCCGTCGTGTCGGGGGGATACTGCAACCAGTGGCTCACTTTATAGGAGTCCACATCGAGAATGAGATTATTATTCATGGTAGTTAACTGAAGCGAATGGATCTAAATCTTGCTGACAAAATGTTGAATAATTTGGAAATGATCCTCGTAAATCTGCTCTTCCTGGGCATAGAGATCCGCCAAGGACATCCACCAAGCTTTCTGGGCATCATCGCTCCCTTTTACGGCCGGTAATTCTCCTCCGGGTAATTGGATGAAGTAAGCGTGGGTAATCGTCCTCCCCCGCAGAGAGCGCCCTGGGGCATCAAAAACATGACTTTCCACAATGGAACCCCGTAAAACCGGCAGGGGAACCTTGAGACGGGTTTCTTCCTTTAACTCCCGCAGCATTCCCTCAACTAGGGTTTCATTTTGCCGAATAAAACCGCCGGGTAAAGCAATTAGACCCAATCCTGGTTTCGCTTTACGACGTACCACTAACACATGACCGGCTTGCACCACCACCGCATCCGTTGTCACAAAAGTAGGTGGATAGGGAGCCGTTGCCCAGGCCTGTTTATAAGCCTGCAAAAATTGATATTCGTCACACAGGGCAGTGTAGCGCTCACTCTTTTCAAAGGTTTGCAAATAATTGGCGATCGCCTGGGGTACTTTGTCGAGATAATCTCCCTTCCTACCCTCAAAAAAAGCCCCACGAATTTGAGTAGAGCTAAGGTCAGGGTAATGACCCGTTTCCAAGTAATCCCATTGGGGGAACAGATTCAAATAATAGGAAGAAGCATCTTTCCGATGACCGAGGATCGCCACGGAATTGCTACCCCCAGTAATTTCCAAAACCTGCTGTTGAACCGCCGCCAGCCACAAATTATCGCTGTAGAGCCAATCCCGCACCGCTAAAAAATGCACCCGTTGCAATTTTTCTGGAGTTAAGCAAGCCTCAATCATCCCAATCCGTTCTGGCGATCGCCAAGGGTTACGGGTATCCGTCGCCCCCCGATGACTACCTAAAATGACAATGACCCGAACAGCTTTTTCAAAGGCAAGATTGAGGGTACGTAAATGACCGAGATGAAAAGGTTGGAACCGACCGATGTAGATTCCATATTGATATTTGGTTTGCATACCAGACTCCCTGGATGGTGAACATCCTCTCTCCGAGGATTAACTCAATTATAGTAGATTTCACCATAATAAACAACCTCAATGATTGGGACTTTGCCAAAATAAACTTTTGAGGAAAACCACAGTCATTGATGTAAGTTCAAATGAACCCAAGCGTATAGTCGTTTTTAGTAAGATTGAGGTAGTCAAATTCACCGAAAAGTTTGTCAATAAAGACTTAAGCAGTCCCAAAATCATTTGAAATAACTATAAGTTAAATGAATTGTCATCTTTAACAACTTGCTAGATGATCTCCTGGCAACTGACATACCGCGGGAAATCAATCGAGGAGGTAAACGCCTACAAATACTACCAGTGGGGGAGCCGGATAAATTAAAAAACCTGATACATCATTCAGGGATGAACATTGGTGATCCAGAAAATTTAGTCAATTGCTATATATAATTTCTCTGATTTGCCCAATCTCCAGCCATAATAATCTGTGATTGAGATAACTTTAACTATTGTCTCCATGAAGGCTTATGATGACTTAAATCTCCGCTCTCGCGCCATTGTTTGATAATATTTTGAACAAAGCTTTTTGCCCCGGAAAATCTTTTGGCAACTTTAACTATGGAAATCCCTTCATTAAAATAGGTATCAACAATTTTTTGACGAAATTCTACTTGGTATGCTTTCATTTCTAACCTTCCTGGATTAGACTGGTCTAGGGAAATCTTTCATATCTAACTTTTTAGAAAACCGCTATAGTAATGACACAGTTAATTAAATCTTTACCGGGTTGGCTAAAGCTAATGCTGATTTTTCCCATTTTTTTTCTAAATGGGGTCTTGCTGAGTTTAATTATTAATCGCTTTCGGGAGCTTTTTGACTACATTATTATTGCAACTTTAGTAGCTTTTTTACTTAAGTTAACTATCAACTTTTTGGTCAGTAGGGGCATCGGTAAAAGGCTGGCAATTTTTGCCGTTATCACCATCAGCTTTGCCCTGATTGCTCTGGGGGGCATTACCATCATTCCCTTGATGGGCAATCAGTTAGGAAATCTTGCCCAGGATGTTCCCCGTTGGCTCGGCGGCAGCCAAGAGCATTTAGCCAACCTAAAAAACTCCACTTTGTTTGTAGCTTTGGACAATGCGGGGATCAATATCGATGATTTATTTCAGAAAGCTTACCTCACTTTGAGCAAAGAATTAGACCGCATCGGCCAAATTAGTTTAAAGGTATTGACGGAAACTATTGGCGGGGTGGTGGATACCCTGATAATTTTGGTTTTAACTATTTTTCTGATGGTGGGAGGCGATAACTTTTGGCAGGGCATTCTCAGTTGGTTGCCTTCTCCTTGGCAAACAAAAATTCCCCAATATGCTGGTGAAGTGTTTCGTGAATATTTTATCAGCCGTTTAATTCTCGCGGCGGGCTCCAGTCTAGCTCGGTTAATAGTTTTTATTGCTTTGGGCATTCCCTACAGCATTCTTTTTGCCTTTAGTTTAGGCTTGGCTAGTTTAATTCCTTTTGCTGGAGCGGTGGTCACCCTTATTGGAACCCTAATTTTATTGTTAAAAGGCTGGGTTGTAGCGATGAAATTTTTCGTCAGCGCCATTGTCATTGACCAAATTACAGACAATGGTGTTGCGCCTAAGTTAATGGGAGACAAAATTGGTTTAAATCCTGTCTGGATCCTAATTTCAATTTTTATTGGGGCGGAAATAGCGGGTTTGCTGGGAGTTTTGCTTGCCGTACCGATCGCCAGTGTCGTTAAAAAAGTAGTAGATGATGTGCGGAACGGAGCAACGGGAGAAATATCCCCCCGGGAGCCATTGACGGAAGTGTTGCCGGAATCCCTAGCCTAGACCGGTTAGAGACTGGATGTTAAGTAATAGAGAAAGTCCTAGGAAATCTGCCAAAAGGGGAGGCAAGAGCCTGAAAAGTTAGGGAGAAGCACCACCACGCCGTTTTACCTCAGTTTATGACCTGGTGTAACCAGGGGGGAGTCATCAATTCCCGTTTTCGTTTCCGGGTACGAGCCCGGTCTACTACCACGCAGAATGCACAGAGACACCCTTATCTTTCAAGCATAGATCAAAAAACGTTGTTGGCAGTCACCAACGCAGTAGTTACTTCCCAGCCATTATAACCCCAACCCCCGGCGATTGGGCAATGGTCTGACCTTGACCCACTAACGACTTTGAAAAATGTTCTGCACCATGGTTTGGGGCAGAGAAGCCGCCTGCCGATTAAGTTCTTCCATTTCTCCGCTATCGAGTTGCCAACCCAATGCTCCTAAATTGTCCTGCACCTGTTGGCACTTTTTTGCCCCTGGAATGGGCATAGTACCCTGGCAAATACACCAGTTAAGCGCCACCTGGGCCATGGTTTTTTGCCTCCCCTCGGCGATCGCCTGGAGGGTATCTAGCAGAGGTTTAATTTTTGGTATTAATTGGCGGAATAATAAGCCACGGATACCTTTGGGGAAAGGTCCTTGGGGGCCATATTTACCCGTTAACAGTCCCAGGGTTAGGGGGCTATAGGCAATTAGTTTGATATCTAGTTGGTCACAGAGGTCTTTTAAACCCAATTTGCTAACCGGATCGGTGGAGAGCAACGAATATTGCACCTGGAGACTGGCAATTTTAACTCCCTCATTCTGGCAAAAGTCATGGGCTGCCCGTAGACGCTTGGGGCCGAAATTAGATAAACCTAAGGCTTTAGCATGACCTTGTCGACAAAGTTGGCCCAAACCCTTGAGCAATGGTTTTTCCTGCCAGGGAGCATAGTTAGCGGTGGACCAATGGAGTTGCACCAAATCAATGGGTCTTTGTAACCTTTCCGCTGAAGCCAACCCCGCTTTGACCATAGCTTGGGCAGTAAGTCGCCAGGGGTAAGGAGCGAGCTTAGTCGCTAAGCAGATTTTCTCCTCATTTTTTCCTCCATAGACTTGGGAAAATTTTCCTAGCAGTTTTTCACTTTGTCCCTGAAGTCGACCAGTGCCATAGGAATCACCAGTATCAAAAAAGGTGATACCAGCGGACACACATTGATCAAACACCTTTTGCAGTTCCCCATCCATGGCCGGTTGGTAGCCCCAGAGCAATTTGTTGCCCCAGGCCCAGGTGCCACAACCCATGGCGGGCCAAATAATGGGGGAAGTTTCTGCGGTGGTAGTTGTCATAGTCTCTGGCGAATTTGTTACAAAGTTTGACGGGGTTAAATTTTTCCTTGATCTTTTCGGGACAGTTAAAGTAGGCTGAGGGGCGAACTGGTGCCCTGAATATTTTTTGTTATTGTTTTTCCCCATTTTCCTGTGCAAATTAGCTTAGCTTCTCAGCGTCGTCGATCGCCATGGTGGTTAACTTTTGGGCTTTTAGCCCTAGTATTAGGCGGTTGTGGCCAGAGGGGAGGGTTGCCCTGTGTGGAAACAGACCCAGGGATAGTGGAGCGCAGAGACGAAGAATCTTCCCCCGGCCCCTTTGAGAACTTGAATGTAATGGTCGGGGTAGATGCCAGTGAATCTATGGTGGGTTTTGTCAGCCAGCCCAGTAGTCGCTATGGTCAGGCGATCGCCTCTTTGCATACGCTATTACAAAATAAGGGTCTGCCCACTTCCTATTGGCGGGTGGGGAGTAACGAGAATATCAATCGGGCCCAACCCATTTCCGCTAATCAATTTCTCACCGCCAGTAAAGCGCCATTTTATTGCCGTCGGGACCAGCCCATTGCAGATTATCCCTGCGTTTCCAGTACCCTGGGGCAACTGTATGAATTGCCAACAGATAGCCCAGAATCAGTTCAAGCAGGGCAAAATGATCAAGCTGAAGAGAATAGCGATACCCCAGGCAATGGCGAGGCCTCCCGTAATCTGAAAATTTTACTCACTGACCTGGAACCGGACGATGCCGCAGTGGGGCAAATTTCCGGGTTAATTAGCAAAGAGTTAAAGTCCAATCCTAACTACAAAGCCGTACTGCTAGGGGTTAGGAGTCAGTTCCGGGGCAATGTGTACTCTGCCAACGCCAGTTATCCCACTTTTGTCTATGACACCGCTGGTCAGGACATTGACCAAAAGGGACGACCATTTTTCATCCTGATGACAGGGCCCCAGGACACCGTGGATGAGTTAGTGAAGGAGTTCCGCCGTCTTCCTTTGGACGTCAACAAAGCTTTTCGGGCCTCTGCCTTTGAGCTTGGCCGGGCGGATACGGTCACCCTGGACAATAGTTCTTTAAGAGGTACTATTCAAGCATGTGTCATCGACATTGGCTCCATCAACCGACAACGGCCGAATCAAGACCAGGAAAAGGATTGGCTAATGCTGGAACAAACTAATTGTGGAGAAAATTCTTCGAGTCCCCTGCCACCTTTCGAGTTAAATATTCCTTCTAAAAGTACCGTTTCCCTCACTGGCGGAGAGCTAACCCCGGATCTATTCAACGTTTCTGAACCCTTTGTGACGGTGAAAAAAGCGGAAATTGTCCAAAATCCAGGGGGTGAGGATGCCCGCCTTTTGTTAACTGCTGTTTTTGATGGCAATCAGTTACCTCAGGGGGAGGGGAAATTGGTTTACGTTACCCTCGGCGATCGCCAATTGGATCAGGCGGTGTGGCGGGACTGGGATATGGACATTAGTAACCCCGATGGCGCCAGAACCCAAAATTTACAGTTGTTTGTTTCCGGACTGCGGGGGGCAGTGGCCAATGACCAAGACGCTGTTAAGTTTTGTCTCGGCTACAGCCACTATTAAATTGCTTAATCAAAATTTTTGCTAATCTTCACGTATTAGTTCGTCAGGATAGGGGTTATGAAAATTACGGAGATAGTGGCCCTGGTAGTTACAGTGGCGATCGCCACCGTTGTGGTTTTTGGGTTACAGCCATGGTTGTTAGGGGGAAATGGACTACCTTTGAGCTTATCCCGGGGTAACTTGGACAAATGGGCCGCAGAGATATTATTTCCCACCCTTTACCTGGTTTATGCCCTAGGAGCACTGCTACTCCTATTCTGGATTGCCAAAGCTCTTAATGGTAGTTTTACCAGGGCTCAAGACGTACTCAGCACCGGCGGTCTCTGGTGGATCTTGGCCATTCTCCTCGGTGTGGTGACTATGCTGGCCCTAGTGGGTCTAAGTTTCTTCAACGGTTGGTTTGATGACACCCGTAACCTAGAACCCTTCTTCTGGCTACTGGGCTTCATTATTGTCGATGTGTTGTTAATTTTCTGGCTGCCCACAGCCCTAGCCACCCCCAAATCCATGCGCTACGTGCCACCAGGGTCAATGTTGTTACGCAAAATTTACGGAGGTTAAAGCTTAAGCCATGCGAAAAATTTATGCCATCGGCGTGGGGGGCAGTGGGTCCAAATGTGTGGAAGCGGCCATTTTTCTCCATTCCCTGGGCTTGTACGGCGAGAACTCCGAACTAAAAATTTTATTGGTCGATGCGGATACTTCCAACGGTAACTCCCAAAGAACTGGGGTAAATTTCCGCACCACCGACGATGCCCAAAAAGCCTTTGGCCAAGGGAAAAGTCCCCTCATGGGCGGGCAATTTTTCCATTACGGCACCTGGAATCCCTTGGGAGATCAAATCCACAACACTAACCTAGCGGCAGTTTTCAACAAACAGGCTTTGCGGGCCAGCGCTCCCCCTTTGGCAAAATTATTTGATGCTCTCTACAGCCCGGCGGAACAAAATGCCGATCTGGGGGTGGGATTTCGGGGTCGTCCCCCCATCGGTTCAGCAGTGATGAGTCGCTTGGAATTGAACAATCTCGGACAAACCCAAGCCGGGGGCTGGCAACAGCTATTTAATAATTTGACCACGGATTTAGGGGTAGGCCATGGCGATGAAGTAGTGGTGCATTTCTTTGGCAGTATTTTCGGGGGCACCGGTGCTTCCGGGGTTCCTACCCTGGCGAAGTTAATTAGTAATCAATTAAAACAAGACAATCTCCGGGTGCGTATCCACGCATCTTTACTGTTGCCCTACTTTGCCTTTGAGCGGCCCGACGACGGGGGTCAAACCGTATTTGCCGAAACTCGCTTTTTTGCCCTTAATACTCAGGCGGCATTGCAGTACCTAACCGAGCAGTCGGAAGGTTGTTTCGACAGTGTGTATCTCATTGGGGACAATGCCCAAACGAAGTATGACTCCCACACTGGGGGCAAAAATCAGGAAAATGGGGCCCATTTCGTGGAACTTTACGCCGCCCTAGCTGCTAACCATGGCTTTGGTCAACCGATGGGGGAAACGGTGGCTCACTACATTAGCAGAGCAGATATTAATAGTCTAATTTGGACTGATCTACCGGACAGCGCAACTGCCAAGTTAGCCCTCAGTAAGGGGGTAAGGTTTGCCTACGCTTGGTTCTACAACTTCTCCTTAGAATTAGAAGCGGCCCGTAAGTTAGGGGGCAAAAAGTTTGCGAAGGGTGCTCCCTGGTTCCAGCAGTTTTTTGCCCTTAGACTGGGGGAAGGGGAAAAACCCCTAGTGGATGATGCCCAGGAAGTGGCTAAAAATGATTTACTCACAGCCTGGGCTAGGAAGTTTTTGCAATGGGCCCAACAGGTATCTTCAGCCCACGTCAATGGAGAACAACTTTTTCAGTTAAAACATTTGGACGATTTGAAACAAAACCCCGGTTACCGTGAACATCTCCACCAATTAATTATTGATAAAGAGCGCAGTCAAGCAGCCCAAAATGGCGATCGCCTAGACACAATTAAGAACCGTTTGGCGGATGAGGGCAAAAATCATGATAACGGCGTTTTTGGCCTAGCCCATGCTTTGTTTGCTTTGCTTTAGATTGGGATAGAAAACATTTGCTATCTGAGGAATATAGCCATGCTAGCCAATGCTGAAATTAACTATCAAACTCCCCAAGAATACCTAGATTGGGAAGCCCTGCAGGAATTTAGGCATGAATATCTGGATGGACAAATTTTAGCTATGACTGGCGGAACTATTGCCCATAATTTAATCGGTCTGAATTTGGCTACTTTACTAAAAAGTTATCTCCGGGGCAGTGGTTGCCGAGTGTTTATGACCGACGTCAAGGTAAAAGTGGCCTTGGCGAGTTCTTTCCATTATTCCGATGTGATGATTAGTTGCGATGGGAGAGATCAAGAGGCAGTGCAATTTATTCAATTTCCTTGCTTTATTGCCGAAGTTTTATCCCCTAGCACGGAGGCCTATGATCGGGGTGACAAGTTTCGTCGTTACCGACAACTACCAAGTTTGATGGAGTACTTGTTGGTTGACAGCAACAAAATGGCAGTGGATCTTTTTAGCCGTAATAGCCAAGGGCGTTGGGAACTAATTAGTTATGAAGAAGGGGATTCATTATCCCTAGAAATCATCAATTGGGAATGTTCGTTAGCATCCCTTTATGAAGATGTTATCGGAGGCAAAAAATGATGGATACCTATCTGTTTGAAAGGGATTTAATTTTTTTGCCCTTGACAGAGTGGCAATTTGTGACAGTCCGCTTACTAACAATGACCTAATTATTTCTCCGCAATTTCCCGACATTAATTTAACTGCTAATCAGTTTTTTGATTATGGCAACTAGCAATCTTTTTAGTCAATTTACCCTGGCTGATACCCTGACAAAACTCAGAGCTGATTTGGAGAAACGCTATGGGGACAGATTGGCGAAAGTTATTCTTTTTGGCTCCCAGGCTAGGGGAGAGGCGGAAAGCACTTCTGATGTTGATATTTTGGTGGTATTAAAAGGTAAAGTTGATCCCGTAGCAGAAATTAATGCTAATAGTAATTGGTTAAGTGATTTTT
This sequence comes from Synechocystis sp. PCC 6714, assembly GCF_000478825.2. Classification (NCBI taxonomy): domain Bacteria; kingdom Bacillati; phylum Cyanobacteriota; class Cyanophyceae; order Synechococcales; family Merismopediaceae; genus Synechocystis; species Synechocystis sp. PCC 6714. The sequence goes on along the minus strand of NZ_CP007542.1, from coordinate 1,459,900 downwards.
GTCTGGAGACAGAGCAGTTAGTTAACTGTCTTTATTTATCGGATACAGACTTTGCCCATGAGGACACCGCCTTGCTAAAGAATATAAGGAGGGAGGGGATTTTACTATGAATAAGGAACAGCATAATTTACTTGAAAAAGCATCACAAAGTCTAAATGCTGCTGAATATTTATTCAAGGGAGGTTACAATGATTTTGCTGTTGCCAGGGCTTACTATACTATGTTTTATTTGGCATCGGCAATTTTGGCTACAGAGGATTTACGTTTCTCTAAACATTCGGCGGTAATTTCTTTTTTTGGTAAAGAAATTATTAAAACTGGTAAGGTGCCTCTAAAATTTCATCAGTATCTTAAAAAATCCCATGATTTACGTAATCTAGGGGATTACGGTATGCCTGATGCTATTTCCTGTGAAGAGACTCAAACTCAAATCACCAATGCTTGGGAGTTTTTAAAGTTTACCCAAGATTACTTGGGGCTTAACAATACTGAATAATTATCTGCCTTTTTGTTACTTTTATTTTCTTATTTTTATCTTGTCTAATTTTCGTCCTTAAACCCCTTCCCAACCATGACTAACCAACCCCTACTTCCCAAAACCAACCAAGATTTTGCTGGTGGTGCCGCTCCGGGGGAGTGGATTCCCAATGGGGTGGGTTTGTTCAACACGTTGGGTAATAGTTTGGAATTTGAGGCGGGGGCTTACCGGGAAGTGAATTCCATTCCTAGTCCCTGGTCCCGGCCATTGCAGTTGATCTCAGCCTTTCGTAATAGGCAGTACCCCAGTCGGGATTGGTTGATTGAGCAATATCGGGGTTTATTGACCGCCCTAGCCCTGGCGGAAAACTTAAATCTTAAGATCACTGCCACCCAGGTACGACTGAAGGATTATCAAGATAAAGAATTTGCCCGTTGTCTGTGGAAGTTGCGACCCAACGATGGGGACAATGTTTTGCCCCTGGTGCTGCCCGATGGTCCCTGGGCGGAGTTGTATTTATTTGAACTGGACGGCGTGGCGATCGGTATGACCAGTCCGGCCACCATTGTCTGTCCCACAGGGTATTTTCCCGATTCTTTAAGTCGGCGCATTGCTTGGATTAAAAATGGCTTTTTCACTGACCCCATCAAAAATGGCTTAGCCCCCAATCAAAGGGAGGTGCTATCCCCTTGGTTGGAAAATTTGAAGGGGAATTTGATGCGGAATCCCCAAAATGAGGATTTGGCAGGGCGGGTCTCCGGGGTGATCGATGACTATATCCAAGATTTGGGCATCACCACCAGTAACGTCTTTCAACCCACCACCAAAAATTTGCCGTTCGACATTTCTCTAGCCCCTGCCCTTTTCCAGGCCCTCCACCCAGCAGAGGCGGTGCAGACTCCTTCCAATGTACTGGTAATTGCTTCGGGCAGTCGCCATCCTAGCAAGCAACTTTACATTATTGATCCAGTACAATTACCGGGGCTTTTGGGCAAACAGCTCCAGGAAATTAATGTCATTGATTCGTCTCCGTTACTCAATTTTGATCCCAATCATCACCGTCGCTCCGATGCCCGCTTTGCTACTCCAGCGGATATTTTCCAAGACAATCTTTATTTCCATAAAACAAAAGGTTTATTGCCCGGCACATGGCTAGACCAAAAGTTAAATTTGGATAATCTAACTATTCTGTTACCCTTTAAATCTTTTTTACGGGAATATTTCACCAGTGAAGATTTGGAAAAACAAGTGGAATTAAGTCCTGTTTCCACTCCAGAAGGTCCAGGGGTAAGGGTTTCATTAACGGTGCAAATATCCGGCTTTGATCGTCATGTGGCCTATACTATGTCCCAAGAATATGCGCTGAAGGCAGAAAATGAAATTAAGCAAGATTTCCCTACCCTCGCCCTCTGGCCCAATGTACCCCCTGATTTATGGAAAGAATATTTCCTCCTGGTGGAAACCACAGAAGAATATGGCGAATTAGCTTTTCGGGTGGATCAACCTACCCCCAATGCCCAAGCAGAAAATCGGCGATCGGGCCAAGAAAGTTACCAGTACTGGAAATGCGATTCCTACCCCGATGTCCTCCTGGCGATCGACAAAAATGCTCAGCCACTGGGTTTAATTCCTCTACGGATGCCCAAGGCCCAAGGAGGAAATGCCACCAGTTGGACAGTGGGAGTGGATTTTGGGACTTCATTTACTAATATTTATGTGCGGAAAGGAGCTAATGGTACTCCAGAAAGATTACAACTCAAACCCTATTTATTAAAAGTAACAAAGAGAAATTCAGAAATTGAAACTCCAATTTATCGAGAGTTTTTTATCCCTGAATTACTTTTACCTGAAGGAAATAATCCTCCTATGTCAACGGTGTTAACGACTAAAGGATGGGCGGAAAGTGAAGGGGAAATTCCAGATTTGATTACTAATGCTCGCATTTATATTCCCCGCCTTGATAAGTATGAGTTTGATAAAGAATATATCAAAACCAATATCAAGTGGAAGCAAGTACAGTATCAACGACCATTTTTGGGGCAATTGGTGCGAATGATTTCTGCTAAAGCCGCCCTGGAAGGAGTCCGCAACATTGAATGGAGTGTATCTTATCCGTCCGCCTTTTCCCCTATGGACATCAATCGGTATAACGGAGCTTGGCAACAGGTATTAAAAGATCTGGATATAACCTCAAATCAAAATCATAGTTTACAAGGACAGGGTCTAAAAACAGAAAGCATTGCTTTTGCACAATTCTTTGGCGATGTTCTAAAGAAAAACTTAATTTATACCACCTGTGTTGATATTGGGGGGGGCACGTCAGACATTTCCGTTTGGCAAGATAATCAACTTGTGCACCAGGCATCAGTTCCCTATGCAGGAAGGGATATCTTTCACAGCATTTTAGAGCCGAATCTAGCCTTTATTGGTGACATTTTTGGACTCCCACCAGAAGCAGGAAGATCGGTGGCTAAAGTGTTGGGAAATCAGCGTAACTTCAATGCTTCTTTGGATATTTATTTACGAGCTAATTCAGAGAGAATTCTGTCTGAAGGCTACATTATGAATGCAGACAAGCCTCGTAATCGTCAGTTTCGCACTTTGTTAGCATTATCCTTTGGTGGACTTTTTCATTATTTGGGCATGATACAAAAAGAACTAAAGAAAGAAGAATTTTTTAATGATTCTAGTATCATTACATCGATTTTAATGGGAGGCAACGGATCTCGTTTCTTGCATTGGTTGACTTCTAGTGGTGTCTATACCCAAAACTCGGAAATTAACAATCTAGCCCGTGGTATTCTGATGCGAGCTTCTGATCTAAATAAAAATCCTGACCTATTAACTCTCTCCCCTCAACCTAAGGAAGAAGCTTGTGGTGGATTAGTCGTATCATCAGCAGGAACTAAGCTAAGTGGTTTTTTAGGTAAGAAAAAAGATTATCCTTTTACTGGAGAAAACTGTGTTATCAACGGGGAAAATTTTAGTAGTAGTGATCGATTAAATGTCCTAGAACGCGGTTGGGAGGAAATCAGCTCTTTTGAAATTAGTTCCTATAATCACCTGGAAGAATATTTGAAAAATTTTAATGACATCTTACGAGAAGAATCTATCCAAGAAATTGATCAGCTTAGAAACTTTAATCAAGGTGGGCTATTTAATATGGATAGCGACTTCCGTATATTGCTAGAAGCAAAGATTAAACAGGTTTGCTTAAGGAAAGTGGGACCTACATCAGAATTTGAAATTGATCCTCCATTTCTAATAATTCTTAAGTCTTTTATTGCTATTCTCGCTGAACAATGGTCTAAAATTACAGGATAAATAACAACATGAAAACAATCAAATTCTTGATATATGTATTGGTGAGTTATATCGTTTTGAACTTAACTCGTACTGCTAATGCTGAGAGTAATAAAATACAGGATTGGATTGGCTCTCATTATCTTAATGTTTTAATTACACTTAATTTATTCTTGGTGTTGCTTTTTGGTATTGGTTTTCTGGCTTGGTGGAAATTTTATTTAGTAAGGAAGATAAAATTTATAGAAAAAGAATTGAAAGATACAACAACTAAAATTAGTACAGTTGCGGATCAATTGCAAGGAATAAAAGCTAATTCTGACTATGGAAAACAGCAAATGGTCAATAAAATTTGTAGTGATCTGAAAACAGTGGAATCATCAATCAATGCTGGCATACTTCACATTAAAGAATTTCTTAATAAACAACAAAGCCAGAATAAAATATCGGATAGCCAACATGAATTTAAGCATAAAAATTTAGAGCTATTTGATCCGACATCGAGTCCAATAAAAAATCAAATAAATCAAGGCGAAAATATACTATTTTCAGAAGATATCAACAGCGAAGATTCGAGCTTTTTAACTAAAGTAATTGAATCGTTTAACAGAAATAACATTGAGTATTTTTATAGCGATGCTTTTATTTTTCTTCAGCCAACTTTTGCTACAAATGTAGGAAGTATAGGAGTCGGGATAGACGCAAGATCTAAAGTTGAGTTTCAGCAAGTTACTGAAGATACAAAGCAAGCGTCTTATCTTGCATTTACCATAGGAAATATAAAGACCTATCTGATTCCTAATATACTTAGCAATAGTTGGAAGCAAATCATTGCCAAAGACGAAAATAAAATTTTTGAATATACTAATTCAACTACACTTATAAAACCGGCAATAATAGAGAGTGTCAATAATGATATATGGCGCTTAAAAAAGCCAGGAAAATTCCAATAGTTTATTTAAGTGTTAACATATTATTCATGCTCTAAACATTTATAATCATGGTAAAAAAGACTAATTTTTCCTATTTATATGGTTTAGCATACTCTAACTTTGGAGAGGGAAATTATCAAGAAGCTTATTCTTACATTAAACAGTTGATTGCTGATTTTCCTCAAGATCCTAATGTTTTATTACTTCAAGGACATATTTGTGTAGGTCTAGAAAATTATAATCTTGCAAACCAAGCTTATCGTGCTGTCATTAAATTTTCTGAGCGTCAGGATTTAATTGAATGCGCCCAACATGCATTAAACCAAATTGATGAAGAAACAATACATAATCACGACAATAATGGTGCCAAAAATAAACACAAAAGAATTGATAGGATTAATTTCGCTGAAGATATTTTGCAAGACAATCAGTACAATAAGTCCAATAATTTAGAGGAAAAATTGAACTTATTTGATCAAAAGAATGAGATTGAATTATTAAAAAAAGAAATTGAAGATCTTAAGATAAAAGTTAATCAATTTAATCTGCAAAATATTACAGCTTCGCTTTATCCTTATCTTTTGCAAGACAAAAATGTGATTAAATTAATTGATTTTCCATTAAGTCGTGTAATTGATATTTATCACGAAGCACCTCAAATTCTAGAAGCTAATGGCTGTTTAGTTTCTTTAATTGATGATCGCAAAAATATCATCTTTGAACTGAACAATATTGGAAATTTCTGGTTATTTCAGCTAAGAGATCAAGGTTTTTATTTGTTCCCCAAGCCTGCCCAACTTCAACGAGCTAGTGTTTCTGATAGCTTTAGTAAAGTCTTTATTATAGAAAATAAAGAAAATCAAACTAATGGAAAATTTATTGTTCTCAAGCCAGCAAAGCTACAGATTTTAAAGGTTGATTTTTCTTGGCAATTAATTGAGCCAGGAGAAATAAAATTTGAAGAATTTTCTTTAGAATTTCAGTGGCAACAGGAAATCAAGAGTATTCGCAAAGAGCATGAAAAATTTAATCAATTATTAGACGAAAGAGGATATGCCAGCTTGGATTTTACAATTGTTAGTCAACACTGGGAACAATCTCTGACAAAGCTATATGGTACTGTATATAAGGTTTTTGTTAATATTTGTATGCCGATTGCTTATGCAATCTATAAAGATCAAATTTTAGTTCCTTGCCAAATATTAATGGGAACTAACCCAGTGATTGTCCCAGGTTGGGATCGAGGTATTCCGTGGGAACATTCAATATATGTTAAGCTTCATGCTAGTGAAAATACTAGCCGACAAGAAATTCGAACGTTTCCGAACCATAAGCTTTTGCCTAATCAACTCTATTTAAAGGAAACTAACTGGGAAATTAACCATACATGGACAATTGCAAAGAGTTATGAAGAAGCATCTGCTATTCTGCGGAAATTAGTCGACAATTGGGAATTATTAGAATATCCGATTTTATTTTCTGCAATTCTTGAAAATTTTAATATTGGTAATACTGATTATTTTCAGAGTGATAATTTCTTTTTTTTAAACCTAACTGCTGCAACACGTTTGGGTATTCAGGGTGTTGGTATTGATGTAAAACCTATAGTTGAATTTCAAAAAATTATAGACAACACTGATCCTGCTCTTTATATTGGCTTTCACCTTGATGATAATTGTACTTATTTAATTCCTAATTTGTTAATTTCAAAGTGGAAACAAGTGATAAGCAATAATGAAAATAAAATCTTTGAATTGCATGGTTCTAACTACACTCTAGTTGAGCCGGCGGTTATAGAAGCAATTGGTAATGATATCTGGCGACTGGTCAAGCCTGGAAAATTTGATTGATTTTGAGGCAATGTTAAATTTTAAATGCATTCCTATTCTTGCTATTCCAATAATCTGGGGTATTCAGCCGGTTAATGCCCAGGAAAATAACCCTTGTCCAGTGATGAGAGATTATCAGATATCATTTTCTGATTTTAATTTAGACGTTTACGATATTCCCAATATTAATGGTGAAGTTATCGCCCAAATCCCCGCTGGTAGAAGATTTTCTTTATCTGACATTTATGCCAAGTATTATGACGGTTTTTGTTGGTATGAAATCATTACTTTTTCTGTAGATGAAAGGGGCTGGATTGGTTTACAACCAAAGGAAAGTCAAGTTAATAATACTCCTTACTATCCAGATGAGCCGACCAGTCCGATTATTACGCCCACGCCGACTCCCACAGTAAATTCGAGTAGGCCAGAAACCACCGCTGAAATTAGTGCCCAGAAAAGCCAAGATTTGCTCGTTACGGTTTACCTGTTTATTGCTGGTGCCATTGGTTTGAGCATTATCATTGGCAAGTTAGCAGTTGATTTGTTAAATAATCTTTCGACTAAGCCTGGTAAGAATCAATCTCTCATGCAAATAGGAAATCAAAGTTTAAAAAGACTTACGGGTTCTAGGGTTAAGGGGCACGCAAAACAAAAAGTTATTAATGTTACCCAAACTGATATTACTTTACCAGATGAAGCCGGAGAAAATAAACCAAATTCGGTTGCTGGAGCAGATATCTATGGTTATTTTTTAGCAAATGATTTTACCACAAGAAAAAACGATATAAATATAAATACTGATCTAGAAAACATTGAAGAATTGAGCCAATCTTTTGGATTAAATTTGGAATACTGCATAACTAATTTTAACCAGAACAATAAAAATTTTTTTGATGATCAATCTCAGTTTCAATATCTTAAGCCTACTGAAAATACCATCCACGGTAAAGTAGGAAATCTAGGCCTTGGCGATCGCCAGGAATTTGAGGAAGGGGAAAAAAGCCAAGCGTCCTATTTAGCCTTTAGCATTGGAGAAGAAATTTGGTTAATACCGAATCTAATGCTGAGCCGTTGGCAAAGATTACTGGCCCATAGTTCTTTTTTTGACAGTTACTCTAATTTACAAAACCCTAAACTAGTCAAGCCCGCTAAACTCATCTTAGTAGGCGATCGCCGTTGGCAAATAGTTGAAAAGGGCGTGTTTAATTAAAATCATTAACAGTAAGAGATAAATTAAACAACATGGCTAGCAATCAACCGGATAAATTAAATCAAGCTAAGCTAATTCAGTTGGAAAACAATCAACTTAAGTTACAACAAGAATTTGCGGCGCTACGATTTTTTGAAGCACAAAAAAAAGATGAATCGCAAAAAGAAAATAAAGAGGAATTGATTAAAGAAGTAGAAACCCTGAAGCAAAAAATTGCCCAAATTGAAAATTTGGTTAATCGGCCTAATCTTTTTCCTGCTGACGCCTATCCCCATTTAATAGTTGAACCACCCCGCCCCCTGTTAGATTTACCCATCAGCAAAATCATTGATATCTACCATGAAACACCACAAATATTAGAAGTTTATTGTCAACGGGTTTCCCTGCTAACGGACCAAGAAGATATTCTAGAGAAAAATAATATTGGTAATTTTTGGGTAATACAACTAAAAAATCAAGGATTTTATCTCTTTCCCCGACCCGAATCCTTTAGCCGTTTTAGCTCATTAGCCAGCTTTGTCAAACTATTTCAAGCAATTAACGAAACTCCAGCAGAAAGCTATCAATTCACCCTGCAAACTCCAGCTAAATTAGATGTTTTAAAAATTGGTGAACAATGGAAATTGCTCAAAGCAGGCAAAATAGTTTTTGGTCAATGTCCATTGGAATATGCTTGGCAACAGGAAATTAGCACAGTGAGAAAGGAATATGAGAAGTTCAATAAGCTATTGGATGCAAGGGGTAGTGCCGGGCTAGATTTCACTTTGATTACCCAATATTGGCAACAATCATTAGTGCAAAAATATGGCGAGCTCATTACCTTAGCTATCAATACCTGTATGCCGATCGCCTATGCCATTTACAAAGGCCCCATGCTAGTGCCGTGCCAAATCTTATTGGGAGCCAATCCCCTGGTGGTTCCAGGTTGGGACCGGGGAGTGCCTTGGGATACATCCATTTATTCCCAATCCCATAGCAAATTTAACAAGGATTATCTCCGTACTTCGGCAGACCATCCCCTGTTACCCAATCAAATTTATCTGCGGGAAAGTAACGGTAAAACCCACCATACTTGGGCGATCGCCAAAAGTTATGAAGAGGCTACGGCGATAGTACAAAGGCTAAACGGCCATTGGATTTCTTTAGATTAATAATCGTATTTAATCCACTACCAACTACCAAGCTTTAGATTTAAAATTAGCATTATTAAGAATAGCTAAATTTTCCCTGGATTCGGCAATTATAAATAATTATTGACGGTAGGCATAGTGATTCATTTCGTTAAGAATTACCATACCCGCCATCGCTCCCAACAGATTAAGAGATTGATAAAAACTATCGACGCTATCTCCAGTTTAATTCTCTAATTTTGATTCTATTTCATCCTTGAGGAGTCAGGGGAACTTAAAAAATGTCACCATAATGGGTTAGGAATATTTATTCCTCCATTTCCCCAGCTCTTGCCTTCTATCAAATTTTTGCTGTTTTAACCATGACCGATCGCCGCCAGTATGCCCCTGCTACCCAACGCAACCGAGAGGCGATCGCCGCTGTTTTGCAGGAATATTTACCCCATCAGGGCAGTATTTTAGAAATTGCCAGTGGCACCGGAGAACATGCCTGCTTTTTTGCCCCCCTCTTTTCCCCCCGGTGGTGGATTACTTCCGATGCCGATCCCTTTTGCCGGGAAAGCATCACCGCTTGGCGTGACCACGAAGCATTGGCTAATTTTCGGCCGCCGTTGGATTTGGACGTAAATGCCCAAGTCTGGCCAGTGGAGGAAGAAATATTACAAGAACCCATCACTAGTATTGTGGCGATCAACTTAATCCACATTTCCCCCTGGGAATCGTGCTTAGGACTGTTGACGGGAGCGGAACGAATTTTACCGGAGGGCGGCATACTTTACCTTTACGGCCCCTATCGTCAGGATGGCGTAACCACCGCCCCGAGCAATGAAGTGTTTGATCAATCTTTACGTAGTCGCAACCCAGCGTGGGGTTTGAGGAGGCTCCAAGATGTGATTGGGGAAGCAAAAAAAAGAAACCTACACAATCTGGCTGTGGTCACCATGCCGGCCAATAATTTATCGGTGATTTTCCGAAAAGGCCCAAGACAAAATACCTATTAATACCCATTGCCCACCGTTGGGACTTTGGAAGAATCCGTTGCTGAAAATCTAGTAAATTTGATTAGATTCTTTTCCCCTCGCCCGCCATGATCTCAGACCAAGCCCACATGCGTCGTTGTTTGACCCTGGCAAAAACGGCGATCGGTAAAACCGCCCCCAATCCCCTGGTGGGGTCAGTCGTTGTCCAGGGAGATAAGGTTGTTGGTCAAGGTTTCCATCCCCAGGCAGGACAGCCCCATGCGGAAATTTTTGCCCTCCGGGAAGCTGGCGATCGGGCCAGGGGAGCTACCCTCTACGTCAATTTAGAACCCTGTAATCACCAGGGCCGTACTCCCCCTTGTACGGAAGCAATTATTCAAGCAGGGGTGGCCAAGGTGGTGGTGGGCATGGTGGATCCCAATCCTTTGGTGGCAGGTAAAGGCATTGCCAGGTTAAGACAGGCTGGTGTTGAAGTAAAAGTGGGGGTGGAAGAGGAAGCTTGTCGGCGTTTGAATGAAGCATTTTGTTTCCGCACTCAGCACCGACGCCCCTTTGGCATTTTCAAATACGCCATGACGTTAGACGGCAAAATTGCCACTGCCCAGGGCCACAGCAGTTGGATAACCAGTGTTCCCGCTCGTCATTGGGTGCATCAATTACGCAGTCAATGCCAGGCGGTAATTATTGGCGGCAATACGGTGCGGCGGGATAATCCATTGTTAACTACCCATGGGGTAGGCGAGGTAAACCCTTGGCGGGTGGTGTTGAGTCGCAGTTTAAATTTACCCTTGGAGGCCCAGTTATGGGATCAAGGTGTGGCTAAAACCTTGGTTGTTACGGAAACAACCTGTGATCGAAATATGCTTAGTCACCTAGAAAAATTAGGGGTAGAAACCCTAATGTTGGAGCATTTAACTCCCTTGGCGGTGATGGAAGAGTTATATGAGCGGAATTGTTTGCAGGTGTTGTGGGAATGTGGCGGTATTCTCGCTGCTGAGGCGATCGCCATGGGAACGGTGCAAAAAATCCATGCTTTTCTAGCCCCGAAAATTATCGGTGGGGTTACAGCCCCAACCCCGGTGGGGGAACTAGGTTTCCAGCAAATGACCCAGGCGTTGAATTTAACTAATCTCCATTGCCAGGCGATCGGCCCCGATTGGCTATTTACGGGCTACCTGTACGGGAACGACGACAACGTTCGGAGCAATATTTAACCTCGTCCCAACAATTGGCCCATTTTTTCCGCCAGGTGAAGGGACGCTGGCAAACGGGACAAATTTTGCTGGGCAGATGGGCTTTGTTACCTCGGTGAGCCATGGTTGTTAACGTTGATCAATCCTATTCTGGCAAAGCAATAACCTTGCCGTAGGCAGTGGGGGAAAGATAAGTTTGGGCTGATTTTTGTAGATCTGCAGCCGTTAAGGCTTGAATTTGGGCGGGATAGGCCAATGCCGGCTCTAAATCACCAATTTGGGCATAGTAATAGCCATATAAATTGGCCCGATCGCCGGGGCGTTCGTTACCAAAAATAAAGCGGTTGGCCACCTGGGTGCGGACCCGTTGCAAATCTTTTTCTGGAATGGGTTCATTATGGAGTCGTTCAATCTGATCCAGGATGCATCGCTCTACGGCGGGAATATTTTCCGTCGGTAACTGGGCCGAAACATAGAACATTCCCTGGGTGGCCTGGCTGGAATTACTGGCCCCGATCGCCGTTACTAAACCCTTTTCCTCCCGCAACTCCCGAAATAAGCGGGATATACGACCCCGCCCCAAAATTGCCGCCAATACCCCCAAGGGTAAAGTTTGCTCAAACTGGTCTAACCCCGGCGATCGCCAGAGCAAAATCAGACGGGCCTGTTGTAAACCCTTATCCACCACAGTGGTAGTTTCCACCGTAGTAAAAGCTGGAGGAAGATTGATGGGGGGCGGCGTTAGGCCCTGGGAAGGGGATTTGACTCGGTAACAATCGGCAAAACTGCGGGCTACGGTTTCCACTAAATTACTAACGGGTTGATTGCCCACCACCGTCACCGTCATCGCCGGGGGTTGATACCAATGGGCGTGGAAATCCCGCATTTGTTGAGCTTGAAGGTTTTTGATAACTTCCCGTTGCCCCAACACAGGGCGGGCATAGGGCGTGTCAGGAAAAGCCAACTGCACCACTTTTTGAAAAATACGCCGTTGGGGATCATCCTGCGATCGCCGAATTTCCTCCAGCACCACCAACCGTTCCCGCTCAAAGGGTTCATCCGCAATGGTGGGATTGAGCACCACATCCAACTGTAAAGGGGCCAAATGTCCAAAATCTTGGGGTGCTGAGGTGAAGTAAAACTGGGTGTAATCCTGGCTGGTGGCTGCATTAGTGCCCGCCCCCCGGGACTCGATGGTCCGCTCAAATTCCCCCATGGCCAAGCGGGGAGTCCCCTTAAAAACCATATGTTCTAAAAAGTGAGCAGTACCGTTAATGTCATCCCCTTCCCAACGGGAACCCACCCGTAGCCAAATCTGGAAAGACACAGCCTCCACCGGCATCTGCTCCGCAATAATGGTCAAACCATTGGGTAACACTTCAACGTGGGGACGATTGAGGCGAGGAGGCAGTAGGCTGGGGGTCATGGAGGGAAACGGATAGGGTTTGCTCTATGTCTCTTTCCACTCTGACACAATGCTTAGGTTTGGGGGGCATTTTCTTCTCTTTGCTGAGGCCCTGCCCAATGGTAAAGCTTAACTATTCCTGGGGGCCAAACCGCTGGAACCTGCCCAAAAACCTTTAAGATCAAGGGATAGACTGTAATCCCCAAGAGAATTCTCCCAATTTTTGTCATCATTTGCCACTATGTTAACCACCGATGCCGTTTTAACCGTGCTCCGTCCCGTTCAAGACCCCGAACTACAAAAAAGCTTGGTGGAACTGAATATGATCCGGGATGTGGTGATCGCCGGGGGGACGGTCAATTTTACCCTGGTATTAACCACGCCGGCCTGTCCTTTGCGGGAATTCATTGTGGAAGATTGCGAAAAGGCGGTGAAAACTTTGCCGGGGGTGGAAAAGGTGGAAGTAAGGGTGACAGCGGAAACCCCCCAACAAAAATCCTTACCCGATCGCCAATCGGTGGAGCAGGTGAAAAATATCATTGCCATTTCCAGCGGCAAAGGGGGAGTCGGTAAAAGCACTGTGGCGGTGAATGTGGCGGTGGCCCTGGCCCAAACCGGCGCGACGGTGGGACTGTTGGATGCAGACATTTACGGCCCCAATGCCCCCACCATGTTGGGTCTGAGCGATGCGGCGGTACAGGTGCAAAATAGTCCCCAGGGGGAAGTGCTGGAGCCGGTATTTAACCATGGCATCAAAATGGTTTCCATGGGCTTTTTAATTGATCCAGACCAACCGGTAATTTGGCGGGGTCCCATGCTCAACGGCATTATCCGTCAGTTCCTCTACCAAGTTAATTGGGGAGTCTTGGATTATCTAATCGTTGATATGCCCCCCGGTACCGGCGACGCCCAGCTCACCCTAACCCAATCCGTCCCCATGGCCGGCGCAGTCATTGTCACTACTCCCCAAACCGTCTCTTTGTTGGACGCCCGGCGGGGTTTGAAAATGTTCCAACAGATGGGGGTAAACGTATTAGGCATCGTGGAAAATATGAGCTACTTTATTCCCCCGGATCTGCCCGATCGCCAATATGATTTATTCGGTTCCGGCGGCGGTGAAAAAGCTTCCAAAGAACTGAATGTACCTCTGTTGGGCTGTGTGCCTTTGGAAATTTTGTTGCGGGAAGGAGGGGATAAAGGTGTTCCCATCGTTGTTTCCCATCCCCAATCAGAGTCAGCCAAAGCCCTAACGGCGATCGCCAAACAAATTGCCGGCAAGGTTTCCATGGCAGCCCTAGTCTAGGATTAGGAAATCAAAGGCTCCTCAATAAAATTTGCCGTACACATCCCCGGTCAGAAAATGTGTGCTAGTAGTTAGACGGTCAAGTTAACTATTGTGACAATTCTTTAAGGTTTGTAACAATGTCTTTCCCTTTGTCCCCTGAGCAACAACAGGCGATCGCCGACCAATTGTTGGAAATGATTCTCCAGTGCCGGGATTTACATAACGTGTATGGAGTGGTGGTGGAGGGATTACAACGGGGCTTGGGTTTAGACCGGGTCTTGTTATTGCAAAATGCGGTGCCCCCTAGCCAGGAACCCCGTCTTTTAGCCCAGGCCAAAGCCCCAGGCATTGCCCCCCTAACCTTGCCCCGGCCATGGGGCGATCGCCATTGGCTCCAGTTGCTCGAACAGCTTCCCCGCTATGGGTTGTGGACATTGCGGCAACCGCCAGAGGAGTTCGTTGCCCTAGGGCCGGTGCAGGGGGAATTTTGCCAGACTTTGGGCATTAAGAGCCTACTGCATTTGCCTTTAGTGGTTGACCAGCGCCATTGGGGTATTCTGAGCTTGCAAGATCTCCACCAAGCCCGTCCCTGGCCCATGGGGGACCAACAATTTGCCCAACGCATGGCCCATTTGCTCTGTTTGGGGCTGGCAAAAACAGAACTCTGGCTCCATTGCCAGAATCACAAAGCCTCGTTGCAAACAGTGGTGACCCAAGGTCAAGCCCAAAAGGAAGCCTATCTCAAGTCCGCCCAACGGGAACGGGCCATTTCCGATGTCATCGATAAGATTCGCCTCACCCTTGATCTCCGCTCCCTGTTTCAAACCACCGTGACGGAGGTAGTCAAATTGTTGGCGGTGGACCGGGTGGTGATTATCAAAGTTAAGGAAGATAAAAATTTGCCCTGGGGAGAAGTTCAAGCAGCAGCCCAGATGGATGAAAAGTTCTGTCCTGCGCCGCCCCAGGAACCGGTGCCTTTGTTGCCAGAATGGATTGCCCATTTTGCCAAAGGTTTAATTTTGGCCATGGATGACACGGACGATAAGGGGGGGGATTTTGCTGGCCCACTGCTGGGATTACCCAAAGCGAATTTAGTGGTGCCCCTTTTTTCCGGCGATCGCCTTTGGGGGGTATTATCGGTGCATCAGTATGGCCAATCTAGGGTCTGGGAAAGTTCAGAAATTGAATTTGCCCTGAAAATTGCCCTCAACTTGGGGGTGGCCTTACAACAGGCGGAATTATTGGCGGAATCCCAACGGCGATCGGCTGCGCTCCAGAGTGCATTGGGGGAAGTGCAAGCCCAAAAGGATCACTTGGCCCGCATTGCGGAGGAAGAACGGGCCCTTACCAGAGTCATTGAAGGCATTCGTCAAACATTGGAGCTAGAAACCATTTTCCGAGCCACCAGTGAAGAGGTACGCCATTTACTCAGTTGTGACCGGGTGTTGGTGTATCGCTTTAACCCAGATTGGAGTGGAGAATTTATCCATGAGTCCGTGGCTCAAATGTGGGAACCACTGATGGATCGGCAAAATCAGTTTTCCCTATGGCAAGATACCTATCTCCAGGAAACCCAGGGGGGGCGTTACCGTCACCACGAAACCTTAGGGGTGGAAGATGTAGAAACGGCGGGTTTTAGTGATTGTCATTTGGCCAATCTACGCCTGTTTGAAATTCGGGCTTTTTTGACAGCGCCGGTATTTGTGGGGGAACAACTCTGGGGGCTGTTGGGAGCCTATCAAAATGGAGCCCCCCGCCATTGGCAACCCAGGGAAACCCATCTACTCAACCAAATTGCCAACCAATTAGGAGTCGCAGTGTACCAAACTCAGTTGTTGGCCCGCTTCCAGGAACAGTCCAAAACCATGGAAAACACCCTGGCTAACCTGACGGCGATCGTTGATAACCTGGCCGATGGCCTGTTAGTAATTGACCTGTTCGGTCGCATTACCCGCTACAATCCAGCTCTGCTGGCCATGTTTGATCTGGAGGGTCTAGACCTGCTGGGGGCTGGAGTAGAATCCTATTTTCCCGCCACTTTACATCAGTTGCTCAATAAACCGGAAAGACAGGAGCAAAAGGTGATTACTGCCGATGTGGAACTGAGCCAAGGTCGCCAGGGCCAAGCTTTGGTGACCAGCATCACCGCCACTGAAAATGGCCATAAATATCCCCAGTGTTTAGGGACAGTGATTATGATCCGGGATGTCACCCACGAACGGGAAGTGGAGCGGATGAAAACGGACTTTTTGGCCACGGTGTCCCACGAGTTACGCACCCCCCTGACTTCGATTTTGGGTTTTGCTACGGTAATCCAAGATAAATTAGGGCGGGTGATCATGCCGGAGTTGGATCTGTCTCAACCCAAACTTGGCAAAGCCATGGACCGGGTGATGCGGAATTTGGCCATTATTGAGTCGGAAGCCCACCGCCTCACTGCTCTAATTAACGATGTGTTAGACATTGCCAAAATGGAAGCAGGACAAGAGTCCTGGGAACAACGGTCCTGTCAATTGGGGGCCATTATTGAACGGGCGATCGCCACCATCACACCCCAGGCCCAGGAGAAAAATATTACGTTGCAGGTGGTATTGGAACCGAATTTGCCCGACTTTATCGGTGATGAAAATCGGATTTTGCAAGTGGTGCTGAATTTACTTTCCAACGCAGTTAAATTCACCGCCAATGGTCTGATCATTGCCCAGGGTTATCGGGAGCAGGATTATCTGAGGGCGGAAATTATTGACAATGGCCCCGGCATCCATCCAGCGGATCAAGGGAAAATTTTTGAGCCATTCCAACAGGGGGGAGGAGATGTACTCACCGATAAACCCCAGGGTACGGGGTTGGGATTACCTATTTGTAAAAAGATCGTTGAACACCACGGCGGCACCATCGGCGTCCATAGCCATTTAGGGGAAGGCAGTACCTTTTACTTTTCCCTGCCTGTGCCCAGTACGGAAGCGACAACGCCCATTAGCTGAAGCCATTTTGTCCCAGTGGCCCCGGTCAGCAACGGCGATCGCCTACGTTTAAGGTATGGTTGATCATGGTAGTCTAGCGAAGCCCGGCCTTCTTCCAGCCCGCATTACCTATGCAAGATTTTGGCGCAGTGTTCCACAACCAAGTACTTCTGATTTCCCTGGCCGCCTGCTTCCTGGCCCAGGGCATCAAGGCGATCGTGGAAATTTTCCGCAACGGTAAAATCAATCTCCGTTCCCTTGTTTCCACCGGAGGAATGCCTAGTGCCCATTCTGCCTTGGTGGGAGCCCTGGCCACCGGGGTGGGATTACAAAAAGGCTGGGGAAGTAATGAATTTGCCATTGCCTGTTTGTTTGCAGTCATCGTCATGTACGATGCGGCGGGGGTAAGACAAGCCGCCGGTAAGCAAGCCCGCATCCTTAACCAATTAATTGACGAACTGTTCCAGGAAGATCAAAGCCTAACCGAGGAACGACTCAAGGAATTGCTGGGCCACACCCCTGTGCAAGTTTTGGCCGGTTTAGCATTGGGCATTGCCATTGCCTTCTTTACTGTACCAGCCCAGTGAGGGGGAAATTAGGAGAATAAATTAATGGAAATTGTCCTTTTCCTAGCTACTATTTTGATTATTGGTTTAGTCCTAAGCTGGTTTTTCAAAGTAACAGCGGCAACACTCAAAAACGGGGCTATTATCGCTATTATTTTGTTGGTCCTTTACGTAGGCTTTAAAATCACTCCTGCCGAAGTGTGGGAGCAGATACAACAAATTTTCCAAGGCAAACGTTAAAACTTTTGTCATTGGTGAAATTCTAGTTTTTGCGTTTAGGGTTCTATTAATCAAGCTTTGTGTCACTGTCTTGGTTTGCCAAGATTGACGGTGTTTTTAAAACCATTCCCAGCCTTGGTTAAAGTTTACCAAGGGTTGATGAATCACATTTTTTCTCCTTTAGCCAACACTCCATGGAGAAAAATATCTGCTAAACCTTCCGCCATTTCTTGTAAAGCTTGGGGAGAGGCATGGGGGTCAATCACTGTTTGTTCGGAAAAACCCGCCACCGCAAACATACCCAAAAAAACCTGGGCCACAATTTTGGGATTCATCCGCCGGTAAATGCCTCGGTCCATGGCGGTTTGAAAAAATGCCTCCGCCACATCTGTCATTTTGTCAATAATTTCCGACTGGATTTTTTCCCGTAATTCTGGATGATATTGGGCTTCCACAAAGCACACTTGCAATAGATATTTGTTTTCCCGTAAATGGAACATCCGCCGCTTCATTACCTGGGCGATCGCCTTATAACTGCCCATTTCACTCAATTCTGTTAGCAAATCGGTGAGAATTTCCACCCAGCCAGCGGTGGCCACTTCCACTAGAATGGCTTTCTTATTGGTGAAATAACGAAATAGCGTTCCTTCAGCCACATTGGCCGCTTGGGCCAAATCCTTGGTGGTGGTACCCTCGTAACCCTTGGTGCCAAATAATTTTAACGCCCCCTTCAAAATGCGATCATAGGTGGAAGCTTCGGCCGGATTGGTAAAGGTCGATGGGGTAGCGTAATACTTTTTGCTCTGCATGGACTTTACCTCTAAACTCACCCAGCTATTACTGTTATTGTGCGGGAAAAATCCCGATCGCCCTACCGGTAAACAGAAATCTTCATAATTCGCCACTTTTTAGCAATTTGATGAAACGTCCCACCCTCTACTGTGCCATTACCGGCCATGGCTTTGGCCACGCAGTACGCACTGCCTGCATTGTCCGCTGGGTGCAGAAACTGTGCCCCCATGTATTGGTGATTATGGCCACCCGTAGTCCCCGGTGGTTGCTGGAAGGTTATCTGGACAAGCCTTTCATCCACCGCCCTGTGGCTTTTGACATTGGTGTGGTGCAGGCGGACAGTTTACGAATGGACGAAGACGCTACCCTGGCCAAATTAACCGACATCTACAAGCGGGAAAATTCCCTAGTGGCAACGGAGGCCAACTATTTGCGTAACAATCGGGTGGATTTGGTGCTAGCGGATATTCCAGCCCTGGCAGTGGCGATCTCCCACCAAGCAGATATCCCTTGTTGGATGAGCAGTAATTTTGGTTGGAATTTTATCTATCGGCAATGGGGCGATAAATTTGCGGAAGTTGTGGAAAAAATTGAGCGGGATTATCGCCAATGTGATTTACTGTTTCATCTGCCTTTATCGGAACCGATGGAAGTTTTTCCCTGCAAGTCAGTGATGGGATTACTGGGGGGAAATCCCCGCTACAGTGAGCAGACATTAAGGGAAAAATTTGCTATTCAAACTGGCAAGGAAAAAACAATTTTGCTAACTTTTGGTGGGTTAGGTTTAGAGGCCATTCCCTACCAAGGGCTAAGCCAATTTCCCGACCATCAATTCATTACATTTGATGCCCAAGCTCCCAAGTTAGATAACCTGACTGTGATTCAAGAAAAAACCTATCGACCGGTGGATTTCATGCCCCTCTGCGGCCGTGTATTTTCCAAACCTGGTTTTAGCACCTTTGCCGAAGCATTGAAATGGGAGGTGCCAGTGATCTCCCTCACCAGGGAAGGTTTTGCCGAAGCCCAGGTCTTACTAGATGGTTTAAGGAATTATGGTCACCATCAGATTGTCCCCCATCAACAGTTCTTCGCTGGCCATTGGGATTTTCTGTTGCAATCTCCCCAAAAACCAAGATTGGCTGAAAAATTGCCCAAAGATGGCGATCGCCAGATAGCGGAAAAAATCGTCGCCCAAATTAGCTGAGGTTTTCCCTTCAGGGCAAGGGCCCACAAGATTGGCCTTAGTTGGAACCTTTTTGCCTGCCATACTCTGCTACCGGAAGGCAAAAGATTCTCCAAACATCACTATTTTGGATTTCTGGTTCAGGGCCTCAACTAAGATCGAATATCCTAGTATAGTCAACCAAATTAAAATTGAGACGACTAAATTTTTTGCGAAAGACGATTTTAGCTCCGGTCAGTGTCTTACTTTCAATTCGATCAACTATATCTCAATCACTTTCTTCCCTTCTCGCTTGAAAGCAGCACCATTCCTGCCGTTTCCATATGGCCGCCACTGTCCAGCCGGTCTGCTCCAACGCATCGGCGATCGCCTGACTTTGTTCCACCATGATACCGCTCAGAATAGCCCAACCATGGGGTTTGACTAGGGGGGTGAATTGGGGCAATAAATCGACAATTATCTCCGCCAAAATATTGCAAATAATGCCGTCCAATGGCTCAGCAATTAACTGTTCCAATTCCGGTACACTGCCTTCATTGATGACCAAATTATCGGGGTGAATTTGGTTTAAATGGCGATTATTGCGGGCCGATTCCACCGTCAGGGGGTCATTATCCACCCCGTATACTTTAGCTGCCCCTAGTAACACAGCCCCAATGCCCAAAATACCGGAACCACAGCCCAAGTCTGCCAAAATCTGGTTACTTCCGGGTTCCACCCGCATTTCTAGGGATTCTAAACAAAGCTGGGTGGTGGCATGGGTGCCGGTGCCGAAGGCCACACCGGGATCTAAGCGGAGAATGAGCCGTTCTGAATTTTCTGGAGGATCAATCCAGGCTGGGTAGATAGTAAATCGATCGCCAACGGGGGTGGGCTGCCAATGCTCTTTCCAGCTAATGGACCAATCTTCTTCGTCAATTAATTGCCAATGGAAGCGGGGCTTGGGCACCTGTAGCAGCAAGGCGTCCTGCTCACACCAGAGGGCTAGGGCGGCCAAGTCGAGAATTTCGGCCTTTTCCTGGGGCAAATAGCCCCGAACAAGCAGAGAATGGGCCTTTTTTTCGGTGGAAGTACCCACACAGCCGAACTCCTCTAGCCGCCAAAAGGTAGACTCTTCCAAGGAAGGATGACAGAGGATTCTAATTTCCCACCAACTATTAGCCATGGCTATTCATTCCTCGCTGATATGCACCCATGGTAGGGGCTCGACTGACCTCCCCCAGCTGAACCATCGGCGATCGCCTTGTGCAGAGCTTCCCTAGAGCTTAACGGTGTAAGCATCCCGAATGCCAGCCACTTTGGTAATTTCCGACAGCAGGCCATCGGGTAGGGGATCGTCCAAGCTCAGGGCCATGATCGCATCGCCCCGGACAATTTTGCGCCCCACCTGCATGCTGGCAATGTTGACGTTAAAGCTACCCAGCAGGGAGCCAATTTTACCAATGATGCCCGGCATATCCCGGTGCAACGTGAACAACATATAGTTATTGGGGGGAACATTAATGGGAAACTCATCCACGTCGGTGATGCGGATTTCTCCATTACTGAGCAGAGCACCGGTGGCGGAATGTTCTCCCATGGTGCCAGTGGCTTTGAGGTGTAAAGAGCCCGAATAGTCCCGCACCGAAGCATCTTTAGTTTCAATCACCCGGATGCCCCTTTCCTTGGCCTCGATCGCCGCATTGACGTAGTTAACCCGTTCCCGTAGAGCTTGGGAGAGCAGACCTTTAATGGCCGCCACCACCAGGGGTTGACTATTGGTATATTCCGCTAAATCTCCCTGTAAACAAACAGTCAGGCGATCGATGCGACCTCCGGCCAATTGACCCACTAAAGTACCAAGGGTTTCCGCCAGCTTGAGATAGGGACGCAATTTTTCCATCACATCGGGGGTAAGGCCAGGAATATTCACCGCCGAGCGGGCCGGTAATCCCAGTAACACATCCCGAATTTGTTCCGCCACATCCACCGCCACATTCACCTGGGCTTCTTCGGTGGAAGCACCCAAATGGGGGGTCAAAATCACATTGCTAAATTCCCGTAGTCGGGATTCCCCCAGGGGTTCCTGGGCAAACACATCCAGGGCTGCTCCAGCAATCTGGGCCGTTTCAATGGCGGTGACCAGGGCATCTTCATCAATAATGCCGCCCCGGGAACAGTTAACAATGCGGGCGGTGGGCTTCATTTTGGCCAAGGTTTTACCGTTGATCAAGTTGGCGGTTTCCGGCGTTTTGGGAATGTGTAGAGTGATAAAGTCCGCTTCACTGAAGAGCAAATCTAAATCCACCAGGGTGCAACCAATTTGATCAGCCCGTTCCTGGGAAATAAACGGATCGTAAGCTAACAATTTCATCCCCATGGCCTTGGCCACACCGGCCACGTGGGAACCAATTTTCCCTAGCCCCACCACTCCTAAAGTCTTCTTATAAACCTCTGTACCAATGAATTGTTTCCGTTCCCACTTGCTTTCCTTGACGGATTTGTTGGCATCGGGGATATGGCGGGCCAAAGCCATCATCATAGCCAAAGCATGTTCCGCCGCGGCAATGGTGTTACCTTCGGGGGAATTGACCACCACAATGCCCTGACGGGTGGCCGCCGGTACGTCAATGTTGTCCACACCAACCCCAGCCCGGCCGATAATTTTTAGCTGGCTACCCGCCCGGATAATCTTCTCCGTCACCTTGGTGGCAGAGCGCAACATGATGGCATCGTACTCAGGAACAATGTCTATAATTTCTGCTTCCGATAGCCCAGTTTTGACGTCAACTTGGGCGACTTGTTTGAGGATATCAATGCCGACTTGGTCAATGGAGTCAGAAACTAAAACTTTAGCCATGGTGAATGATCGAAAAATTAATAGCGCTGGGGCCGGCGGGGACAAAAGGGCGAGAAAAAATCCCTGGAGCCAGGCTAAATTGACTAGATGTAGTTGCTATCCTGGGCCGATCTCCGTAGCCCATTCTAGCGGCTTGGGGGATAACCGTTAGCAATATTTCCGATTCCTGGGGGGAAGGGGGGTTAAAGCATAGGGAGTTTTCCCTAGAAAGCCTAGAAGTTTTTGGATATAATGAGCAGGATTAATTTAAAGTAACAAAACTTAAGATTTCTCCTTTGCTCCTTTGTTTGTTCACGACAGAGTGAGTACCCTTTTTTAAAAATCCCCTTTAGTCAACTTTACTCAGCCCCTGTAGTGATTCCCCTTTTAACCACCGCCTTAGCCCAGCCGGGGCCAGATTTTTTTCGCCGTCTACACCGTTGGCGTTCTAGCTTAACTATTAACTCCGAAACCACTGGCATGCAATTGGCGGCCGGCTTCCTTGTTTCGGTGCCAGTGTTTATCCAAGCTCCCCTGGTACGACAGTTTCCCTGGATTTCCCTCGCTTTAACCCTCCCCTGGGTGGCGATCGCCGTTTGGTTAATGAAACGACCTAGCCAAGCAATTTGGGGAGATTTGCTGTTGGGCTTTAGCTGGAGTTGGTTGGCGGGGGCCATTTATTGGGGTTGGTTTCGTTGGGAACCCCTCTGGCATTTACCCATCGAGGCGATCGGTTTACCCTTTGCTCTGTGGGGACTGAAACGGGGCTGGGGCAAAATCGGCCATCTATTCTACTTGGGTTCCCTCTGTGGCACAGCGGTGACGGATGCCTATTTTTACCTAACGAACCTGATGGATCATTGGCGGCAGGTGATGGTGGTGGATCCAGAATTTGCCCGGTTTGTCTTCCAGGCGGCCCTGGTTAAAATCCATACCCCCTGGGGCATTGCTTGGGGCGGACTACTGTTGGCCCTATTGCTGGCATTGGGGAGCTGGGGGTTGCAGAGAAAATCTCCTCCTTGGCAGGCCTTTGCCGGGGCAGTATTGAGTACCATTGTTGTAGATGCCCTTTTCTGGCTTGGGGCTATGATGGCCTAGTCAACATTGATTGTCACCCTGACTGTTACTCTGTGGATAAGTCCGCCTCCCCCGTTCACCTAATAGTACACTTCTCCCATGGGGACATAGTTTTTCCTCTCCAGGGGCGGAACTATTGGACTGTGGGCCGCAGTCAGGAGAATGATTTAGTCATCCGAGACAGTTGCATTTCCCGTAACCATGCCATTTTGCAAGCTACGGAAGAGGAAAGCTTTCTCCTAATTGACCTGGGTAGTCGCAATGGCACCTTCGTCAACGGTCGCCGGGTGAGTGTGCCGATCGCCATTCACGATCAAGACCAGATTACCTTTGGTAAAACAGAGGCGAGGTTTTACTCGGACCAAAATGGCACTCCTTCGGGCCTACTGCGTAACCCAGCGGAATGGGATACCCAAACTAGCGTACTCCACGAACGGCGGTTAATTTCGGTACTGGTGGCGGATATGCGTAACTTTACCGGCATGGCCCAACAGGTGGAAGAGGAGTTGTTGTCCATGCTGATTGGCAATTGGTTCCGCCAGGCGGGGCACATCCTACGGGAAGCTGGCAGTTGGGTGGATAAGTACATTGGTGACGCAGTGATGGCCCTCTGGTTCCACGGCTACAACGAAGCTACTCCGGCGGAAATAATCCAAATTCTCCATGCTGTCCACCGGCTACAGGCCATGACTGCGAAACTAAATCAAAAATATGATTTACCCTTTCCCCTCCGCATTGGTACCGGCCTAAACACTGGTTATGCCATGGTGGGCAATACCGGCAGTGGTGATCATCCTGACTACACGGCGATCGGTGATACGGTGAATGCCGCTTTTCGGCTAGAATCTGCCACCAAACAAGCAGATTTTGACCTGGCCATGAGCGAAAAAACCTTTAGTTATTTGCAGACATTGCCTCTCTGGCCCGAAAAAATTCAGCAGCACACCATCGAATTAAAGGGCTACACTAATCCCATCGCGATTTACGGACTGCCCTTTGCTACCCTGGGATATTTGTTAGATAACACTACCCTGGGGGAAAGTACTACCCCTGCCACGGAAGGGCCTTAATGGTCGATAATAGAAGTCGCTGTAATATTTCTTAACATTTATGTCCTTACCCACTAACTTGACCACCCTGGACGGAACTCCCCTGGCTCCGGAGGTAATTGCCAATAAAGTTGTCCTTTTTGTTAATGTTGCCAGCAAATGTGGTTTAACCCCCCAATACAGCGGCTTGGTAGCCCTGGATCAGGCCTATGGCGATAAGGGTTTAGTTATTATCGGTGTTCCTTGCAATCAGTTCGGTGCCCAGGAGCCCGGATCTCCAGAGGAAATTAAAGAATTCACCAGAACCAAGTACGACGTCGATTTTACCCTGCTAGAAAAGCAGGATGTTAACGGGCCCAACCGCAGTCCCCTCTACCAATTCCTCGTTGGCGATGGGGAAGACATTAGCTGGAACTTTGGCAAATTTTTAATCGGTCGCGATGGGCAAGTGGTGGCTCGCTTTGATCCCCAAACCAAGCCCGATGACGAAGGCCTCAAAGCAGCGATCGAAAAAGCCTTGGGCTAAGTTCTTGGGCGTAAGCAAGACAAAAATTGTCTTCCATTAAGCTTGTGGCAATTTTCACCCCGGCCCTAGGCATGGGGTATTTTATTGGTAAAAAACTGTCAAAAAAGCAGTATTTACCATGGAAAAATCCATAGGATTGGTGCTACAAAACTTTACTGTTTTCCTATTAATGGCCGGTCTGATGCACAGTGGGTTATTTCTTTGGCGATCGCCAAAAAATCATCATCTAGGGAGCATAATTGAAGCACTGTTGGCCTATTTTTTACTCTACTCGGTGGCCATTAGCTATTTTTACAATTTTGTTATCCATGTCTTTTTTGGAGAGATGATCGCCGAATTTATTGGTTGGGCCGATAGTCCCTTCCAGGCAGAAGTGGGTTTTGCGAGTTTAGGATTTGCGATGGTAGGAATATTGGCCTTCCGGGGAAGTTTTGACCTCAGGTTAGCGGCGGTGGTGGGGCCGGCTTGTTTTCTCTGGGGAGCGGCGGTGGGTCATATTTGGCAAATTTTTCACGCAAGTAATCTGGCCCCTGGTAACGCAGGCACAGTGCTTTACACAGATATTCTAATTCCAGTTATTGGTTTTGGTCTTCTCAAACTACAACAACGATATCCCTCAAGGTCTTGAAAACTTGCAATATTCCTCCATGGTTGCAGGCCGGATGGTTTGCCGTCGACATTGATCGCAAATTAGGCCATTGATAATGGTAAAAGTGTTGACCATTCAATTCGTTCCGGGCGATCGCCGTGGGGCACTTTGTTTTCAAAGCTTGAATTTAAGGTGCGCTGCTTTCTGAATTCATCCCCATAATTAAGCTGGAGGCGGGATTAATCCCCGTCCTTCCTAACCCATGCCATTGGAAAGCAATTATGCGTGATGTTTTTATTGTGGCTGCTAAACGAACTCCCCTGGGACGTTTTGGTGGATCTCTAACCAATTTTTCGGCGGCGGATCTGGGGGGTCACGTGATGGAAAGTGTCCTTGCCCAAGCTGGAGTGGGGGGAGAGCATCTGGACCTTTACATTATGGGCAACGTTCTGAGGGCTGGCCATGGGCAACTTATTCCCCGGCAGGCGGCCCTGAAAGCGGGCATTCCCAATACAGTGGACGGTTACGCCATTGATATGGTCTGTTCCTCGGCCATGATGAGTGTGATCAATGCCATGTTGACCATCCGGGCGGGGGAAGGGGATTTAATTTTGGCTGGGGGGACGGAATCCATGTCCCAAACGGGTTTTTACCTTTCCCACCGGGCCCGCTGGGGCTATAAGTTTTTGCTGGGCAATCCGGAGAGTTTAACGGATCTTCTGCTCCATGACGGTTTGACGGATAGCACCAACGGGGAAGGCATGGGGGATCAAACCGAAAAGTTGGCCGCAGAGCATGGTTTCAGCCGGGCAGAATTGGATGAAGTGGCCTGTTTGTCCCAACAGAGAGCGGCCCAGGCAACGGAGTCGGGACATTTTGCGACGGAAATTACCCCCATTGAAATCACCAGTCGCAAGGGAACCCAGGTGTTGGACACCGATGAAGGCATTCGCACTGACACCACCGTAGAAAGTTTAGCCAAGTTACGGCCAGCCTTTGCCAAGGAAGGGGTACTAACGGCGGGCAACTGTAGCCAAATTACCGATGGGGCGGCGGCATTAGTATTGGCCAGTGCAGAAGCGGTGGAGAAATATCAGCTCAAACCCCTGGCGAAAATTTTGGGTGGCAGTTGGGCGGCGGGTACTCCCAGCCGTTTTCCAGAATTGCCCATTGCCGCTAGTCAAAAACTATTGACCAAACTGGATAAAACCATTGCTGATTTTGATTTGTTTGAAAATAACGAAGCCTTTTCCGTCAGCAACCTGTTATTTGAACGGCAGTTGGGGGTGGAGCGGGACAAACTAAATGTCAACGGTGGGGCGATCGCCTTGGGGCATCCCATCGGGGCATCGGGAGCCAGGATTATCGTTACCCTGCTCTATGCTTTGCAACAACGGGATAAAACCTTTGGATTAGCAGCCCTTTGCCATGGCACTGGGGGAGGAACGGCTGTTGCCATTGAAAGGGTTTAAACAGTTTCAAGCCCTCAATCCCTAGTCCATCCAGTTCATAAATTTCCCAAAATTCAACCTAATTCACCCAGGAGTCACCATGTTAAGCCTTGGTTTAGAAGATAAAGTCATTGTCGTCACCGGGGGCAATCGGGGCATCGGCGCGGCGATCGTTAAATTGCTCCAGGAAATGGGAGCAAAAGTAGCTTTTACCGATTTAGCTACGGACGGGGGTAATGCCGAAGCCTTGGGGGTAGTGGCCAACGTCACAGATTTGGAATCCATGACGGCGGCGGCGGCGGAAATCACGGAAAAGCTGGGGCCTGTCTACGGCATAGTGGCCAATGCGGGCATCACAAAAGACAACTTTTTCCCAAAATTAACCCCCGCCGATTGGGATGCGGTACTCAATGTCAACCTCAAAGGGGTGGCCTATAGCATTAAACCTTTCATTGAGGGCATGTACGAACGCCAATCCGGTTCCATTGTCGCCATTAGTTCCATTTCCGGGGAGCGGGGCAACGTAGGCCAGACTAACTATTCCGCCACCAAAGCTGGGGTGATTGGCATGATGAAATCCTTGGCCCGGGAAGGGGCTCGGTATGGGGTGCGGGCTAATGCGGTGGCTCCGGGTTTCATTGACACAGAAATGACCTTAGCTATTCGGGAAGACATCCGGGAAAAAATCACCAAGGAAATCCCCTTCCGTCGCTTTGGTAAACCAGAAGAAATTGCCTGGGCGGTAGCCTTTTTGCTTTCCCCCGTGGCCAGTAGCTATGTCACCGGAGAAGTATTGCGGGTTAATGGGGCCCACCACACCTGAGTTTTACGCTATTGTGCAGGAATCCTAATTTTCTCCTCCCTAATTTAATTCTGGGGAGATTTTTTTCAGCCTTGGGAATCCCTAGCCATCACTATGTTGATTTGGGATGGTTTTCCTTTCTTAGTTTCTTCTGGCCCTTGTGACCTTTGGCAACGGTCAAGAATGTCTGTGATCAGAATTTCTTTGACTAATACTTGCCCCACTAACGTAAGGGGCACCGCCAACCACAACCCAAACAGTCCAAACACGCTGACAAAGAAAACCTGGGCTAAGAGTAAGACTCCCCGCAAAATTGGCCTGGGTTTGCCCATGCACTGGAGGGTAATCCAATGGAATTCAAAATAGTTGATCAGCCCATACAGCACCAACACCAACAGGGGCTTCCAGGGATTATCCAATAGGGCGATCGCCATGGCGGGTACTAGGCTAATCAGGAGGCCAATGTTGGGGATAACGACAAGAATGCCCGCAACTAGGGCCAAGGCCAAAGGAAGTCGTACTTGGAGCAGGACTAAACCCAACCAAGTTGTGACGGTGACCACCACACCACTGACCACAATTAGCCGCAGCCAATCCTCTAGTAAAACCTCCGATTGATTGAGAATCGAGTCGATGCGCTCCCGGTAAAAGGCGGGAAAACAGCGGATGAAGCCCTGACGATAGGCCCTGGGATTGGCCAAAAACATCAGACTGAGCACAATTAGGAGCAGCAAAGTTAGGGGTAAACCGAGGGTGCTATAAAACAAACCCAGGCCATTGCCAGCCAATTCCTGCAAAATGGGCCTAATTTGGGCGGTGATTTGTTGCCAGTTAGGTAAGAGCGGCGTTAATTCTGGATCGATCGCCCTGGCTATTTTTCGCAGCCAACGCAGGGTGTCATCAATGCTAGCGGGTACTAGGGTCAGTAACTCCTGAAATTGGTCAACAAAGGGGGGAATAATCAGGGCCACCACCATCACCAGGGCCAACAGTAAAACAATGACCGCTAGGGGAATGGATAATTGTGCTTTTACCCCCCGCCGTTGGAACCAGTGGGAAAGGTGATTTAAACCATTGGCCAACACCACCGAGGCAAATAACAGTAGGAGTAACTGGCGAATTTGCCACAGCACCCCTGCTATCAAAAGTAGGCTAATAAAACCAGACCATTGGGCAAAGGTCATGGCATTTTCCTCCCCTGCCATTCCTGTAGCCCCAACCAAAGGGCGATCGCCAAAACGGGGGCAAATACCAGCAGTAAAACCCAGGGCAGTTCTGCCGGGGGAGCAAAGGCGGGCACCAAAAATTTAATGCCCCAGGAAATGATCAAAGAAGGAAGCAACACTTTTAGGGCCAATAATGCCAAAGAATTTAAATGTGACATGGACAATGGCTCAACTGCGACTTTCCCCCTGGACAATCTGTTTGGGAGTCATAAAGGCTTCCAACCCAATTAGGCCCCGCCGTTGACCCTTTTGGCTGGATACCCCTAAAAACAATGAGTCCCCCTGCTGGGGATTACGGCAAAAATGGGGCGGAATATTGACATAAACCAACGCACTGTCCACGCCCATGGAAAACTGCCGACTTTCCTGGTAGGAATCCGTGGCAATACAGTCCCCATGGCCGCTGCTATGGCTATTAATCCAGGTGATCGCCGTTTTAAGATTTTGGGTGGTGCGGAACGCCACTGTCCGGTCCAGATAGGCTTTATTCCACTCACTTTCCTTGGCTAGGCTGAGGTGGTCGGGAAACTGCTCACAAAGTCCACCATCGCCTTTTAACTTAAAACCCTTGGCCTGTAAATTATTCAACAATCGCACCAATGGAGCGGGATTTTGACCGGGGCTAACCAAAACTTTTTCAATGGCATTGACCGGATCCGGATAGCCCACATGGCTGTCGATGATCATTTGACGCACCATTTCCAAGTCTCCCTTACTAGACCAGTAGAGGTAACAGTTGCCCATGGCGGCCCTCAGCACCGGGGGGGTACATTGTTGGCTAATTTGCTCCACAAAACTGGGACGGCCGTAGGGAATGACCAAATTAATCGGGGTGGCTCCCCCTACCAAATCCTGCACATTGGGCAGAGTTTCGCTGGGAATATGGCTGACACTATCCACTGGTAGACCCCCATCGAGCAAACCTTCCCGCAAAATTTCACAAATGGCCGCGGTGGAATGGCTAGAAGCACCGCAACTCCTGAGAACTAAGCTATTGCCTGTTTTCAGACAAAAGCCGGCGGCGATCGCCGCCAATTCAGGGAAAGCTTCATACACTAGGGCCACCACCCCTAAGGGCATCAATTGGCAATAGGTCTGGGCTCGGTTGAATTGGTAGGGGGAAGCCATCACCCGTTGTAATGGATCCGGTAAAGAAGCTAGGCGCTTGAGCATCACCACCGTATTTTGCAACCGTTCCGGGGTGAGCTTGAGCCATTCACAGAGACAATCCGCCACGGACATTTCTCGACTGACCACCAAATCCAAGGTGTTGGCTTCCAAAATGCGGTCAAAAGAACTCTCCAAAGCCTCCGCCATGGCTAAAACGGCCCGACTGCGTTCATTACCGGTATGGGCGTCGAGGGCAAGGAACGCCTCCTGGGCAGCATCAAGAACCTTGGCTAAACCGACCGTGGCATCATCGCTAGTCATCGAAAATTCTAGGGGGCAAAGCCCGCCTGCAAAAATGGATTTATTTCGGACAGTTAATTTGACGGATACCCATCCAGCTCACCGCAGGCATTTTGATGGTTTAGGAGCAGCCAATCAATGGATTGACAGTTACAAACAATTAAACAATCAAAACTTAAATTTAGTCAAAATGGCGATCGCCTTTGAGCATAAACACTTACTATTAACCCGTGGTGAGACGGGGGAATTTACTGGCACATTTAAAGTTAAGAAAAATTGCGAAACGGTTTCGTTGTGTAACATTGCGGTTGGGAAATAAGAAAGCTTAGTTAGGATGAAGGCACCGAGCATATTCAGCTGTTATCAATGGGGGATGGAATTATTTGTCTATTAGCTGATTAAGGCTTGTTTCAAGTTAATTAAAGCCAAAGTTACGACCTAGATTGTGAATTGATATCAACATCGAGAGATAAAAAGCCCATGGCTAATACTTTACAACTCAGCGATCAGTCCCTGCGCCAATTAGAAACCCTCGCCATCCACACCGCCCATTTAATTCAGCCCCACGGCCTAGTGATGGTGTTGCAGGAGCCGGATCTTGCCATCAGTCAAATCAGTGCCAACTGCACTAGTATTTTAGGGCGATCGCCGGAGGAGTTGTTGGATAAAACCCTGGGGGAAGTGTTTGATAGTTTTCAAATTGAACCGATCCAAAGTCGCCTAACGGCAGGACAAATCAGTGGCCTTAACCCTAGTAAACTCTGGGCCAGGGTGATGGGGGATGACTTTGTGGTGTTTGATGGGGTTTTTCATCGTAACAGCGATGGCCTATTGGTGTGTGAACTGGAACCGGCCTACACCGCCGACAATTTGCTCTTTCTGGGCTTTTACCACATGGCCAACGCCGCTTTGAATCGGTTGCGGCAACAGGCTAACCTGCGGGATTTCTACGATGTCATTGTCCAAGAAGTGCGGCGGATGACGGGCTTTGACCGGGTGATGCTATACCGCTTTGACGAAAATAACCACGGTGATGTCATTGCCGAAGATAAACGGGAAGATATGGAACCCTATCTGGGCCTGCATTATCCCGAATCAGATATTCCCCAACCCGCCCGCCGTTTATTTATCCATAACCCCATCCGTGTGATTCCTGATGTTTATGGTGTGCCGGTGCCCCTGACCCCAGCGGTTAACCCCAACACTAACCGAGCGGTAGATTTAACAGAATCCATTCTCCGCAGTGCTTACCATTGTCATCTCACCTATTTGAAAAATATGGGAGTGGGGGCTTCTCTAACCATTTCTTTAATTAAGGATGGTCATCTCTGGGGTTTGATTGCCTGCCATCACCAAACGCCGAAGGTAATTCCCTTTGAACTGCGTAAAGCCTGCGAATTTTTTGGTCGGGTAGTATTCAGTAACATTTCCGCCCAGGAAGATACGGAAACCTTTGACTACCGGGTGCAATTGGCGGAGCATGAGGCAGTTTTGTTGGACAAAATGACCACAGCAGCGGATTTCGTCGAAGGTTTAACCAACAATCCCGATCGCCTATTGGGGTTGACGGGGTCCCAGGGAGCGGCCATCTGCTTTGGGGAAAAATTGATTTTAGTGGGACAGACTCCCAATGAAAAGGCGGTGCAATATTTATTGCAATGGTTAGAGAGCCGGGATGTGCAGGACGTTTTTTCCACCTCTTCCCTATCGCAAATTTACCCTGATGCGGTGAACTTTAAGGCGGAGGCCAGTGGTTTATTGGCCATCCCCATTGCCCGCCACAACTTTTTACTCTGGTTCCGGCCCGAAGTATTGCAAACGGTTAATTGGGGCGGTGACCCGAACAATGCCTACGAAGCTACCCAGGAAAACGGCCAGATTGAACTCCATCCCCGCCAATCCTTTGACCTCTGGAAAGAAATTGTCCGGCTCCAATCCCTGCCCTGGCAACCGGTGGAAATCCAGAGTGCCCTAGCCCTGAAAAAGGCGATCGTCAACCTAATTTTGCGTCAGGCGGAAGAGTTGGCCCAATTAGCCCGCAATTTGGAACGCTCCAACGCTGATTTAAAGAAATTTGCCTACATTGCTTCCCACGATTTGCAGGAACCCCTCAACCAGGTGAGCAACTACGTGCAACTGCTGGAAATGCGTTATAGCGAAGCTCTGGATGAAGATGCCAAGGATTTCATCGACTTTGCGGTAAATGGGGTTTCCCTAATGCAGACGTTGATTGATGATATTTTGACCTACGCCAAGGTGGATACCCAATATGCCCAACTCACCTTCACCGATGTGCAGGAAGTGGTGGATAAGGCCTTAGCCAACCTCAAACAACGCATTGAAGAAAGCGGGGCAGAAATTGAAGTGGGTTCCATGCCCGCCGTGATGGCGGATCAAATTCAGCTAATGCAAGTATTCCAAAACCTGATTGGTAATGCCATCAAATTTGCCGGGGATAAACCACCCAAAATTAAAATCTGGGGCGATCGCCGGGAAGATGCCTGGGTATTTGCGGTGCAGGATAACGGCATTGGCATTGACCCCCAATTCTTCGAACGGATTTTTGTCATTTTCCAACGACTCCACACCAGAGATGAATATAAAGGCACTGGCATGGGCCTAGCCATTTGTAAAAAAATCATCGAAGGCCATCAAGGGCAAATTTGGTTAGAGTCTAACCCAGGGGAAGGGGCCACTTTCTATTTCTCCATTCCCATCGGTAACTAAGGGGGTTGTTAAAACATGTCCGACGAATCTAATCCCCCCAAGGTTATTTTGCTGGTGGAAGACAGTAAAGCCGATAGCCGCCTAGTGCAAGAAGTGTTGAAAACCAGCACCATTGACCATGAACTGATCATTCTCCGGGATGGTCTGGCGGCCATGGCCTTTTTGCAACAACAGGGGGAATACGAAAATTGTCCCCGTCCCAACCTGATTTTGCTGGATTTAAATTTGCCCAAAAAAGATGGCCGGGAAGTGTTAGCAGAAATCAAACAAAATCCGACCCTGAAAAGGATTCCTGTGGTGGTACTGACCACTTCCCACAATGAGGATGACGTAATTGCTAGTTACGAACTGCACGTCAACTGCTATCTAACCAAATCCCGTAATTTGAAGGATTTGTTCAAAATGGTGCAGGGCATTGAGTCCTTCTGGCTGGAAACGGTTACCTTACCGGCCAGTTGACCGCACCGTCGCTAGTAAATTATCTAGTAACTTAAAAGTGGAGGGGCGATAGGTCCCGGGCTCTGATTCTTTGACTGAGCCTCGGTGGTTCCCTGGGTGCTTAATTGGTAAAAATGAATGCAATGACAGTGAAGGTTTTTGTTTATGGTACTCTCATGCCGGGAGAGTGCAATCACCAAGCCTATTGCCCCAGCCAAATTGAGCCCCCTGCCCGGGGCTATGTACTCGGACAAATCTACCATCTACAACATTTTGGCTATCCGGCTATGGCGATCGGCCAAGATAGGGTTTGGGGTTATTGCCTCACCTTTCCCCCGAATTTTTTTTTAGATCAGCTAGATAGTTTGGAAGATTACCAAGCAGAACGTGACCCCGAAGAAAATGTTTATGAGCGTTGTTGGGCAACAGTATTTGACCCCCAGGGAGGGGAGATGGCCGGAGCTTGGCTTTACCGCATGGATCCCAGGAAAATCGAGCGGTACGGAGGAATTTATCTGCCCACGGGATGTTGGTCTGGATGCCAAGAATTTCCCCATTGACGCCCCATGGAGATTGTAGTCCCCCCCTGGTTAAGTTGTCCCAATTCCATCGCCTCGGCCCTGGAGCTTGCTTTAGAAAAAGGTTTAGCAGTTTTGGGTGAGCAATTGCCCCCTGATTGGCAAAAATGGGTGGATAAATATCAACAAAGTCTGGCAAAGATTGAATATCCCAAAATTTTGCTAGTGGAACCAGATGGGGTCAAATTTCGGGCGGCAGTGGTGGCGTTTTTCCGGATTGGCCGGGGGGAGTTGTTCATTGCTAATCACCAATGGCAAGGACGGGAATGGCAGCAGGTGGTACAGTTTTTGCAACCCGATCGCCTCTGGGGATCATCCCAATGGCAACAACAATGGTTAAGGCTTCAATCTGACAGTTGGAATACCAAGCCCTTGGCCCATAAGACAAGCACCCTGGAATGTCAGCCAGAACAGCCAAAGTCAGGGTTGATCATTGGTTTCCCCACCGGCGGATCTTCAGGCAGAATTCGTTTTGCTCTCCACACCCCCCAAACCCTAGCCATAGCAGTGGCAGGATTGCAGGAGTTTTTAGTTCCTTTACTGTCCAATAATGGTCAAATCAATAGCTTTTGTGTACTGCCCATGCACCATGTGGGGGGCTTTATGCAATGGTGGCGGTCCGCTTTAACTGGGGGAAAGTTCAGCCCACTGGATTATGGCTTAGTGAAACAAATTCCCCCTCCTTTGCCCCCCAACTATGTCACCTCCCTGGTGCCTACCCAGTTGGAATATCTGCTCGATCGCCATGGGGATTGGCTTAAAAACTTTCCGCTCATTTTTTTAGGAGGAGCACCGGCTTGGCCCGCACTTTTAGCAAGGGCAAAAACCACCGCCATTAACTTGGCTCCCACCTATGGCATGACGGAAACCGCCGCCCAAATTGCCACTTTGACCCCTGGGGAATTTTTGGCCGGCCAAAAAGGGGTCGGCAAACCTTTGCCCCATGTTCGCTTAACCATTATTAACCACCAAGGCGAATCGATTATGTCTGGTGCTGTGGGTACGATTTGTATTGACTCTGGTGCTTTATGTCAGGGTTACATACCAGAACATCCAGACTTTCCCGGTAAAATCTTCACCACTGGGGATTTAGGTTATTGCCAAAACGGTTATCTGTACATCACGGGCCGCCAGGGTCGACGCATTATCAGTGGCGGAGAAAATATTGATCCAGGCGAAGTTGAGGCTTTTTTACTCGACCAGAATTTAGTTCAAGACGTGCTAATTATTGGAGTGAGCGATTGCCATTGGGGGGAAATGTTGGTGGCCATTTACGTACCAAAAGCTGACCAGCAGGACGACGTTAATGCCTTAGCCCAGTATTTGAAAAGTCAGTTGAGCGGCCCGAAATGTCCTAAGCATTGGTTCCCTGTCCCAGATCTAAGGCGATCGCCATTGGGAAAATTAAACCATCAGTTTTGGTACGACTGGGCTAGTGAACAACTCGATAGAAAGTAATAATTTAATAACCTTTAATAACCTTGGTTGGGCAATTTTCCCTAGGGTTTAGCCAAAGAAAGTCCCGGCAGAGAAACAATGGTCCCATCAACCACCGGAAGCGAGGATAGCATCCCCAAAGGTTTTATGGAGCTAAGCGGGCTCGAACCGCTGACCCCTTGCATGCCATGCAAGTGCTCTACCAACTGAGCTATAGCCCCGAGTCACAGTATTCCATTGTGCTGAAAGTAGATCCCCTTGTCAAGCCTTTCGCCAAAATTATTCTCGATCTTCTTTTCTCCCACGGTTCTTGAACGGCGATCACCCGGTGGGGCTGTTCCAGAGCTGGGAGCCGGAGGAACATTGAGAATCACCGCCCCCAAACCATGTAAAATACTGACTGATTGTTAAGTTTTTTAACAGAAAAAGCAAAAGGAGGTTGCCATGGAACGCACATTTATTATGATCAAGCCCGACGGGGTACAACGGCAATTAATTGGCGAAATTGTCGGTCGCTTTGAGAGAAAAGGCTTTAAATTGGTCGCCATGAAAGTAATGACTGTTTCCCAAGAATTGGCAGAAAAACATTACGAAGCTCTGAATGATAAACCTTTCTTTTCTGGCTTGGTAAACTTCATCTGTTCCTCCCCCGTGGTGGCCATGGTGTGGGAAGGTAATTCCATCGTTTCCACCTCTCGCCAAATGATTGGTGCTACGGATCCCCACGCCGCTGCCCCCGGCACTATCCGAGGAGATTACGGTGTGTCCGTTGGTCGCAACATTATCCACGGTTCCGATGCCATTGAAACCGCTAAGCGGGAAATTTCCCTTTGGTTTAAGGAAGAAGAAGTGAATGAATGGGATGCCACCCTCAACCCCTGGTTGTACGAATAATTAGCTTCTTTTCACAGCCTTTTGATCTATTCCCATGGCCATGGAAGTGCAACTACGGTGGGCAAAGATTCCCTTCGTCGGTCGCTGGGCGGTGCATTATTGGTATGTGATCGGCGATCGCCATGGTCAAACCTTAGCCAATGTACAGCGATGGGAAGTGTGGCAACGGCGGGAGTTAAAGCCCCAGAGTTGGGGGCATTTGCACCGAAACTTGCTGGCGCCCCAGGCTGGGGTGGGCAATGGTCCTAGTTTTTTGGCCCAGCAATGGTCCGGTTCCCTTGGCGATCGCCTGGGGGAAATTATTCTCCACAGTCCCCACACCTATCCCCACTGTTATAGCTATCGTTACTGGCCAGGCCCCAATAGCAACACCTATGCCCAATGGGTGCTAGAGCAAGCAGCCATTGATTTTGATCTGGGCTGGCGGGGGGTAGGCCGGGGCTATGGCAAACTTATCTTTCCTCGTTTTTCCCATGGACATCGCCAGTTGGAACGTTAACTCTGTCCGCAGTCGTCAGCAACATATCCTTGATTGGTTGGGCACAAATCCCGTTGATGTGCTCTGTTTACAGGAAACAAAAGTGGTGGATGAGGATTTTCCCCGCCAACCGTTTGAGCAGGTGGGCTATCACTGCTACATTTCCGGACAAAAGTCCTATAACGGCGTGGCTATAATCAGTCGGGAGCCGTTGCAAAATGGACAAATTGGCTTCGCGTCTCTGGTGGGGCCAGATTTGACAGGGGATTTGGACGAACAAAAACGGGTAATCAGCGGCGTTTATGGTGGTCTGCGGATAGTTAATCTCTACGTGCCCAATGGTTCGGCCCCCGACACTGAAAAGTATTTGTACAAATTGCGGTGGTTAAAGTTACTACAAATCTACCTGGAGCAACTGCGCCGTAGTGACACTCCAGAATTCCTAGTCTGTGGTGATTTCAACATTGCCCCAGAAGACCGAGACATCCATGATCCCAAGGGCCGAGAAAACCATATTATGGCCACCCCCGTTGAACGCCAAGCCTTAAAAGATGTGTTGGCGATCGCCGAGTTGCAGGACGGGTTTCGCAAATTTACCGAGGAAACAGGCCATTACAGTTGGTGGGATTATCGCACCAGGGGCTTTAGCCGCGATCGGGGTTGGCGCATTGACCACCATTATTTAACCCCCAAACTTTACGCCCAAGCCCAAAAGTGCTGGATAGACAAAGAACCGAGGGGTTGGGAAAAACCCAGTGACCATGCTCCAGTGGTGGTAACCATTAATAATCAATAATCAGCTAGCTTGAAGAGCCCTTGGCCTTACGGGGGGTCACAGAAGGACTATTTTCATTGATGTACCAACTCAGCAACCCTCCGGCGATCGCCGCCGCCGCCAAGAATAACAACACTGGGGTTAGACCGAATAAACTTTCCGCCACCCCGGCCAGAGCTAAGGGCAACGACAGGGCAATATTATTAGCATTATTTTCCAAGCCGAACACCTTACCGTGGAATTCCGGATCTGTTTCCACCTGCATCAACGTTTGCATCGGCACCCCCACCATGGCGGCGAAAAATCCCATGATGGTGATGGTAATAAAAGTTAGTACCAAACTGTGGTCAAACAGGGCTAAACCCGTCAGACAAACCCCCATGCCCAAAGACCCCCAGAGGGCCAATTCCGTGGGGGAAAATCGCTGACCAATGTAGCCAATGCTCACCGCCCCGATCGCCATGCCTAAACCGCCAAAGGCCAGCAAAAAACCAAACTGGGAAGCCTTTAACCCCGGCAGATGGGCGGCCATACTCACCGCCAATACTGACAGAGCGGCAAAAATGGAAAAAAGAATTAATAACTGGATTAGGGCATTGCGTACCCGATGATTTTCCTGCAAATAGCGGATGCCGTCTTTAATGTCACTCAGCACATGGGGATGGACTAAATCCGGATCAAACTTTTTTTCCCCCGTTTTCAGCATTAGCAATACGAAACCTGCCACCAGGTAACAGCCCGCCACCACCAACACCGGCCCCACGTCCCCCGCCTGGGGAAAGAGATTATCCGCCAAGCTCAACAGGGGTTCTCCAATGGCAAAACCAATAATCAATACCCCCATCATGGTGAGAGTGGTGAGGGAATTGGCCGCTAACAGGTTCCGCCGCCGCACCACCAGGGGCGTAGCCGATTGTTCCGCCGGAGCAAAAAATTGGGTCAGGGTGGACACCGCAAAGGTGACCCCCAGCAGAATGACAAACCCCAACGGTAGGGCAAAATATTGATGTTCCTCCGTTTGCCAACGGCGCAGAAAATTAGGCAACCATCCCACCGGAAGGTTGATATTCTGGCGATCGCCGAACCAGAGTAGAAATGGCAGGAGCAAAATCAAAATGCCCCGGCAAAAATTAGTGACCACCAACACTTGTTTTTTTTGCCAACGGTCAACGTAGACCCCCGCCAGGGAACCAAATAGCACCGCCGGAATAGTGTTAGCAATCATAATGGCCGACACCCAACCGCTGATGGACTGATTTTCTCCCTGGTAATGGTTGGCAATTAAGGCAATCATCAAAACCAGATAAAATTTATCTGCCAACTGGGAAAAAATTTGGCCAACCCAGAGGAACAAAAAGCGGGAATTTCTTAAAACCGGGCCAAAGCCTTGATTTACATTCAGCAACTTGGATTCCATGCACAGGGGGTGTGAGAGAAACATGCGACCAACTTGTTGGCCGCCAGGTCATCAGCAAGCTCTAACAGGTGATCATTCTATTCTCCCAAACGGTGAACCTATTGCGCCGTTTCCCCAGGACACTAATCAGCAAAAATGTATTTTCTTAGATCCTCGGGATTCGGTTCGGGGCTGGACTCGGCAAAGGTCAACGCATCATCAATGACCCCTTGAATCCGTTTTTCGATCGCCTTCAACTCTTCATTGCTGGCCAACTCGTGTTCTGTCATGAAAGCGCCAAACTTTTTAATCGGGTCCCGGGCGGCCCAAAATTGTTTTTCTTCAGCGGAACGGAGTTCATCGGGGTCTGCCAAGGAGTGGCCCCGGAAACGATAGGTTAAGGCCTCAATCAATGTCGGCCCTTCCCCGGCCCTAGCCCTAGCCACCGCTTCCGTAGCTACCTTATGTACCGCCACCACATCCATGCCGTCCACTTCCACCCCGGCCATGTTGAACACGCTGGCTTTTTTGTAAATTTCCGGTTGGGAGGTAGCCCGCTCGTGGGCCATGCCGATCGCCCATTTGTTATTTTCCACCACAAAGAGGATGGGTAATTTCCACAGGGCGGCCATGTTCAAACATTCAAAAAACTGGCCGTTATTGGTGGTGCCATCTCCGAAAAAGCAGGCCGTCACTTGATCAAAACTGTCATCTTTTAAAACTTCCCGGCGGTACTTGGTTTGGAAGGCGGCCCCCAGGGCCACAGGGATACCTTCCCCAATGAAGGCAAATCCCCCCAGGAGGTTATGGGCGGCGGAAAATAGGTGCATGGACCCCCCCCGGCCTCGGCTACAGCCGGTTTCCTTACCAAATAACTCCGCCATCACTTCCCGGGCAGGCACCCCAGCACTGAGGGCATGGACGTGGTCCCGGTAGGTGCTACAAACGTAGTCCTCGTCCTGACGCATGGCCTTGATTACCCCGGAGGAAACTGCTTCCTGGCCGTTGTAGAGATGGACAAACCCAAACATTTTGCCCCGGTAATACATTTCAGCGCATTTGTCCTCAAAGAAGCGACCCAGGACCATGTCTTCGTAAAGAACTAGGGCCGTTTCTCGGTCCAGGGAAATTTCCGCAGTGTTCAATTCGGGCAAAATGCGTTCTGAGACC
Organism: Synechocystis sp. PCC 6714; assembly: GCF_000478825.2. Lineage (NCBI taxonomy): Bacteria > Bacillati > Cyanobacteriota > Cyanophyceae > Synechococcales > Merismopediaceae > Synechocystis > Synechocystis sp. PCC 6714. The sequence goes on along the minus strand of NZ_CP007542.1, from coordinate 1,419,591 downwards.
ATAGTACAATTTGCAGTAGATGGAAGGGGCAGGGTTTTACATCCCTGTTAGATTCTATGCGAAGTCGGTCAGCCCCATCTAGTCGGGGTAGGATAGAACACAATCTGATCTTTGTGATCGTCCCATTGGTAATTCGGTAGTCCCCATGTCTAGTTCCCGTGGCCCCTACAAGAGTCGTCTCTTTACCAATCTCAATCGCCAATCCCAACGGTTGCGCGATCGCCTGGGGGAAACGGTGCGTCATCTGCGGGTGGCGGCGGAATGGGGCGTACAGGCTTTAATTTATCCCTTTTACTGGCTACTGCATCCAGAAAAATGGTTGGGGCCTGTGTTAGGGGGTCAGGGGAATCACAATCAACGGGCTTTACCTCCCGGAAAAGATGGAGACAAAGTTAACTCTGGGGATGAAGAATATTTGGCGATCGCCGCTGACCAGGCCATTGAAACAGTACTTACCTCCCTACAGGCTTGGTTTGACCATGCTGAGTTAAATCAAACCAGTCGGGGTTTAGTTTTAGCCCAAGACTTCCCAGCTTTAATCAATAATCAATCCCTTGGGGAAGATGATGTTTCGGTTAACAATCAAGACCTAGCTTTACCCGGACAGCCAGAAAAACCTGCTTTACTCCCCAGCAATGGGCCATCCCCACTGGCTAAATTTGGTGAACAGGTGAAGAATATTTTTCGTTCCGGTAACGACACCATTGTCATTCAAGGTTTAGCTTCCCGTTGTGGCGATCGCCGTTTGGTACTGACCACCAAAGATAACTTAACCCTGGATGTGTTTTCCCCGGAGCAACAACAACAATTGCAAAGGCAAATCCGGCGGGAATTGGCCCAATGGCATTATCAACGCCGTCGGCAATGGGCTTTGAATGCTCAACAATGGCGGGGTATCCCTCTGATTACCGGCAAAACCGGCAAAGGTGGTGATATTAGTACGCAACAGACAGCCCAAGTGATTGCGCCCCTGGATTGGCTCTGGCGGGGCATTTACCGTTGGCAAACTAGGCCGGCTTTACCTGCATCCACAGCAATTGTTCAAACTAACCCTGTCCAGGCTAATCTAGCTGGTATTAAACATTGGCTCGGACAAACAAACCGCCATCTAAAAAATTTAGGGCAACAACCGGTTATTGAAGCCACAGTGGTTAAATCCCAGCAACTGTCCCAACAAATTGTTGAAGTGCTGCCCCCCACCGTGCAACATCTGGGGCAAGATTTACAGCACCGGGTACAACAAACTCTGGAGCAATTATTCAATCCCGATCGCCATCCGGTTAATGGCCCCGACCCGTTTGAGTTGAAGGTTATTCTCCAAGCGGCGATCGCCTACTTTTTTGGCCCCCAGGGGGGGAATTCAAACCAATCTTTAGGAGGGGAGCAGGGGAATAATCCCGCTTTACCAGGGGAAAATGCCAGTCCTTGGTTAACTTGGGAAGATTTATTTGCTGATTTACCAATGCCCGCCATGGTTACGCCCCTATTGGGGCAAGGTAATGGCCCATCAATGGAAGCTAGTACCATTGAGCAATGGACAGAGGAAAGTATTGAAAACCCCAACAATTTTGCTCTCTCGGTTCCTGGGAATAATCCCGACCATCTTTCCCCGGCGATCGCCCCTAACCGCCGTGGTCGTAAACGCCCTAGCCGGAAAAAATCTGCCTTGGTAAATTCCGTTTCCCCCCATGCCGCTGTGAAGATGGTGCAAGATCCCTGGCTGGATGAGGATTGGGCTTTAGATGAAAAAGCTTTGTCTGACCAGGGGGAGATTAAACCAAAGGGGAAATTACTTCAGTCTACTGGGCAAATAGCCAGTCAACGGCGATCGCCCCAGGAATTGGAAACCGCCTTTGATTGGATCGAAACCCAGGCCCAGAGTTTGGGCTATGACAAGCACATTTTGGTGTGGTGTTTGGAATGGCTGGATCGCCTAGTGTATGGACTGGAACAATTACTAGAAAAAGTCTGGCATTGGCTCCGGCAAAAACTGGGTCGGCAATTGACCGATGTAGATATTTTGCCCCCCTCCCCCTAAATTAGATCGTTCAACTATTCAAGATCAAATGGTGTTTTAGAAGGGAAAAGTAAGTTGCACCGTACCGCTCACACTGGGGCCGCTGGCCCCTACACTGCCGGGAGTTGGTAACACCGTCAGCACCGGTTGGATGAACAAATTACCCACTAGATGGTACTGAGCATAGAACTGCACCATGGTTTCGTAACTATTAAAACCGTAGCCTGCTAAGGGATTAGCATTTAACCTGGCCCAGGAAAAGCCAAAACCATAGCTATCCAACGGGCGATCTCCAAAAGGCGCAATGAAAGTTAAACCAAAGCCCAAAGAACTGTGTATTAAAGCTGTGTTGGAACTGTTCCAACCTCCCTGGACAAAACCAACAATGCCATTTTGGTCTTCACTATCCCGGAATTTACCCAGTTTTTGGACTAGGTAACCATAGATGCCCCCTGTTTGAGTTTCAAACGCTCCCCCAGGAGCCGTTAGCGGGCCACTCTGCCGCCATCCCCCCACCGCCACACTGCCCCAACCAATTTCCGGTGCATCAGCGTAGGGAGTCCAGGTTCCCCCCACCTCCGCCACTTTGAATAGGGGGCCAGAAAAGTTTGGCCACACCAACCCTGTCTGTACCCCTTGGGCTCCCCTACCGTCATAAATTCCCGCCTGGGCGTACCAACCATTGGGGGTAGCAGGATTGTCACCGGGGCCGCCCCAGGATTTCCAACTGCCGTACAAACCAAAGGCCGAATTGTAATAGCCGGGAATAAAGCCCAACATGGCCGGACCCACAAATGCAGGAGTATAGATTAGCCCCGTGGTGGAGGTAAACAGTTGTGGATTCGTTTGGGTCACAAAGGGCCTTCCTACATAGCCAAAATTCATCGAAGGAATTAGCTTACCCACCCGAAAAGAAAGGCGATTATCGAGAAAGGTTTGATTGAGCCAGAGTTGGTACAATTCTGTTCGATTTAATGGGGGGCCAGCTTCAACGGAGTTATAGCCTTGGACAGAACCCGCTGCAAAGTTCACCGGTTGGCCGTTATATTGCAAACCTTCCACTTCAAAAAAGGCGTTTTTCCAACCTACTGCCTTTTCTAAATCTATCCCCAACCCCAAAATTAATGCCCCATTAAAATCGGTGGAACCCGGCTGATTGCCGCCGGAAATTTGTTGGCTGACGTTGCCCATGAAAACACCGCCTAGGCGAAAGGGACTATTTTCGTCTAGTCCTAACCAACGACCTAAATCTCCAGTGCCTACTAACATATTCGATGCGGCAGGGTTCCCGCTGATGCCAGCCATGGTTTGTAGCTGGGAATGGCTTTTTTCTGCTTCTTCCTTTGGGTGGTTAGAGTTAACTATTTTTGTAGGAGTTCTGTAATTCGTTCCTGTTAAGTTGTCATAGTTAGGATTATTTGCTAACCAATTTTTTCCCGTTGCTATGGTTATAGGTGTGAGGCGATCACCTTCAATATCTTTAGTTATTTTAAAATCGGATTGCGGATCGAAGAATAGTTCTAATTGTTGCTGTTGTTTATCATCATTAACAACATCTTCTTGGATCAAATCCAGTAATTGACTCTGCTTATTTTGTCCAGATTCAGCTAAAACTATTGGCTGTAAACCGAAAATTAAACTGGGTGAAATAGCAACACTGCATATCAATTTTGAGATTAATTTTCGCCAACCATCGCTGGGGTTGTGAAAAACAAATTTAGAAACCATGGTCAAGCCTCAATCCTGCACACCAAAAGGGAAAAAGGTAAAAACATAACCATGGAGAAAGACTGTGCAATCTCCATGGCGTTGAGAGTTAAGCGTAGGTTAATGGGGCGTTATTTTTGCTCCAATGCCTCCTGTAAGGTTTCCGGGCCTTCCCCTTCACTGGCAACGGTACGCCAGGGCCATTCCTGGGAATGGAAGGGAGCTAGGGGGGGCAACATGGGGGTAATGCCATTGGCTTCGTCGTAGGCACGGATGCGGGCATGAGCTGGCCCCACGGCATAGGAACCTTGGGATGCGGCCATCGGTACTCTGGCTCCGTCCTGCCTGGCGATCGCCTCCCGGGCCCCGGTGCTGAGCAGTTCCACATCCATGAGGAAATAATCGTCAAAGAAAGCAAGCCCCAATTCCCGGTCTTTGACAATGCGGGTCAGCAGGGACAACATAGTGTCCGGTTTGGTGGTGAATTCCGTGGTTTCAAAGAGTAATAGGCGATCGTTGATGGCTTCCTTGCCGAAAAACTGGGCCATTAAGGTAAACAAAATGTTGTTGGTGCGGGTTACGTAAAGGGTATTAGTCACCCCAAAGGTTTGGTCCCACTGGTCGCCGATCATTTTTTTCCATTCCGCCATAACTTCCATCCAATGGTCCACTTGGTAAGTGGCGGCGGTGCCGATGGTGGTGGTGAAATGGGGCACTACTTCCTTAATCCAAGCATTGATCTTTTGGCGATCGATTTTTCCAGATGCCAAGGTTTCGTCAATAAAGCTAATATTATTGGTCAAAATTTCTTTAACCGCAGTCAAGGCATCGGGCTCTAGACCCAACTGATCCGCCTGGGCTAATGTATTGGCCTGTTCAGCTCGGTAGGCCGTCAATTCCGCTTTCCAGCCATCCCCGGCCACAGGAGCATTGTCGGCCGTGGCAAAGTAGGGCTGAAGAATAGCGTAAATGGCCATGGAACTATGGGAAACCCCTTTGACCACCTGGTATTGCACCGGTACCGGCGGGGCCTGGATTGGGGTAGTTTTACCCGGCATATACAAATAAAAATCACCCCCCTCATTGCTGAATAAGCCGAGAATAATAGGGTGCTTTGCTCTAAATTCCCCGGTGTAACGGTCGAGGGATTTAGCGTAGTAAACATTCATTTGGGAATCTAGCAACAAGCTACTTTTAATAGCATTGTTCAACAAAGCCCAGGTGGGAAAAGCCATCAACAAAACCAAGGCTAAAGCTAGTACAGCCTTGCCCATCAGACTATTGGTCAAACCAGTTAAAAACTTGGCCTTTGGGAAACCAGGGAAAGGATTTCGGGACATGGGTAAACAGTGGTGATTACTATTCTTTGTTCTCAAGGTGAGGGGCTAGATCCTGGGCAAATTTGGTCTTCTGCTTAAATCTAGTTTTGCTATTATCACACCAGTTTTTAGTTTCAGTATCACCTTTAACAAGGGAGAATTTTTAAGAATAGTTAAGTGACTGCCACAACCTGTAATAAAACTATTTAGCTTCCATCCAGTTTTTACCTCGATGCATTTCCACCACCAACGGCACTGATAAGGTTATTGCCTGCTCCATGGTGTTTTGGATTAAGGGAGCTAATTCTTCCCATTCCTCCGGCGGCATTTCAAAAATTAGTTCGTCATGTACTTGCAATAACATCCGGGTTTGATAACTTTCCAAGAGCTTAGCCAGCTTAACCATCGCAATTTTAATAATATCGGCACTGGAACCTTGGATGGGGGCATTGGCCGCTGAGCGTAGCAGTTGGGCATCGTTATAATTCATTTTCAGGTCAACCAAATCCAGCTCCGTCACGGTCTTTCCCCTCAGTTGTCTGAGGGCCTCAGTAACAAAATTAAAGTAACGTCTCCGGCCTACAATGGTGGTGACATAACCATTGGCGATCGCCTCTAGCTTCATAGTTTCCAGGTAATCAAAGACCTGGGGATAGGTGCGATGGTAACGGTCAATAAATTCCCTACCTTCCACCGCAGAAATTCCCGTTTCCCTGGCAAAGCGTTGGGCGCCCATGCCATAAATCACCCCAAAATTAATCGTTTTACCGAGATTTCTTTCCGCTGGGGTAATGTCCTCTTTGCCAAATAGTAATTTAGCCGTCACCGTATGAACATCTTGGCGATCGCCATAGGCCTGTAGTAATACCGGTTCTTGGGAGAGATGGGCGAGGATACGTAACTCAATTTGGGAATAATCCGCCGACACCAAAAGCCAATCTTGTTGGGGTAAAAAAGCCCGCCGAATCTGTCGGGAAAAATCGGAACGAATGGGGATATTTTGTAAATTAGGATTAGAAGAAGAGAGCCGCCCAGTGGAAGTGACAGCCTGGTTAAAATCCGTGTGAATTCTCTGGGTGTGGGGATTAACTAATTCTGGTAAAGCATCCACATAGGTGGACTTTAATTTCGCTAGGGTACGATGTTCTAAAATGGCATCAATAATAGGATGGTCTCCCTGAAGTTTCTCCAGGGTGGCGTGGTCGGTGGAGTAACCAGTTTTAGTTTTACGGGATTTTTTTCGGTCTAGGCCTAATTTCTCGAACAAAATACTGCCCAATTGTTTGGGGGAACTGAGATTAAAACTTTCCCCCGCCGCTGCATAGGCTGTGGTTTCAATGGTGAGCAAATTTTTTGCCAATTGCTCCGATAGGGTTTGTAGATAATCACAATCGATGCGAATGCCATGATCTTCCATCCCAGCCAAAATCTTTTCTAAGGGCTGTTCAATTTCCCCAAGAATCTTTGCCAGCTCAGGATAATTATCTAATTCCTTTTGTAATTTTTCTGCTAGTAAATAGGTAGCATAGCAATCTAAGCCACAGTATTGCCCCGCTGTTTCCACTGGTAAATCCGCAATGGTCTGGTCTTTTCTTAAGCCCAAATCTTTATAACTCAGGGCCACTAAACCGAGGTTATAGCGACGGCAAAGATCGGTTAAATTATGGGTTTCCTCCGGTTGGAGCACATAACTAGCTAGCATAGTATCCAACACTACCCCCCCCAACTCCATGCCGTGGTGGGCCAAAACCCGTCGATCAAATTTGGTATTTTGTAGGACTTTGGGATAGGCAGAATTGGCCAGAATTTCCCCTACAAAATTTTTAACTATGCCGAGGGATAACTGTTCCCCCTGATGGTGCCCCAGGGGAATATAGGCCACTTGATCGGGCTGTTGACCCCAAGCACAACCAATGCCCACTAAGTTCGCAATCAGCGGATCTAAATTGTCGGTTTCTGTGTCCCAAGCAACGGGAAAGTTGGCATCAGTATGTTGTTTTAATTCCTTAGCCAAGGCTTCGAGTTGGACAATGGTGGTGATAATTTGGGGTTGAATCTGTTCTGGTAATTGAATAGTAATTAAACCATCTTCCTGATTAACCACAGGCACGCCATCAAACAAAGATAATTGCTGGGAATCGTCCGGATTGACTTTTTCTCTGCTTTTTTTTGCCTTAACAGTTTTCTTTGGTTCTTCATTTTTAGCTTCATTGCCCGCTGGTATTGGACCTTGATTACCACCAAAGGCGCGGTGGAAGGCTGGAATTTTGTCAATAAAAGTTCGGAGTTCCAATTTTTCTAACAGGGGCACCAGGCGATCGGTGGAAAATCCTGTTAATTGCAAATCTTCCCAGGTTGCTTCCAGGGGAACATCAATAACAATGCGGGCTAACATTTGGGAATGGAGCGCATCATCTTTGCCGTTAGCCAATTTGGTTTTCAGCGCCCCTTTAATTTGTTCTAGGTTTTCATACACCCCCTCTAGGGTTTCGTATTCAGCTAAAAGCTTGATGGCGGTTTTTTCGCCAATGCCATTAATCCCTGGGATGCAATCGGATTTATCCCCACACAGGGCTTTAAAATCGACAATTTGGGCGGGGGTCACTCCCATTTTCTCCATCACCCCCGGCCAATCTAATTCGTCATAGCCGGTGTTACTAGAAAAGGGATTACGGGTTAGATATAAGACAGAAGTATTTTTTTCCGGGCTAACCAATTGAAATAGATCCCGATCGCCACTGAGAATTTTGACCCGATAGCCGGCATCACTACCCTGGTGGGCTAAGGTGCCTAAAATGTCGTCGGCTTCATAGCCTGCATAGGTGATGGTTTGTAAATTAAGGGCCTCTAACAATTGCTGGAGGTAGCTTAAATCTTCCGCAAAATCCTCCGGTGTTTCCTGACGGTTAGACTTATAAGCCACGTCGGCTTCATGGCGAAAAGTTGGTTCCCGGCGGTCAAAGGCAATGGCGATCGCCGCTGGTTTTTGGGATTCCATCACCTGTATCAAGGAGTTTAAAAAACCAAAACATACACTGGTGGGAATGCCCGCCGTTGTCCGCAGAGGACCCTTTTTTGACAAACCAAAAGCATAGTACGCACGAAATGCCAAGGAATGGCCATCAACCAGTAATAACAAAGGGGATTCAGCAGACATAAACAGGTACCGGGGACGAAGCTCAATTATACCCCTGCGGCAGAACACCAAAGGCCCTGTCTACGGCAAATTAGATTAAATATTATCTATGAAGAAATGTATTAGTTTTTATTAATAAAGACCAGCATCCAGGGTCAGTAATAGCCTTAAAAATCCATCAGCTCCTCCACTACCAAAGAGAAACATTTAATATTAAGTTGAAGTGGAAATCTTTTAGAGGACAAACCTCGGGGGAATTTTGCTTGGGATCAAAAAGACTAAAAAACTTTAGGGCTAACCAACCATTTTACCGATATTGGTTCTTCAAATCTGTAGGCTAATGTTTCCAATAAATTCTAGGCCGATAACACCCCTTATCCTACCGCACAATTTAGCCTTGTCCTGATTTTTTAATAATTAATTAACACTATATTGAAGAAACTTATCAATTTATAAACAATTGCCAACAAAATAAAGTTTGGTAGATCAACCTCGATAAACTTAAGGTATTGATTAGGGGTAAATAAATATGGTAAGTTCAATCATCGAAAAAGCCTCTGTGAGTAACAAAGAAACCGCCTTGATTCTCTGGTTTGAAGAGGTGGGGACCCATGATGTGGGACTGGTGGGGGGCAAAAATTCTTCCTTAGGGGAAATGATTCAAGAGTTAACCAGTAAGGGGGTGAATGTACCTTCTGGTTTTGCCACCACGGCCTACGCTTACCGTCATTTTATCGAAGAAGCTGGTCTAGAGGAAAAACTGCGGAAGCTCTTTGCAGACCTAGATGTCAATAACATGGCTAATTTGCAGGAACGGGGATATTTAGCCCGACAGCTGATATTAGATACTCCCTTTCCCTCTGATTTACAGATGGCGATCGCCGAAGCCTATGGTGCCATGTGTGAACGCTATGGCCAAAAAATGGGTGGTACAGGGGTGGATGTGGCGGTGCGCTCCAGTGCTACGGCGGAGGATTTACCGGAAGCTAGTTTTGCCGGGCAACAGGAAACATACCTCAATGTTCATAGTCTTTCCTGCCTGCTGGAATCCTGCCATAAATGTTTTGCTTCGCTGTTCACGGACCGGGCCATTTCCTATCGTCATCACAACGGTTTTGATCACTTTGCCGTTGCTTTATCGGTGGGTGTACAAAAAATGGTGCGTTCTGACCTGGCCACTTCTGGGGTAATGTTCTCCATCGATACGGAAACGGGTTTCAAAAATGCGGCTCTGATTACCGCCGCCTATGGCTTGGGGGAAAATGTGGTGCAGGGGGCCGTCAACCCCGATGAATACTTCGTCTTCAAGCCCACTTTAAAAGAGGGTTTCAAGCCTATTTTAGAAAAACGTCTGGGTAGTAAAACCATCAAAATGGTCTACGATGTGGGCGGTTCTAAACTGACAAAAAATGTGGAAGTGGCCGAACCGGAACGGGAAAAATATTGCATCGATGATGATGAAATTCTGCAATTAGCCCGCTGGGCCTGCATCATTGAGGATCATTATTCCGCCGTGCGGGAGGTTTATACTCCCATGGACATTGAGTGGGCTAAGGATGGGCAAACCGGGCAATTATTCATTGTCCAAGCCCGGCCGGAAACGGTGCAATCCCAAAAATCCGCCAATGTGATTAAAACCTATGAGCTAAAAGAGCACAGCAAAATTTTGGCCACAGGCCGCAGTGTGGGGGCGGCGATCGGCCAGGGTAAAGCCCAGGTAATTCGTAATGTGTCCCAAATTAATCAGTTTCGTCCCGGCGAGGTCTTGATCACCAACCGCACTGACCCTGATTGGGAGCCGATCATGAAACAGGCTTCGGCGATCGTTACTAACCAGGGGGGCAAAACCTGTCATGCCGCCATCATTGCTCGGGAAATGGGGATTCCGGCGATCGTCGGTTGTGGGGATGCCACCGATAGCATTAAAACTGGCCAGGAAGTAACTGTATGTTGTTCGGAAGGGGATGCAGGCACTGTTTACAGCGGCATTTTAGAATATGAAATTCATGAAACTAAACTCGACAATATCCCCCGCACCAAAACTCAAATTTTGATGAATGTGGGTAATCCGGAACAGGCCTTCGGTTTTGCCAGTTATCCCGCCGATGGCGTGGGTCTGGCCCGTTTGGAATTTATCATTGCCAATCATATCAAGGCCCATCCCCTGGCCCTGATGAAATTCGACGAGCTAAAGGATCCCGTTGCCAAAGCCGAAATTGCTGAGTTAACCAAACTCTACGCCGGCGATCGCCCTCGGTTCTTTGTCGACAAATTGGCCCATGGCATTGCCATGATTGCGGCGGCGTTTTACCCCAAACCTGTGGTGGTGCGGATGTCGGATTTTAAATCCAACGAATACGCTAACCTGCTCGGTGGCCGCCAGTTTGAACCGAAGGAAGAAAACCCCATGATCGGCTGGCGGGGCGCTTCCCGTTACTACGATCCCCATTACCGAGAAGCCTATGCTTTGGAATGCCAAGCTCTGAAACGGGTACGGGACGAAATGGGTTTAACCAACGTCATTCCCATGATTCCCTTCTGTCGTACCCCCGATGAAGGTCGCAGGGTAATTGCGGAAATGGCGAAACATGGCCTGAAACAAGGGGAAAACGGCCTAGAAATTTACGTCATGTGTGAGTTGCCCAGTAACGTCATTCTGGCCGATGAATTTAGCCAGGTATTTGACGGCTTCTCCATTGGCTCCAATGATTTAACCCAATTAACTTTAGGTTTAGACCGGGATTCATCCCTCGTTGCCCATCTGTTTGATGAACGTAATCAAGGGGTCAAACGCATGGTCAAAATGGCCATTGAAACGGCAAAAGCTAACGGCCGTAAAATTGGCATCTGTGGCCAAGCCCCCTCGGATTATCCTGAATTTGCCGAATTTTTAGTGGAATTGGGTATTGATTCCATCAGCCTGAATCCCGATTCCGTACTTAAAACTGTTTTACGCATTGCGGAGGTGGAAAAAGCAATGGACAGTGAACCATAGTTTAGATCTGAGTGATAATTCCCTTTGCCCTTCCGTAGGCTCAATGGGTCAAATGGGCAGTCATTCCCTGACCAAATATACAAATTTTGCTCGATTTAATTGGCAAGGGTAATGATCCGTTAATTTGGGCTCTTGAGCTAGAATGTAGCCAATGTTAGGAGTGGCAGTTCACCTACGGCAAGGGCCAAAAGCTTTTACTTCTGGAAAAATTGCGGACACAACCTTGACTAAAATATTGCCCAGAAGAAAATATCATCTCAAACGATGGCCATACTAGTTGATTTGCCCGATTTGGAGTGGCTTCATTCCGCAAAACCATGAGCGATCGCCACAAAACTAAAGCTCAATTACTCCAGGAAATGGAGGGGTTGAGGCAGGAATTGGCAGACTTTCGGCAACAGTATTCCACAGCAACCCAGGCCCAAGCAACCGTCCTCCAACAGCGGGAAACGGATTTAGCAGACATTCAACGTATTGCTAAATTGGGTTTTTGGCGGTTTGATATTGCCTCCGGTGAGATCACCTGGTCAGCGGAAATTTATCAATTATTTGGTCTAGAGCCCCATCAGTTTGCCCCCAGTTATGACTGGTTAGTCCAGAGCATTCAGCCCGAATTTAGAGAACTCCACCAGAGTATTGTTGACACCGTCATTGCCACTGGAAAAACCCAGGCCATAGAGTATGCAATAACCCGCGCTGACTTTTCCACAGGTTGGGTGTGGGCCAGAATCGAAGCAGTTATCGACGATCAGGGAAAGGTAAGGGGATTGCAGGGGGTGGCCATGGACATTAGTGATCGCAAGATGGCCGAAATAGCCTCAAGGGAAAGCGAAGCCCGCTTTAGAAATTTGTTTGAGTCCAATATTGTCGGGATGTTTTTTGCTTCCAATCAAGGGCAAATTCTCGATGCCAATGACCGTTTTCTAAAAATGATCGGTTTTAGCAGACAAGAATTAGATATTGGGCTGGTGCGCTGGGATGAGCTAACTCCCCCCGAATACGACCAAAAAGATCGAGAAATTATTGCCCGTTTGCGGAATCACGAAACCCCGGAGCCTTGGCAAAAGGAGTATTACCGCAAGGATGGCAGCCGCATTCCCGTGCTGGTCGGTGTTGCCAGCATAGATGTGGAGCTTAAATATACAGTCTGTATAGTGGTGGATATGACTGAGCAGCAGGAAACCCTGCATCGGTACCAAGCAACGGAAGCAAAACTGGCGGAACTCAATGCCCAGTTGGAACAGCGTGTTTTAGATCGCACCCAATCCCTCCAGGAAAATGAAGAACGTTTGAAGTTAGCGTTTAATGCGGCCAATATGGGCTATTGGGATTTGGATCTTTTAACTAATGGCATTGTGTGGTCAGAAAGCCTGGAGCAAATGATGGGACTTAAGCCGGGAAGTTTTGATGGCGATCTACAAAAAGTCGCACAAATGATGCATCCTGATGACCGGACCATGGTACTGGAAGCTCTAGACCAAAGTATCCATAATAATGAACCATATGATTTAGAGTTCCGCTTTATCAAACCCGATGGGACCCTCCGCTGGGCGGCAAGTCAGGCCATTGTGATTCGAGATCAAAACAATTTTCCCATCCGTGTCATTGGGGTGGATGTGGACATTACCCGCCGTAAACAATTTGAGGAGGAACTACGAAAAGTTAACCAAACCCTAGAGGATCGTCTCGATGAATTGAAACAGCGTAATGCTGAAATGTTAATACTTTCGGGCATTACCGATTATCTCCAGTCTTGTTTTACCGTCAAAGATGCGTGTGGGGTGATTGCAGCCCTAGCCCAACCTCTATTTCCTGGTTGTTACGGTGGGATTTTTATCTTAGCTCCCCAAAATAATTACCTCGAACGGGTCACTTTTTGGGGTAATCCGTTATGCTCCGATGATGTGTTCACCCCCCTAGATTGTTGGGCTTTGCGACGGGGACGCTCCCATGGGGTGAAGCAGGGGCAACATGCTTTGTTTTGCAATCATGTTAATGACCAACACTTACCGTTGGCAAGTTTGTGTATTCCCCTCATTGCCCAGGGAGAAACCCTTGGCTTGCTGTTTCTTTGCACTTTCAAAGAACAAGTTTTGCCCGAAATACGGCAACAATTGGCAAAAACAGTGGCGGAACAGCTTGGCTTGGCGATCGCCAATTTGAAGTTAAGGGAACAACTGGAAGAACGGAGTTTGCGGGATCCATTGACCACGCTTTTCAACCGCCGTTACCTAGAGCAATGTTTAATCCAGGAACTGGCCAGGGCAAAACGTCATCGCTATTCGATTAGTGTGATGATGATTGATATTGACCACTTCAAGCATTTTAACGATTCCCTAGGCCATGACGCCGGCGATCGTGTCTTAGCTTCCATCGGTGCTCTTCTGAAAAATAATATTCGGGCTTCCGATGTGGCCTGTCGTTATGGAGGCGAAGAAATAACTGTAATTTTGCCTGATACTACCCTCGAAGAGGCTTTGCAAAAAGCAGAATTTTTACGTCAGGCGATCGCCGAAATGGAAATAGAATACAGTGGACAGATTCTAAATAGTATCACCGCCTCTTTTGGTGTTTCTTGTTACCCCGATCATGGTCAAACGGGGCAAGAAATTATGCAAATGGCAGATAAAGCTTTGTACAATGCCAAGCAAGCCGGCAGAAATCGGGTCATCATTGCGCCCAAAGAAGTTTCCATTTAGGTCCTGCTTCATTTGCGGCGGGCTTAGGCTACCATCGAAGAACACTGTAAGGGATAAATTTAGAGTAAATAAAATCAGAAAAATATTTTTGATTTGGTGGATAGTAGGCTGCAATTTATATCAATTTATATAATTGTTGATGTAATAATTGGAGCTATTATTATTTTTTTAATTGGCCGACATTTCTCTACACCGCTATAATTTGATGGCAACTTTATTTTTTGCTATTGATTTTAAAGAATGATTAGAAAAAATTTTCACTAAAGTCTATTCGATCTAAAATCAAAAAACTAAGTTACTAATTCCGGCCCAATTATCAAATTTCCCAAAGTTAAAATTCACAATGACTTACCTACAAACCGCCGCCGATTTTTACGCAGAAGTCGCCCAAACTCCAGAAGTGGGACTTTGTTGCGTGCAAAGTAATCCCCTCACCCTGCCAGAATTAACCATTCCTCTTCCCATGCAGGAAATGAATTATGGTTGTGGAACTACGGTGCACCCCAATGAATTGGCCGGAGAACCCACAGTGCTTTACGTCGGCGTTGGAGGTGGTCTGGAAGCATTGCAATTTGCCTATTTTTGCCGTCGTCCTGGGGGAGTGGTTGCGGTGGAGCCGGTGGAAGCAATGCGGGCTGCTGCTGTGCGTAATTTGCAATTAGCTGCCGAGGAAAATAATTGGTTCCAGACTAAGTTTGTAGAAATTCGGCCAGGGGATGCCTTTGCTTTACCTGTACCGGATAATTCCGTGGATCTGGTGGCCCAGAATTGTCTGTTTAATATTTTTGAGCCGGAAGATTTATCCCGAGCCCTCAAAGAAGCCTACCGAGTTTTAAAACCCCATGGCCGTTTGATCATGAGCGATCCCATTGCTACCCGGCCTATTCCTCAACATTTGCGCCAGGATGAACGGTTACGGGCCATGTGTTTATCCGGAGCATTAACCTATGCAGAATACATTCAACACTTAATTGATACCGGTTTTGGACAGATAGAAATTCGAGCCCGCCGCCCCTATCGTTTGCTCGATTCCGTCACTTACAAACTGGATGAACATTTATTGTTAGAAAGTTTAGACTCTGTTTCCTTTAAAGTACCTATTCCCGGCGATGGAGCTTGTATTTTTACAGGTAAAACTGCCATTTATGCCGGATCAGAACCCCTATTTGATGACCAAGCAGGGCATATCTTACAACAGGGAGTTCCCAGTGCGGTGTGCGATAAAACAGCCCTAAAATTAAGCTCTACCTATCCAGACAAAATTATGATCACCGATTCTACTTGGCATTATAGCGGTGGCGGTTGTTGTTAGACTTGGTCTAGTTTATATTTGATAATTAACATTTTTGAGATAGTTTAAGCAATTCAGATAACATGGTTCAACAATTAGAGGGTTCCTTTCAAAAACCTAAAATTACTCCCTTTGCTCAAAAGTTAGATATTCCTCTAACCAAGCAAAAAATTTCTACCCTCCAAATTAATTTGGGAAAGCGTTGCAATCTAGCCTGTAGTCATTGCCATGTGGATGCTGGTCCCCAACGCACTGAGGAGCTTTCTTCAAAAATCTGCCAACAATTAATCGAAATTATTCAAAAATTTTCCCAAATAAAAGTGGTGGATCTCACCGGGGGAGCACCGGAAATACTCTACGGTTTTAAGCCCCTGGTGGAAGCCGCTAGGACCACAGGTAAAGAAGTAATTGTTCGTTCTAATTTGACCATCTATTTTGAAACAGGATTTAAGGATATTCCTGAATATTGTGCCCGGCATCAAGTCAGAATCGTTGCTTCTTTGCCGTGCTATCTCGAAGATAATGTAGATAAAATGCGGGGTAATGGGGTTTATGAAAAATCTATTCAAGCTCTGCAATGGTTGAATAAATTGGGTTATGGCCAGAATGAAAGTTTAATTTTAGACCTAGTTTATAATCCGCCGCTACCAACTTCAGAAAAATTCTCCCTCACCCCTCCTCAGCAGTCCCTTGAACAGGATTATAAAAAATTCCTCAAAGAACATTTTGACATTAATTTTAATAATTTACTGACCATTACTAACTTGCCCATTGGTCGGAGTAAATTTCATCTTGAAAAATATCAATTACATCAAAGATATCTGGCTTTCTTGGAAAATAATTTTAATCCAGTAACAGTTGATAATCTGATGTGTCGCAACGAACTATCCGTTGATTATTTGGGTAATATTTATGACTGCGATTTTAACCAAATGGAAAATATTTCTGCCCAATCCGCTTTACATAAAAAATTAACTGTTAGCGATTTATTAAAAGCTGATAATTTAGATTTAATCCAAGAGATTAAAACTGCCGATTATTGTTATGGTTGCACCGCCGGAGCTGGATCTAGCTGTGGAGGAGCATTGACTTAAACCAACTTAATTTTAACTAATTACTGATGACTTTTTTACATTTCTCACAACAATTACTATGTTTACCCATTTCTTGAAAATCTTCAAAAAACAATCTAAATCACCCCGATGGCAAGGTTTTGGACTTTTAACCATCGGTGCTTTTGCCCTCATTCATTTACTGGAAGCATTGGCTATTTCTAGCTTTAGTGTTGCCATGTTTTTTTTGGCCAGCCCTGCCCTAGCCCAGGAAAGTGGTGCTGGTGGTTTTAACCCCCAAAGTTGGTTACTAAATGCCCTGCAATGGATTGATGGTTTAGGCACTGCCGGAGCGATCGCCTTTATCTTGCTTTATGTGGTAGCCACGGTGGCTTTTCTGCCGGGATCGATTTTAACTTTGGGGGCTGGGGTGGTATTTGGAGTTATCCTTGGCTCAGTCTATGTTTTCATTGGCGCAACACTTGGGGCAACGGGGGCATTTCTGGTGGGACGATACTTGGCCCGGGGTTGGGTATCAAAAAAAATCGCCGGTAATCAAAAATTTAAAGCCATTGATGAAGCGGTGGGTAAGGAAGGTTTAAAGATTGTTCTTTTAACTAGGCTTTCCCCAGTTTTTCCCTTTAATTTGTTGAACTATGGCTATGGTGTCACTGGAGTTTCTTTAAAGAATTATGTCATTGGTTCCCTGGGCATGATTCCCGGCACCATTACCTATGTTTATATTGGTTCTTTAGCCGGCAGTTTAGCCACTGTTGGAGCTGAAATAACTCAGGCCAATCCCACCATACAATGGACAATTCGCATTATTGGTTTTATCGCCACCCTTGCTGTCACTATCTACATCACTAAGATTGCTAAAAAAGCCTTAAATGAAGTAATTGTGGAACCAAAAATGACCGAATAAGCATAGCTTCACTAAGCTATGAATCTAACTTTAATCGACCATTAACAGTTATAGTCATTTCAAATAATTTCGAGACTACTTAAGTCTTTATTGACAAGCTTTTCGGTGAATTCGACTGCCTCAGTTTTACTAGAAATGACTATAATTGTCAACCTAATTATTGAGAGGAACTAATCTAATGAGTCACAAACTAGCCAGTGGTCAAAATACGCCCCAACTTGAAATTGCTACCCTTGGTGGTTCCCTTTGGCAATTGTCGGAATAAAAGCCGGAAAATTTTAGCTTTATTTTCTTCTAACGCGACAAATTTTGTTCCATTTGTCATAGCTATAGTCAATCAAAGTAAGATTGAGATAGCTAAGGTCTTTACCAAAGAAGGTTTTGGCTCCGTTCAGTGTTTTACTTTCAATTAAATCAACTATATCTATCCCGGCTAGATCTACTTTTAGTTGAATTTAATAAGGTGAGCATTGCGGCGATCGCCATTAGTGGTCATAACCAGGAAGATGCAGAGCAATCGAAGCAAGAATGGGACATTAAAAATCTTACTATGGGCTATGGCCTAATCCTAAAACGAATGCGACATTGGGCATTGTATATATCAAACGGAGAATTTGATCACGAACCACTTCTATTCTGTGAACCGTTTTCTTTCTGGTTAATGCGGATGGCATATTGATTTACACTGGCATTAATAGTAGTCTTCTTGGTTATCCTCCCATTAAGGAAATGCTTTTTAGCATAGAGTTTATCATCAAGAATAAATGCCCAATCCGGGGCGCTAAGTAAAAACAATACTATTTTTAATTAATTAAAACCTATGGATAATTCCCTGTCCCATGCCGTTGATATTCTGCCCAAGGATAAATATAATCAAGAATTGCTATCCCAGGTTCACCCCCCCGATTGGGTAAATCCTTCTCCCGAAAAAGAATATGATTTAGTGGTTATTGGGGCAGGAACCGCTGGTCTAGTGGTGGCGGCCGGAGCGGCCGGCTTAGGCATTGGTTTAAAAGTTGCCCTGATTGAAAAGAATTTGATGGGGGGTGATTGCCTTAACTTTGGTTGCGTTCCTTCCAAAGCCTTAATTAGCTCTGCCCGAGTGGTCGGGATGGTGAATTATGCTGATAGTTTAGGTGTTAAAAAACCAGCCAAGATTGAAGTAGATTTCCCGGCAGTGATGGCTAGAATGCGAAAAATTCGAGCGGGCATTAGTCACCATGATTCTGCCCAAAGATTTCGAGATTTAGGCATTGATGTTTTTCTTGGCCAAGGGCATTTTTTAAAAAATAATTGCATTGAAGTGGGGGAAGCAGTTTTACCCTATAAAAAAGCGGTCATTGCCACAGGAGCTAGGGCGGTAAGGCCTAATATTCTTGGTATTGAAGAGGTGGGATTTTTGACCAATGAAACAGTATTTTCCTTAACGGAATGTCCCGATCGCCTAGCGGTGATTGGTGGTGGCCCCATTGGTTGCGAGTTAGCCCAAGCCTTTCAAAGATTGGGGGCGCAAGTTACGTTACTGCATCGGGGGAGTTATTTATTGAATAAAGAAGATCCGGAAGCGGCGGCCATTGTCCAGCAATCCTTAATTAAAGATGGGGTTAAATTAATTTTAAATGCCCAATTAGAGCGAGCAGAGTTAACGGAAAATGGCAAGATTTTACACTATATCGCCAAGGGTCAATCTGGTTCAATTGAAATAGATGAAATTCTTGCTGGAGCAGGGCGAGTCCCTAACGTGGAAGGCTTAAATTTAGAAGCGACGGGAGTGGAATTTGATCACCGGGGAGTGAAAGTTAATGATTATTTGCAAACCACCAACCCGAAAATTTATGCCGCTGGGGATATTTGTTTAGATTGGAAATTTACCCATGCCGCCGATGCTGCTGCTCGCATTGTTATTAAAAATACTCTCTTTTCTCCCTTTGGTTTAGGGCGTAGTAAATTAAGCCATTTAACTATGCCCTGGGTTACTTACACCGACCCAGAAGTTGCCCATGTTGGTTTAACTGAAATGGCCGCTGAAGCTATGGATATTGGCTATAAAACTATCAAAATTCCTTTTTCTAATGTTGATCGGGCGATCGCCGCAGGGGAAACGGAGGGATTTCTAAAAATTATTCATATCGCTAATAGTGATGAAATTCTCGGAGCCACCATTGTTGCCCCCCACGCAGGGGAAATGATTTCGGAAATCACCACAGCTATAGTCAATAAAATTGGTTTGAGTAAATTAGCAGGGGTAATCCATCCTTATCCTACCCAGGCGGAAGTAATTAAAAAAGCCGCCGATGCCTACCGCCGAACCTTACTTACTAGCAACACTAAGCGTTTACTGAAATGGTTAAGTAAATTGTCTTAATCAGTTTGGCAAGCAAAAATTCCATTGTCACTAAGTCGCGAAAAGTTCTAGAAATCTACTTCGATGGTTTACTCCAAAGTAAAAAAGTACGGTGAAAATCCATTGATTGGGCAAAACATTAACTTTTCATTGCCTGGCCCCCAAGGGAAGCCCAATACGGATAAGCTGGAAGTGACAGCATTGAGTAATAATTCCTAGCTAAGGAATAAGGGGGAACGCATGGGCACGGCACATTATTTAGCAGGTTACTCCTTCTCCCCCTTGGCGATCGCCGTTAACGTCAATCTAGTGCGCCAGACAAAAAACGACTCATCGGCCCAACCTTGGCAATGGATTTATACTTTCAACGACGGGAGTCAACTGCGGGGCATCTTCCACGGCATAGTCAAACAGGAAGCCCCCTTCGGTAATGCCATTCCCAACTTTGATGTGCAAAAGGTGGGATTAACGGAATATTTAACCGCCACCGACCAAACCCCTCTGTTAACTTGGCAACCCGGACAATTTAACTGTTTTGAAACGGGGGAAAACCTGTTACTGATGGCTTCCAGCGACAATTACGTAGCCAACAGCCTTTGCTTAGTTAATTCTCCCCAACGGCAATGGGCCCAGATTACCCATTGGGGCAGTCGTTTGGTGGCAGAAAATTTAAGCTGGGAACGGCTGGCTTTCCATTGCTTGGCTAGTGATAGTACGCCTCGGACTTGGTCGATGGATTGGCATTTTTCGCCGTTTTTACCTCCTTTTTTCCATTGGCGTTTTCGTTCCTGGCCCACACCCATACCCCCCATAGAGCACAAGTCGAGCCAGCCCTGTAAAGTCTTGAGCCTTAGTTAATGGGAACTTTTCCACTTGCAACAACTGAATATCTTCGTCCTATCCCTAGTCCTTTTTTACAATCCTTTACAATAGAGGAGAAAATCCGCAGGGAAAAATTTGGTTATGGAACTAACTTGGTACGACAGCAACTCTTGGTTAATTCAAATTGGCGGACAGAGAATTTTGCTCGATCCTTGGTTAGTGGGGGACTTAACCTTTGGCAATACTCCCTGGTTATTTCGCGGTTTTCGCTCCCAGCCCTTGGCAATTCCCGAAAACATTGACCTCATTTTGCTGTCCCAAGGTTTGGAAGACCATGCCCATCCCCCCACATTAAAAAAGTTGGATAAAACTTGCCCTGTCCTCGGTTCCCCTAAGGCCGCTGAAGTGGCAACTGGTTTAGGCTATGCACAGGTTCAGCCTTTGCCCCATAATCAAAAATTTGTCCTCCATGACCGGGTGGAAATCCTTGCCCTGCCCGGTTCCCCCATTGGCCCCACCCTGGTGGAAAATGCCTATGTGTTAACGGATCTACAAACTGGAACCAAACTCTACTACGAACCCCACGGTTTCCACTCTCCCCAATTACAAGACCTGGGGCCCATTGATGTGGTTTTAACCCCCGTCATTGGTATTAATATCCTCGGATTCCTGCCGGTGCTCAATGGTCAAAAAACCACCATAGAGCTTTGTAAAATGGTCAATCCCCAGGCGATCGTTCCCACCTCCGGAGCGGCAGAATTAAGTTATGGGGGTTTACTGACTAAAGTTTTACGTCTAGACGGCGATCTCGACCAATTTCGCCAGTCCCTAAGTAACGAAGGGATACAAGCTTCCCTATTGGAACCCCAGGTGGGGGTGCCCCTAACTGTTCCCCTCAATGTGCCCCAATCCGCCATTGGCTAGGTTGGAATGTTCAAATTATTGCCTGATCTAATGCTTTACAAATTATGGTCAGCCAGGGGAAAACCGCAAAAAAGTGTATAAAGTAGGTTTATTCCTGAATCAAAATCCTTTTCCCGCAGTCATAGCCAGGAGTAGGAATATTGCCAGCGAAGCGAGTTGTCTTCCCCTAGCTTTGGCTAGGCAGACTCCTTGCAGTACAGCCAACGTTTAAAAATCACCATAGCCGAATGACCTACACCATCAACGCTGACCAAGTCCATCAGATTGTCCATAATCTTCACCACGATCCCTTTGAAGTGTTGGGCTGCCATCCCCTTGGGGACCACGGCAAGGTCAATCAATGGGTCATTCGTGCCTATCTACCCACCGCTGAAGCGGTAACAGTGCTGCTCCCCACCGATCGCCGGGAAGTGGTGATGACCACGGCCCACCATCCCAACTTTTTTGAATGCGTGTTGGAGTTGGAAGAACCGAAGAATTACCAACTGCGGATCAGTGAAAATGGCCACGAAAGGGTAATTTACGATCCCTACGGTTTTAAAACCCCCAAACTGACGGATTTTGACCTCCACGTATTTGGGGAAGGGAACCATCATCGCATTTACGAAAAACTTGGCGCCCATCTGATGACAGTGGATGGGGTGAAAGGGGTCTATTTCGCTGTGTGGGCTCCCAATGCCCGCAATGTCTCTATTTTGGGGGACTTCAACAATTGGGACGGTAGACTGCACCAAATGCGGAAACGCAACAATATGGTCTGGGAATTATTTATTCCTGAGTTGGGGGTCGGCACCTCCTACAAGTACGAAATCAAAAACTGGGAAGGCCACATCTACGAAAAGACTGATCCCTACGGTTTTTATCAAGAAGTGCGCCCCAAAACCGCTTCCATTGTGGCGGATCTGGACAATTACCAATGGCACGACGAAGATTGGCTAGAAGCTAGACGTACCAGTGATCCCCTCAGCAAACCAGTTTCCGTTTACGAACTCCATTTAGGCTCCTGGCTCCATACCGCCTACGATGAACCGGTGAAAACCCTCCATGGGGATGGGGTTCCGGTAGAAGTTTCGGAATGGAATACCGGCGCCAGATTTTTGACCTATTACGAGCTGGTGGATAAACTCATCCCCTACGTCAAGGAATTGGGCTATACCCACATTGAGCTACTGCCGATCGCCGAACATCCCTTTGACGGCTCCTGGGGTTATCAGGTGACAGGGTATTATGCCCCCACTTCCCGCTTTGGCAGTCCCGAAGACTTCATGTATTTTGTCGATCAATGTCACCTCAACGGCATTGGCGTAATCATCGACTGGGTGCCGGGGCATTTTCCCAAAGATGGCCATGGCCTAGCCTTTTTTGATGGGACCCATTTGTACGAACATGGCGATCCCCGTAAAGGCGAACATAAGGAATGGGGCACCCTAATCTTTAACTATGGCCGCAACGAAGTGCGGAACTTCTTGGTGGCCAATGCCCTGTTCTGGTTCGATAAATATCACATTGACGGCATGCGGGTGGATGCGGTAGCTTCCATGCTTTACCTGGATTATTGCCGAGAGGAAGGGGAATGGGTGGCCAATGAGTACGGCGGTAGGGAAAACCTAGAAGCGGCGGACTTTCTACGGCAGGTAAACAGCGTTGTTTATAGCTACTTCCCCGGTATCCTGTCCATTGCGGAGGAATCCACTTCCTGGCCCATGGTGTCCTGGCCTACCTATGTTGGGGGTTTGGGCTTTAACCTCAAATGGAATATGGGTTGGATGCACGACATGCTCGACTATTTCAGCATGGACCCCTGGTTCCGCCAGTTTCACCAAAACAGTATTACTTTTAGTATGTGGTACAACCACAGCGAAAATTATATGCTGGCCCTCTCCCACGACGAGGTGGTGCACGGTAAGAGCAATATGCTGGGTAAAATGCCTGGGGATGAATGGCAAAAGTACGCCAACGTTAGGGCCTTATTCACCTATATGTTCACCCATCCCGGCAAGAAAACCATGTTTATGAGCATGGAATTTGGCCAGTGGAGTGAGTGGAATGTGTGGGGAGATTTGGAATGGCATCTGCTCAATTATCCGCCCCATCAACAGTTAAAACAATTCTTCACTGAATTGAACAATTTGTATAAAAATGAGCCGGCTTTATACAGCAATGATTTTGAAGAAGCGGGTTTCCAATGGATCGATTGCAGTGATAACCGCCACAGTGTAGTTTCTTTTATTCGCCGGGCTAAAAATAGCGCCGAATTTGTGGTGACCATTTGTAATTTCACCCCCCAACCCCATAGCCATTACCGGGTGGGAGTGCCGGAGGCAGGCTTCTACACGGAGTTATTTAACAGTGATGCCCGGCAGTATGGCGGTAGTAACATGGGCAATCTGGGCGGAAAATGGACGGAGGAATGGTCTTTCCATGAACAGCCCTATTCCTTGGATTTATGCTTACCCCCCCTCTCGGTGTTGGTGTTGAAACTAAACCGTAACGCTGAGGGCAATGCCATACCGGCCCAGGAGACCACTGACATGGCCTAGTTCTCTAGGTTTGTTGTAATTTCCTGACCATAAAGTTTTCCGTATGTCTCCGACCCGTCCCTATCAATCCCTGCTACTGCGGCTCCTCCATGGGGCCATGGCCCTGTTAACCCTGTTGGCGATCGCCAGTGGCTTTTGGGTCTACAACACCTATGACGGTCGCTGGGGATCTTTGCCGTTGCCGAAGCCCTACTATACCCAGGATCTCCATGGCACCGGAGCTTTGGCCCTATTTCTGCTCATGTTTCCCTTTGCCCTCTACTGCTTCCACCTTGGCGATCGCTATTTATGGTCTGACCAAAGTTGGCCACAGCTAAAACGACCGGGCAGTGCTGGCTTTTGGCTTGCATTGCAGAGATTGGCCAATAGCCTCATGCTGGTGGCTTTAACCATGGCGGTGGTCAGCGGACGCATGATGCAGGAAAGTTGGTTACCCCAAAAAGAACTCAATCATCTGCCCTACTTTTTCCATCTCCTGGGCTGGTTAGTAGTTGTCCTCTGTTTAGGATTCCATTTACTATTCAGTGCCAAAGTGGGGGGAATTGCCCTCTGGCGATCGATGGTGAGTTGGGGCCGCAGGGCTAAGGATAATCCCCAGCAATGGCTCAGGGATTTTCGCTGGAAGCTATCTTCAAAAAGTCTACAGTGGCTCCAATGGTTAGTGGTGGCGGGATTATTGTTTGCCTTGACTGTTCCTCTTTTTGCTTAGAGCGTGTTTTACAATCCTCCCCTGCTTCAAAAGTTGTGGGGAGAGTAGATACAAGTTACCCATCATTGCCGGAGCTTTACTGGGTTAGTTAAGGGAATAAACAGAAACTTTGCCAACAGGCTCTTATTCCCCTTGGCCAAAATATTGCCCTTCAAGAATCTGGTAGAATGGGTTGCCCAATGAAATTTGTACGATGAGCAAAGTTTTTTTTGATATTACCATCGGTGACGATACCGCAGGTCGCATTGTGATGGAATTGTTTGACGAAGTTACCCCCAAGACCGCTGAAAATTTCCGGGCCCTCTGCACTGGGGAAAAGGGTGTGGGTAAAGCCGGTAAACCCCTGCATTTTAAAGGCTCCCATTTCCACCGGGTCATTACGGATTTCATGGCCCAGGGTGGGGATTTTACCCGGGGGAACGGCACCGGCGGTGAGTCCATTTATGGGGAAAAATTTGCCGATGAAAATTTCCAGTTAAAGCACGACCGCCCTGGTCTACTATCCATGGCCAATGCGGGGCCCAACACCAACGGCTCCCAATTCTTTTTAACCTTTGTTCCCTGTCCCTGGCTTGATGGTAAACACGTAGTTTTCGGTGAAGTGGTAGAAGGCTTAGAAATTCTGGAACAACTAGAAGCCAATGGTTCCCAAAGTGGAAAAACTAAACAGGCGATCGTCATCAGTGATTGTGGTGAAATCAAGCAGCAGTGAGCTTTACTCCTGTGCAGAGATTTAGCGAAAAATCCATAGTTAATTGGAGACCAGACAATTGGTAATTATTGCTGTTTAAACTAAATGTAGGGCGTCAAGGTGCACAGTAGTTACGGATAATTTCATCCATGCTGATATCTTTAGAGGCATATGTTCTTGTTGTTTCTCAGTGCACTAAAATCATGCTCTATATCGTTAACATCCGGTGAGTAGGTAGGTAAAAATGAAACTTTGTATCCTGCCTCTTTCACCGTTCTTTTAATCCTACTTTTTTATGATTAGACACATTATCCATAATTGACACTCATGTAATTGTCAATGCAGGCATCAAACATAATTCAAGCCCCCCTTCAAAACCTGCGGCATTTAAATTTTCAATAAATAGCATTGCTACTATTAGCTCTTTTCTATTTTTTCTTCTACCTACTACAAGGTTTTCTTTTGCTCCTCTTTTTCCTTGTCTCTCTCCACACATTCTTTCTACTCTTTTTGACCATTCATACACCGAGGACGCAAACTCTTCAAAACCGGCTTCATCTATGATTACAATGCTTTCTATACCATAATCTATAGCAAAAATTGTGTAGATTAGGACATGATATAGGAAACAGATAAGGAAAAAAAAGGATCCCAGCTCCCTACAGCATTGATCTTAAAAAAAGCAGTGGGTGCAGTGGAAAGAGGCAAGAAAAAAGCTAGATGTGTCGGAAGCTAAACATTCGTCGCAACACGCTAGACTCGTGGATTAATAAAGAAACAGGAAACAGGAGGTGTGTGTCCAGTAACGGATTATCATCATGGCCCATAACTAAAAATCAATGACTTGAATAAATTCAAAGAATTTGCGGAGGAAAATGGTCATTTAACTCAAAAACAAATGGCGGAGAAATGGCCAGAAAGAAAATGCCATACTTAAAGTTCATGCACATATAAATACATATATGATATACGTTGCCAAGAGTTTGGTCACTGAAGACCCCGTCCTGAACAAAAGCAGCGATCGCCTCCAGGCAATTTTGAATCTAAAAATCTGAATCAGATCCCAATTTTTTGCCCCGAGTTCGGGAAACCACACTTAAACGACTGTTGCGCTGGGTCAAGCAATTTAGCTAAATTAGCACTCGTGAGGTGGGAGTGCTAACCCCCCTCCAAGTTAAGTACTGTCCGTGAAAGACTATCATCTGGAGGATGACTTCTATGGCCGCTATTACCATCAATGTTTCTACTGTGAAACCCCTTGGCGATCGGGTGTTTGTTAAAGTAAGCCCCGCTGAAGAAAAAACCGCTGGGGGTATTTTGTTGCCCGATAATGCCAAAGAAAAGCCCCAAATTGGTGAGGTTGTCCAGGTGGGCCCCGGCAAACGCAACGATGACGGCAGCTACTCCCCTGTGGAAGTCAAAGTTGGCGATAAAGTTCTCTATTCCAAATATGCTGGCACCGATATCAAACTCGGTGGCGACGACTATGTTCTGTTAACTGAAAAAGATATTTTGGCCTCCGTTGCCTAGGTCGATTAATTTTTACCAATCCTGAGCGGTGTTAAAGCTTTCAGGATTTTACCCATTCATCTATTCCATTAATTTGCCCACGAGGTTTTACTTTTATGGCTAAATCCATCATTTACAATGACGAAGCCCGCCGTGCCCTAGAACGGGGTATGGACATTTTGGCGGAAGCCGTTGCCGTTACCCTCGGTCCCAAAGGTCGTAATGTGGTGCTCGAGAAAAAATTTGGTTCTCCCCAAATTATTAACGACGGGATCACCATTGCCAAAGAGATTGAACTGGAAGACCATGTGGAAAACACCGGGGTTTCCCTAATTCGCCAAGCGGCATCCAAAACCAATGATGTGGCTGGGGATGGTACCACCACCGCTACGGTTTTGGCCCACGCCATTGTTAAAGAGGGTTTACGGAATGTGGCCGCTGGTGCTAACCCCATTTCCCTCAAGCGGGGTATTGATAAGGCCACTGATTTCCTCGTTGCCCGCATCAAAGAGCACGCTCAACCCGTGGGAGACTCCAAGGCGATCGCCCAGGTGGGAGCTATTTCCGCCGGTAACGATGAAGAAGTTGGCCAAATGATTGCCAATGCCATGGATAAAGTAGGCCAAGAAGGGGTTATTTCCCTGGAAGAAGGCAAATCCATGACCACCGAGTTGGAAATCACCGAAGGGATGCGCTTCGACAAGGGCTATATTTCCCCCTACTTCGTCACCGATGCGGAACGGATGGAGGCTGTCCTGGAAGATCCCCGGATTTTGATCACCGACAAAAAAATCAACCTGGTGCAGGACTTAGTGCCCATCCTCGAACAAGTGGCCCGCCAAGGTAAGCCCCTGTTGATCATCGCCGAAGACATTGAAAAAGAAGCTTTGGCTACCCTGGTCGTTAACCGTCTGCGCGGTGTGTTGAATGTGGCCGCTGTGAAAGCCCCCGGCTTTGGCGATCGCCGTAAACAAATGTTGGAAGACATTGCCACCCTCACCGGCGGTCAAGTAATCAGCGAAGATGCTGGCTTGAAACTGGAAAGTGCCACCGTCGATAGCCTCGGTTCTGCCCGTCGCATCAACATCACCAAAGACAACACCACCATTGTGGCCGAAGGTAACGAAGCCGCAGTCAAATCCCGCTGTGAGCAAATCCGTCGTCAGATCGAAGAGACCGATTCTAGCTACGACAAAGAAAAACTCCAAGAGCGTTTGGCTAAATTGGCCGGTGGTGTAGCGGTAATCAAAGTTGGTGCCGCCACAGAAACCGAAATGAAAGACCGCAAACTCCGCTTGGAAGATGCCATCAACGCCACCAAAGCCGCTGTGGAAGAAGGTATTGTTCCCGGTGGTGGTACCACCCTGGCTCACTTAGCTCCCCAATTGGAAGAGTGGGCCAATGGCAACCTCAAAGACGAAGAACTCACCGGTGCGCTAATCGTAGCCCGGGCTTTGCCTGCTCCCCTAAAACGGATTGCGGAAAACGCCGGTCAAAACGGTGCCGTAATTTCCGAACGGGTCAAAGAGAAGGAGTTCAACGTTGGTTACAACGCCGCTAGCCTCGAGTATGTGGACATGCTGGCCGCTGGTATCGTTGACCCCGCCAAAGTAACCCGTTCTGCTCTGCAAAATGCTGCCTCCATCGCCGGCATGGTGCTGACCACCGAATGTATCGTTGTCGACAAACCGGAAAAAGAAAAAGCTCCCGCTGGTGCCCCCGGTGGTGACTTCGACTACTAAGGTTTGGTCTGGGTCAATCTAGTGCCCTAACAACTTTTTTCTCATAAACTTTAAGGGAGGCTCCGGCTTCCCTTTTTTTGCTCCAACTCGGTCAGGAAGGGCCGCCTTTTCCCGTGTCATACTTTTGGTGATAATTAAAAATTTATGGTGGTGTGAAACAGATCATGGCCGTATCCTTTAAGCAAGCCCTAGTGGTAGGTAGCTACATCGTCAGCCAGCGGCTCCAAGGCAAAAAGCGTTTTCCCCTGGTGTTGATGCTGGAACCCCTATTCCGCTGTAACTTGGCCTGTCAAGGCTGTGGAAAAATTCAACATCCTACGGAAATTCTCAAACAGAACCTCTCCCCCGAGGATTGTTTCCGGGCAGTGGAAGAATGCGGCGCCCCAGTAGTTTCCATCCCCGGCGGCGAACCTTTGCTCCATCCCCAAATTGATGAAATTGTGCGAGGTTTAGTAGACCGTCGGAAGTTTATTTATCTTTGTACGAATGCAATTTTGCTGGAAAAAAGCTTGGACAAATTCCAGCCCTCCCCCTACCTAACCTTCAGTATTCACCTTGATGGCCCCAGGGAACACCACGATAAATGCGTCGATCGCCAGGGCGTATTTGACAAAGCGGTTGCGGCCATCAAAGCGGCTAAAGCCAAAGGATTCCGGGTAACCACCAACACCACGGTGTTTGACGGGGCCAACGTGGAGGAAATGCAGAGCTTTTTTGACTACCTTCAAACCCTGGGCATCGATGGCATGATGATTTCCCCTGGTTACAGCTATGAATGGGCCCCGGATCAAGACCATTTCCTTAAACGGGAGCAAACCAAAGCCTTGTTCCGGGAATTACTAGCCCCTTGGAACAAGGGTAAAAAAGCCTGGAATTTCAACCATAATCCCCTATTTTTAGACTTCCTCATGGGGGAAAAGGACTATGATTGCACTCCCTGGGGGAGTCCTAGTTACAGCGTGCTGGGATGGCAGAAACCCTGCTACCTACTCAACGAAGGCTACTACCAAAGTTTTCAGCAACTGCTGGAGCAAACCGAATGGGAAAACTATGGTCCCAAAAGTGATAATCCCAAATGCCAAGACTGCATGGTGCATTGTGGCTATGAACCCACTGCGGCCCTCGACGCCCTCAACCCCGCCAATATGGGTCGGGCCATGGGCAGTTTAATCAGTGCTTAAGCCCGGGGATACATCGCCAGAAGCCAAAAGATCACCTATGATTGGCGAAGAAATTTACAGATGCCCGAGTTTATAGTTCCCTTTGCCGTTCCCTGATTGTCACGGTTTCGTTCATGGTCTGGTTATTTGAATGCATATTGCTTGGTTAGGAAAGAAAACGCCTTTTTGCGGCAATGTAACCTACGGTCGAGAGGTCACCAATGCATTATTAGACCGGGGCCATCAGGTGAGCTTTTTACATTTTGCCCAGGAGGATGAAGGGGATCCTCCCACTGAAAGGGCATGCGCTGAGGTGGCTTTGCCGTTTCTGTTTAAGTCCACCATTTACACCATCCCTACCCCCCGTTCCAACCGGGTGCTGGCCGATGCCCTAGCAAAATTGAAGCCGGATATAGTCCATGCGTCACTGACCCTTTCCCCATTAGATTTTCGTTTACCGGAAATTTGCGAGGAGTTGGGCCTGCCCCTGATTGCCACCTTTCATCCCCCCTTCGACAGCAAGCTCCGTAATTTCTCCTCCAGTACCCAATTTTTAACCTATCAACTCTATGCTCCCTCGTTGGCCCAGTACGATAAGGTGATCGTCTTTTCCCGTCTACAGCGAAACCTGTTGCTCAAACTAGGGGTACCCCGCCAGCGCCTAGCCATTATCCCCAACGGAGTGGCGGTGGAGCGTTATTGTCCCGGGGAAAATGATCTGAAAAAACAGTACCAAGCCCGGCGCCTATTTATTTACTTAGGACGCATTGCCCCGGAAAAGAATGTGGAGGCTCTGCTCAAAGGCTGGAAGTTTTCTGATATGGGCCCCCATTGCAAATTACTCATGGTAGGGGACGGCATTTTAAAATCCACCCTACAGACCCACTATGGCCCGGAAATGGGGGTACATTGGCTGGGGTTTGTGGCCGATGAGTTGACCCGGATTCAACTGTTGCGGGCTGCCGATGCCTTTATTTTGCCTTCCCTGGTAGAGGGCTTGTCCCTTTCTTTGTTGGAAGCTATGGCCTGTGGCACTGCCTGTGTGGCCACCGATGCGGGGGCAGATGGGGAAGTGTTGGAAAACGGGGCGGGCATTGTGCTCAAAACCCAGGGGGTAACGGCTCAATTAAAAATTCTTCTACCCTTACTAAGGGACCATCCAGAAATTACGGAGCTTTTGGGACGTAAGGCAAGGGAAAGGGTACTGGAGCGCTACACTTTTGCCGCCAATATGGTCCAATTGGAGTCCCTCTATGGAACCTTGGTGTCCCACCTGGGGCACTCTGCGAACCTAACTTCTTACTCTTATCTGCTGGAATGACCATTTCCCGTACTATTTGCCTCGGTTTCATTGCGGCGATCGCCGTGGGCACGTTGTTATTGTTAATGCCTTTTGCCACCAGTACTGGGGAATGGGGCAGTCCTTTGGTGGCTTTGTTTACCTCCACTTCGGCTGTTTGCGTCACAGGGCTGAGTGTGGTGGACGTGAGTAAGTATTTTTCCTTTTGGGGTGAATTAACGGTGGTGTTGCTGGCCCAGTTGGGAGGATTGGGCTATATGACCCTGACCACTTTTTTGATGATTCTGATTGGACGCAAATTCGATTTACAGCAAAGGTTTGCTATCCAAGAATCCTTCGACCATCGCTTTGCCCAGGGTAGTAATAATCTAATTAAGTCAGTTATTGCCACCACTTTAATTTTTGAAATTACCGGGACTATTATTCTTTTCGGAGTTTTCGTCCAGGATTACCCGCCCACCAGGGCCCTCTGGTATGCTCTTTTCCACAGCATCAGCGCTTTTAATAATGCTGGGTTTAGTCTTTTTTCGGACGGTTTGATTGGCTATCAAAGTTCGTTAACCGTCAATTTGGCGGTTTCGGCCCTGATTATTTTCGGTGGCATTGGCTACCAGGTAATTATTGAATCCTATTTTTGGCTAGTGCGAAAAGTTAAAAAGTCCCAGCGGCGGTTTGCTTTTTCCCTCAACCTCAGGGTGGTGGTGCGGGTAACAATCTTCCTGCTGTTGTTGGGCTTTTTCGGCATTCTTATTTTGGAAGCCCAGGGCAATCAGGCCTTAGCTCAGTTTTCCTTGCAGGACCGTTTGTTAATTGCCTGGTTTCAATCGGTGACCACCCGGACAGCGGGTTTTAACACCATTGATTTGAATGATCTTAGTTCCACTAGTTTGGTGCTGGTGATGTTGTTGATGTTCATTGGTGCTAGTCCCAGTGGCACCGGAGGAGGGATCAAAACCACGACCTTTGCCATTTTGGCCAACTGCACTCGGTCAGCTTTGCGGGGCCAAGAAAGGGTAATTATTGATGACCGCTGTATCCCCCCCCAGTTAATTCTCAAGGCGATCGCCGTGGTATTTGGCTCAGTGGTGACGGTGGTTTGTAGCTTGAGCTTGCTAATTTTTTTGGAAGCGGAACAGGAAACTGTGTCTTTGGCATTTGAAGCAGTGTCCGCCTTTGCTACGGTGGGACTTTCCCTCGGCATTACCCCGGAACTAAAACCCCTGTCCCAATTGGTGTTAGTTGTGACCATGTTCATTGGCCGGGTGGGGATTACGATTTTGATGGCGGCGATTGTTGGAGATCCTAAGCCCAGTTTGATTAAATACCCAGAGGAAAACCTGCTGGTGGGCTGATGCGGTTCCTCCCCTGGCTAACTAGAATGGAGAGTAGAGGGTGGAGAACTAACGAGGACAGTTACATGGGCATTGCTGTTTGGTCTGAAGATTTGGCCTGTGGTTATGAATTAATTGATTTACAGCACCAACATTTGTTTTCCCTGATTAATTCCCTGGATGAATCTCTACAAAAACCCATCACCAGGGAAGAACTGAGTTTATTACTGGCGGACTTGCTTGAATACACTGGGTTCCATTTCCGTTGCGAAGAAGAATTGATGTGGAGCTTGGACTATCCCCATTTGTTTGAGCACCGCACCATCCACGAAAAATTAACCAAACAGGTGATGGATCTACAGTTTCGTTTACAACACGAAGAAAGTACTTTGGCTGTTTTCTTCGATGTTTCGAGTTTTCTGGCTGATTGGCTCAGGCACCACATCCAAGAAAACGACATTAAGATGATCCATTTTGTCCGCCGTGTCCTCAAGGAAAAACAAGAGCAGGGAAAACAGGTGCAGGCCATTGGTTAAGTTAATCGGTTGAATGGCGAAAAGTTCTGCTTCCCCGGGCTGTCTGCTACAATTTTTGAGATTCAATGGGTTGTGATCAATGGCTGTAATGCGGGCGAAAATTGCTTTAGACGCAATGGGAGGTGACTATGCCCCCGAAGAGATTGTTATCGGTGCTATCCGGGCGAGTCAGGAATTAGATGTGGAAATTTTTCTTGTCGGCGATCGCCAAGCCATTGAGGATTGTTTAAACCGCCATCCCCATCAGGGCATTCACCTTACCATTGTCGATGCGGAAGGGGTGGTGGAAATGGAGGAAGATGCGGTGGTGGTGCGCCGCAAACCCAAAGCTTCCATTAATGTGGCCATGAATTTGGTCAAAGAAAAACAGGCCGATGCGGTGGTTTCCGCTGGCCATTCGGGGGCGGCTATGGCGGCGGCCCTGCTACGGCTAGGACGTTTAAAAGGCATTGACCGGCCGGCGATCGGCACCCTTTTTCCCACGATGATTCCCGGGAAATCGGTAATTGTGCTAGACGTGGGGGCCAATGTGGACTGCAAGCCCAAATATCTGGAACAGTTTGCCCTAATGGGGACAGTGTACAGCCAGTATGTGTTGGGGGTTGATAGCCCCAAAGTGGGTCTGCTTAACATTGGTGAAGAGGCAAACAAAGGTAACACTGTGGCCTTGCAAACCCATGAATTGCTAGAAAGTAATCCGCAAATTCCCTTTGTGGGTAACGCCGAAGGGCGGGACGTACTTTCCGGTAACTTTGATGTGATTGTTTGTGACGGTTTTGTCGGCAATATTGTGCTTAAATTTGCTGAAGCGGTGGGGGAAATTTTACTGAGCATTGTTAAGGAAGAACTTCCCAGGGGCTGGCGGGGCAAATTAGGTGCCATTCTTTTGGCTCCCAACCTCAAACGTATTAAGCAAAGGGTGGACCATGCAGAACATGGAGGAGCCTTGCTGTTCGGGGTCGATGGGATTTGTGTGATTAGCCATGGCAGTTCCCGCAGTGGGTCGATTTTCAACGCCATTCGCCTGGCTAAGGAGGCAATCGATAATCAGGTTTCTGTACGGATTAACAATTCCACTTCCCTGTTGATGGAACGACAAAAAACCGAAGAATTGCAGAATATCTAGAAAGTCCCCTGGCCATAGTGACTCGGGGGCCGGCTTTGTCCTATGCTTTAAGCCTGTAATCGCTCACCATGACATCAGCGGGAGTCAGGACTTTTGAATACCCTTGGCAGTGGCCTCAAAATTATTGGCAGTGGCACGGCGATCGCCGACCAGAGTTTAACAAATCAAGACCTGAGCAACATTGTTGAGACTTCCGACGAGTGGATTCAATCCCGCACGGGTATGCGTCAACGTTATATTTGTTCTCCCGCCGAGGGCCTGGCCAGTTTGGGGATAAAAGCCGGACAACAAGCGCTGGCCATGGCAGAACTACAGCCGGAGGATTTGGATTTAATTATTTTGGCCACCTCCACCCCCGATGATCTGTTTGGCAGTGCCGCTCAAATTCAAGGGGGACTGGGGGCCACCAGAGCTTTTGCTTTCGACCTGACCGCGGCCTGTTCTGGCTTTGTGGTGGGATTAAACGTGGCGGCCCAGTTTTTACGCACCGGCGTTTACCAAAATATTCTATTAGTGGGGGGGGATGTGCTTTCCCGTTGGGTAGATTGGTCTGACCGCACCACCTGTGTCTTGTTCGGCGATGGGGCTGGGGCGGTGGTCTTACAACGCCAATCCCAAGACAATTTATTGGCCTTTGAAATGTACACCGATGGTGGCAGCAATGGTTGTCTTAATTTGCCCTACCAAGCAGTACCTCGGCAGTTAATTCCTGGCAAAACCGTCGGCCAAGGGGGCTATCAACCCATCACCATGAACGGCCGGGAAGTGTATCGCTTTGCTGTGGCTAAGGTGCCGGAGATTATTGAAAAAGTGCTGTTTAAAGCCCAGTTGACCACCGCTGATTTGGATTGGGTCATTCTCCACCAAGCCAATCAACGCATTATGGATGCCGTTGGCGATCGCCTGGGGATTCCATCGGAAAAGCTCATCAGTAACGTGGGGGACTACGGCAATACTTCCGCTGCTTCCATCCCTTTGGCCCTGGATCAGGCCGTGCGGGCGGGGAAAATTACACCGGGGGATTTAATTGCCCTAGCCGGTTTTGGCGCTGGTTTAACCTGGGCTGCTAGCGTAATTCGCTGGTAATTGGAGCAGAAAAATTTATCAACTGGCCAAATCTGCCAAAATTTGTTCCAGTAAACGTTTTTTTAAGGTTTCTAAACCAATACCCTGGGCCGCCGCTAGAAAAATCGCCTGGGGGTAATCCCCTTGGGCCGCCGCTAAAGCTTCACTGGAAACCTGGTCAATTTTGTTAAACACCATCACCATGGGGGCTGTAGCCAAGGGCATTTCCGCCAAAATATTGGCCACGGAGGCAATTTGTCGTCGCCAAGCCTGGTCAGATAAATCCACTACTTGGAGCAGTAGATCCGCTTCCGTTACTTCCTCTAAGGTGGCCCGAAACGCATCCACCAAAGCGTCGGGCAATTGATGGATAAAGCCCACCGTATCGGTTAACAAAATTGGCTGGTAGGTTTGACTGTCCGGATCCAACAAAGATAAACGCCTGGTGGTGGGGTCTAGCGTGGCAAACAGTTGGTCAGCGGCGTAAATATCCGCTTGGGTGAGGGCATTGAGCAGGGTGGATTTGCCCGCATTGGTATAGCCGACGATCGCCACGGTGGGGACAGCCTGTTGTTGCCGTTGATTGCGGAGGCGGGAGCGATGGGACTGTAACTCATTAACCTGTTTTTGCAACTTGGCAATGCGACTTTGGATGGTACGCCGTTCTGTTTCTAGCTTGGTTTCCCCTGGGCCCCTGGTGCCAATGCCGCCCCCCAGCCGGGACATACCCTGGCCCCGACCCACCAATTTGGGTAGCAGGTATTCTAATTGGGCCAATTCCACCTGTAATTTACCGGCCCTGGACTGGGCCCGCTGGGCAAAAATATCCAAAATTAATTCCGTGCGGTCAATTACCCTAGCCCCACAGCGTTGTTCGAGGTTCCGTACCTGGGCAGCGGACAGATCCCGGTCAAAAACCACTAGATTTGCCCCGGTGGTTTGTACAGCCAGGGCTAATTCTTCCACTTTGCCCTCCCCCACTACAGTTTGGGGATGGGGTTTACTGCGATTTTGCCGCATGACCTGGAGCACCTGGCCCCCGGCGGAGTCCACTAAGCGTTCTAACTCCGTCAAACCCTCTGCAAAACTTTGGTCATCCACCTCACTGGTTTTTAGTCCCATCACCAAAACCCTTTCCTGCCCCGCCTCCACCTGGCGAGCAACGAATTCCCGCTCAAATTCTGCCTCTAGGCTTTCCACCAAATCGAGGATGGCTTCTTCAGCTAAATCTTCCAAATCCAGCGCTGGGGAAACGGTCCAATCCGCTACGGTATCGCCGATCGCCTCAATAGCTTGGGGTAATAAATGGGCTAAATAGCCTGTTTCCACATAGCCTGTCACGCCGCCGCCCCGTTTGGCAAAACCCTGACCCGTGACGTTCAACACCACCAACGCATCTAACCTCTGTAGGGCCATGGCAATTAGACTGGATTCCCTGGGAGCTTCCCCTTTTAAATCTGTGGTGAGGCAACGGATACCTGATAAACGTTTCTCCCCATAGCGGGGTAATTCCAGGGGCGGAATTTGGGTTTGCCGGGGCGTACCTACCCCCACCCGCATAATTTGCCCCCGTCGGTTCACATACACCGAAACAGGCTGTTTAATTTCCTGACTGATGGCCCCTAAACGCTGGGCTAATTCCACCGTCAGCAGGCGATCGCCGGGGAGACGCTGTTGATAGAGACGCTGGAGTTGCTTAATTTGACTGGTTTTGAGCCGTTGGGCTTGGCCGTAGATGGTATCGATAGGCTTCTGTCCTAATTAATTTGGTTTGTTTAGACAATTAGACAAAGAGTGAAAGTCTTAACTTTTCAGCTCAATGATCAATCCTGCCATAAACGACGACGGCTTTTACCCCGCAACCGTTGGTGGGTATCCCGCAGTAGGTCAGGAATATTGAGATTATGGGGACATCGGGGCAAGCAATCTCCACAGTCGGTACAACGATCGCCTTTTTTACCGGGGAACCAGTGCCCGGCATTTTCTAACATTTGATAGCGATACTGGCCAAAGGTTTGCATATCAAAGGCCACCGCTAAATTACGCAGACGTAAAATTTCGGGAATATTAATTTCTTCCGGGCAGGGTAAACATTGATAACACTGGCGGCAAGCGTCGATCCCCAATATTTGTTGTTGATGGTCAACTAAATTCTGCAAAATTGCCTGTTCTTGATCGCTTAACGGTTCCAGGCGATCGCCTAGGGATAATGGTTCGTCCAATTCCTGGGGTATGGCAGGGCCCACACTGAGGGTGGTAATGCGGGGGTCACTCAAAAGAAAACGGTAGGTTAAACCCAGGGGAGTAAAAGGTTGGCAGAGGTTTTGTAAGGTTACGGACGGTGCATACAATTGCCCTCCCTTGTCGGCGGGGGAAATGATAAAAATGCCCATATCCCTTTGGTGAGCTAGGGCGATCGCCGGGGCGAGATGTTGGTTGAACCAGTAGTAATGCAAATTAACGAAGGCAAATTTCCCGGAAGCAATTACTTCTTGTACTAAGGGCAAACTACCGTGGGTGGAAAAACCAAGATGTTGAAATTTTCCCTGTTGTTGGGCCGTTTCAATCACAGGCCAAAGTTCTTGAACCCATTGCCAATGCTGGGGGGTATTGATGCCGTGGATGGCAAAACAATCTAAATAATCCACCTGGAGCCGTTGCAGGGAACGATCAATGGCTTGGATGAATTTCCCTGGATTCTCCGTGGGACAAACCTTACTGGTGAGGTAAAAATCCTCCCGCTGGTAATTTTTCAGCAACTCTGCCAAATGAATCTCACTTTCTCCGTAGGCCGCCGCCGTTTCAATGTGGTTAATGCCCCCCCCCAAGGCCCTTGCCGCCGTGGCCAAGAATTGTTGGCGATCGCCTAGGCCCCGCATGGTACCCAGGGAAAAAACGGATAAATTTAGCTCAGTGCGGCCAAAACGACGGTATTGCAAAGGTCAATTTCTATTATTTTTGTCGAAGTTGAAAGCAAGATTTTTACATCTACCAGGTAACATCGCTCAGATCAGCCCGTTGTAGGTTAGTGCCGACCAAATTGACCCCCCGCAAATTAGCCCCGGCCAGGTTGGCTCCGGTGAAATCCGCCTGGGCCAGATTGGCCCCCCGAAAATTGCCGTAACGCAAATCCGCCCCCCGGAAATTGCTTTTTCTTAGATTGGCCCAGCGTAAATCAACGGCGATCGCCGCCACCGCACTGAAATCCGCCTCCGGCGCATAGGCCTGCTGTAGGTGGGCTTTCATTAACTTAGCTTGGCTGAGATTAGCCCGATAAAGATTCAGGCCATGGGCCTCTGCTTCGGTAAACACCGCCTGGCAAAAAAAGGCTTCATTGGCGTCCCCGTCGGTCAAATCCGCCTCACTTAAATTACAACGGTTTAATAAAGCCCGACAAAGATTAGCCTGACGTAAATTGCTTTTATGAAGACTAGCGGCAATCAGATTGGCCCCGGACAAATCCGCCCCCTCTAGGTTGGCAAAGCGGAGGTCACAGCCGATTAGGGTAACCTGGCTCAAATCTCCGTGGGGAAACACTAAACCAGCCAGGTTCTGGTTGGCCAACTCCAAACCCTGGGGAGAATGGTTATCGGCTAACAAATTGACGACCCCGGTATTCAACCAGCTTGGGCCATTGATGTGGGGAGAGGACAAACCATTGCTCATAATAACCCCCATTTTACCCCAGCCTTGGAATTAGCCCCTATGCTAGCCCAGTCCAGCTATAGCCCGCCGCCATCAGCATTCCACTGATAAAGTGCAGGTTAACGGCAATGAATTTACAGTTGCTTACTTTCTCCGGTTGATCGTGGTACTGCCCCACATGGTGAACTAACTGCACCGCCCAGGGCAAACTAACGGTTACCAATAAAATTTGCCAGGGGGCAAGGTTAAACAAAACGCCGATCGCCGTAATTAGATAAAGACTAATAACCGAGAGAGTTAAAACCTGGGAACCTAGCTTGGTACCTAAACGAACAATGGGGGATTTTTTGCCAGCGGCCAGGTCATCTTCCACTTGGTGAAAGTGGGAACAGAACAGAATAATGGCGGTGCTGAGGCCAACAAAAAAACTGGGAACTGCCATATCCCAACTAAAAGCCTGGGCCTGGGAATAGTAGGCAGCGGCGATCGCCAGGGGGCCAAAGGTAATCAGACAGATTAATTCCCCCAGACCGAGGTAGCCCAAGCGGAAAGGAGGGCCTTGATAGGTGTAGCCCAAAAAGATGGCCACGGCGATTAATCCCAACACTGTCCAATCTTGGGCCAGCCAACTAATGCTAATTAGCCCCACTAAGCCCGCCAGCAAAAAAAAATTGCTCAGCCAAAAAACTAGATTACGATTGCCCGTTAAATTAACCACTGAATGGGCTTTCCGCACATCAATGCCGGTGTCACTGTCAAACACATCGTTGCTGAGATTGATCCAGGCAATAATGGCGATCGCCGACAGTAAAAAGATGGTAAAAACTCCTCCCTGCCATTGTCCCGTGGCACCATAGGCCACCGCCGAACCAACGGTAATGGGCACCACCGCCACCGTATACATGGGAGGCTTAATGGCCGCCAGCCAGAGTTTGCGCTCAGAAGGAGGATTGGACTCCACCACCAGGGGGGATTCGCTCATAACAGGGATAATGCAGGAGTTTTAGTAAAAATCTTATACCACTTGGGCTTCCGCCTCCAATTGATTCAAGGGCACAAAGCATTCCCCCGGCAATAGTACTGGTTGGCGATTGAACATCAACTGGCCCCGGTGGGTTTCCTTATGGATGGCAATGCCCAAGGGTTGCCGTTGGGATTTGGGATGGAGCATGCGGTAACTGCGGTAAATGCGCCGGGCCATCCGCAACATTTTGGGGTCTAGGGGCATGGGTACACTGCGGTACTCCACATCAAAGTCGCTCTCATCAGGAATAAAAACCATAACAAACTCCCCACTCAGGACGCATATGTGTTCTAGCCATTGACCGAAAACCGTCAGCCAGGTTAGCCATCATCATAAATAACAATAGGGTTTGACGTAAGGGCCAGCCCAGAAGATTCTTAGCTGTGTAACCAAGATTTTACGCTTCGTCCAAAATTCTCAATAATTGCTCTCCCATTTGTCGACAGCCCACCAATTGGGTGCCCGGAGAAAGGATATCGCCGGTGCGGTAACCCTGTGCCAAAACTTTTCTCACCGCTTCCTCTAGGCGATCGGCCGCCTGGGGTTGATCTAAACCGTAGCGCAACATCATGGCTGCACTAAGCACTTGGGCTAGGGGGTTAGCTTTATCTTGGCCGGCAATGTCGGGGGCAGAACCATGGACCGGTTCAAATAAGCCTGGGCCGTCACTGCCTAAACTGGCGGAAGGTAGCATACCGATACTGCCCGTTAACATGGCCGCAATATCCGACAAAATATCCCCGAATAAATTGCCCGTCACAATGGTGTCAAATTGTCTGGGACTCCGCACCAACTGCATAGCTGCATTGTCCACATACAAATGGGATAGCTCCACATCGGGATAATCCACGGCGATCGCCATGACCCGATCCCGCCACAGTTGGGACACATCCAGTACATTGGCTTTATCTACAGAACAGAGTTGGCCCCGTCGTTTGCGAGCCGTTTCAAAGGCAACTTTGGCAATGCGGTCAATTTCCCCCACGGTGTAAGCCATGGTATTGACTCCCCGTTTTTCCCCCGCTTCCGTCTCAAAAATACCCTTGGGTTTGCCAAAATAAATGCCGCCGGTCAGTTCCCGCACCACCATAATATCCACCCCTTCCACCACCTCCCGTTTCAAGCTGGAAGCGTCAATCAATTGGGGGAAAATGTTGGCGGGACGTAAATTGGCAAATAGCCCCAAACCTTCCCGAATGGCGAGCAAACCAGTTTCTGGCCTTTGGGAACGGGGTAGATTGTCCCAGGCATAACCCCCGATCGCCGCCAATAGTACTGCATCACTATTCTTTGCTTGGGCTAGGGTTGCCTCCGGCAGGGGTTGGCCCGTGGCATCAATGGCTACTCCCCCAATTAAAGCCTCTTGAAAATTAAACACAAAGCCAAACTGGTCGGCCACTTTGCCTAACACCGCCACCGCCACCGCCATAATTTCGGGGCCAATGCCATCGCCGGGGAGCAGGGTTACGTTATAGGTCTGGGACATGGTAGTGGAAAAACTGGAAAAACTTTGATCGAATAAGTAAATTTAAACGGGCTTTGGGAATGGATTCCATAAGCTTTCCCAGTGTAGAGGATTGGGGCCGCAGATTAGAAGCTTCGGCCACTGGCGATCGCCACCCAGCAAATACCCCTCCCCCAATAGTTCAGGGAAAGGGTAATTGAAACTAAGAATATGACCAATCCGACTTAAGTTGCCCCATAACTGAGAATCGGGGAGATTTGTCGAACGTTCTCTAAACTAAAGCCAGTTAAGGTCTTCCATTTAGATAATGACTGACTCGGAGAGAATGTTTAGGGTTGACCGAGCAAACTAGGCCGCTGCTAAGTTAGCCGCCACAAAGTCCCAGTTGACCAACTTACCGAGAAAATCAGCAATGTAGTCGGGACGACGGTTCTGGTAATCCAAATAATAGGCGTGTTCCCACACATCCATGGTCAACAAAGGAGTTTGACCCGCAGTCATAGGATTTTCGGCATTGCCAGTTTTGGTCACTTTCAAAGTGCCATTGTCCAATACCAACCAAGCCCAACCGCTACCGAATTGGGTGGCACCAGCCTGTTTGAAAGCTTCTACAAAAGCATCAAAGCTACCGAAATCGGCATTGATTTTATCCGCCAAAGCACCAGTGGGCTGGCCACCACCACCGGGCTTCATGCAATTCCAATAGAAACTATGGTTCCAAGCTTGGGCGGCATTGTTGAAAATACCGGCTTTACTAGCGTCCCCAGCAACGGCCTTAATTACGTCTTCGATGGATTGATTATCTAAATCAGTACCCGCCACTGCATTGTTGAAATTGTTAACATAGGCGGCGTGGTGTTTATCATGGTGGAACTCCAGAGTGCTTTTGGAAATGCAGGGTTCCAGGGCCGTGTAGTCGTAGGGTAAGTTAGGTAGTGCGTAAGCCATTTAAATTTAAATTCTCTACTCAATAGGGGATTCCATGGCTCCCACTTTACCCTAAAGTTTCCTCCGTTGAAAGGGCGGTAATCCGATGAAAAACCGCACTAAAGCAACAATCTTTCCCCCATTGCCACAACCCATCAAGGCAAGGTTGAGGGCAATGTGCCCATAGGGCAGGCAAAAACTTTTTTCAACCAAATCAGAAGGAAATATTCCCATCATCCGTTTCGAGTACGCTAGCTAAATCGAAATTTTCGTCGTCAGCGATAAAAATATCAAAGTTTTCCGGCAGGGCTCCCGACACTTCCCCCGAAAGTTCCAGTGCGGACTTATGTCTGCCAACTTTGGAACGGCGGTTTTTCTTTTCTTCCCTAGCTTTAACACTCTTTTTCGTGGGCCGATTATCCTTCGGTCGTAGGGGTTCCGTCTTGCTAGTTTTTGTCTGACCAATGCGGGATTCTTTTCCCCTTCCTGTCCCATGGGTGTTGAAAGCCGATTGACTAACCATATCCACCTTCAGATGGGCAATGAAATAGTCCACTGTTTCCTGTTTTAGCCAGCCTCGGAGCACTGCGGTGGCCCCAAAACGTAGCCCTAGCCTTTTCTGCTCCCGGAGAATTTCGTCAATCTGGCATTGATTTAACAGGTCTGCCATCTGTAGATAGTGGCCCAAGGGCATGGGATTGGGACGATAAATCAAGTCAAACCATTGATTGACAAAAAATTCGATGGTATCTTTCGTTAGCCAGCCATGGAGAACAATTACTTCACCAATTAGATAACCAAAATGGTGTTGATTATTAAGTGCCACCTCCAACTGGGCAGGGGTAATGAGACCGGCTTCTTGTAAAACCAATCCCAATTTTTTATGCCCCGATGTTTGGGGTGGATTCATAACCTTGCTTTGGCCTATCTAAATCTGGGCTAGTCTGGTCCAGACCTGGGAAAACAAGATTATAGCGACTTAATCCCCATTTTTCTAGCTTGGAGACGATTATTCAGGGAGATTGAGGCTAGTTTTGTCTTTGAGGAGCAGATTTTTAACGGAGAAAAGAATGATCAGTAAAGCAAAGTAGCCACAGAAGGCAACAGCAATAAAATTGGACATTTCGTGAACTTTTGTAACATGTAGTTTCTGCATCAAGCATAGGGGAAAGTCTTTACTTTTGGCTTTGGGATTGCTTATTGCATCAATAATCGAGATTAATCATTCTTGAAAAGCTAGACAATAGACTAAAATCAATGTCTATGACGGTGGGAAAAATGGGGTGAGAAATGGCCCCCAAGACCGTGTTCACATGGTTTTAGCTTGTCTACTAGATTTCTTTACTAGAGCTCGGGCAATACAGAAGGATTTTTCAAAATCCCTCTAACTCCAATCTTGCTGCTCCTCGACACCTTGCTTAGCATGGGCGGCACCGCTGGCGTAGAGGGCTCTGGTTTGGGCAAAAAGTTCTTCTTCAGTCAAGTGCCATTGCTGGAGCACAGTATCCAGATCCCGTTGTAAACCCCTAGCTCCGGGAAAATTTTTGTAACGGATTCTCAGCCGGGCTAAGGACAACAGATGGGCCGGTTCAGCGGGGGATTGCAAGAGGCGGTCAACAATTGCCTGGTCTCTATTTCCTTGGGGATGGGTTTGTTCACCGGTGGCCATAATTCTCTTTTTTCACTAATTTTTACTGAAAAATATTTTTATTGTGGAGCTTCTGTCTTTTTTCGCCCATCCGCCGGATCTGGTTCGGTTTTACGGCTAATTAAGGTGGGGAAAATGGGCTTACCATCAGGGGATATGGGCAATGCCGCTTACTGTTAAGTTTGTTCAATGGCAACCAGGGGGTTTTGCTGTTCCCCAAGCCTTTTTCGGAGTAGCGTTCTGCATTGTTAAATTTAAACTATTAATCTTCCCATTCTAGAATCTGGTTCCCGTGAATGAAGTTTGTCTAAAGTTGAGCGATTTGTTTGTATCTTCTGGTTGGGGAGGATATGACCAGGGGCGGGCCCCCCAGTGGGCCCATCCTAAAGCCCAGCAGCAATGGTTT
This sequence comes from Synechocystis sp. PCC 6714, assembly GCF_000478825.2. Taxonomy (NCBI): domain Bacteria; kingdom Bacillati; phylum Cyanobacteriota; class Cyanophyceae; order Synechococcales; family Merismopediaceae; genus Synechocystis; species Synechocystis sp. PCC 6714. Next base: position 1,375,536 of record NZ_CP007542.1, on the reverse strand, counting down.
GGGGCGATCGCCGCTTTGGAACCATTTTTAAGACAGACGTTGCCCAATGGTGGGGAAGAATTGGCGGGAATTTGTTTGGCCAGTCCTGCTCCGGTGTTGAAAGATCCTCTGTTGACGCAAAGTTTCTACCAAGGCATTGCCGTCCCCACTCCCTGGGAAGAATTTTCCCCGTTGCCTTGTTTAGCCGGTGGGCAGTCGGCCTGGGTGCAAATTCCTCGGATGCGGGAAATTCCCTTGTTTCCCCGGGATCCCTTGGCAGAAGAGCAGTTTTGCTGGCTAATGACCCCTAAGTTCGGTTTACTTCTACTACTGGGCAAAAATGAGCAGGGCTTAACCCAGTTTTATTGGAGTTTTGACCCGGAGATTCTACAACGAGCTTGGCTGAGTCTCCAGACTCGATTACGCTGTGTTTTTAGTCCAGATCTACCTTTTCTAGAAAAAACGGTAGCTGACTTTGACTTTCCCACTCCGGATTTCCGCCTGGTAAGTTATTTTGGGCAACTGATGTTGGACTATCAACCCAACGCCCCTATTTTTACTCCCTTACAGGAACGGGAATCCCCGGAACTATCCCCGGATGTGGAATTGCTCCAAGCTTTGACCCATGAAGTACGTACCCCGTTAACTAGTATTCGTACCCTGACCCGACTGTTGCTACGGCGCAAAGACCTTTCTCCGGAAGTGCTCAAACGCATTGAGTCCATTGACCGGGAATGTAGCGACCAAATTAGCCGTATGGATTTAATTTTCCGGGCGACGGAATTGGAATCCACCCCTCTACCGGAATTGGTGGTGCCCCTAACAGTGACCTCCCTAGAAGCGGTTTTTCAAACTGGCATTCCCCGCTGGCAAAGGCAAGCCCAACGCTACAAGGTCAACTTAAAAGCTCAGATTCCCCATTCCCTGCCCCAGGTATGGAGTAATCCCAGTCTGTTGGATCAAGTGCTGGGGGGGATGATCGAAAAATTTGTGCGTAATTTTAATGGGGGTGGGGAAATTCATTTACAGATCACCGTTGCTGGTGATCAGCTGAAAGTGCAGTTCCATACCCAATCAGCCCACCAGGCCAACCCCGTCAAGGCTTTGGGAGAACTGCTCATGTTCCAGCCGGAAACCGGATGTCTGAGTTTGAATTGGGATGTGACCAAAAACCTCTTCCAACTCCTGGGGGGAAAGTTAACCATCAGACGGCGATCGCCATCGGAGGAAGTGTTAACCATCTACCTCAAGTGTGAGCAGAGAACGACATCTAGCCAAAGTAAAGAATTTGCTGTTCCGGCTTCCTGTCTGCGTTTAGCTTAGGGCCAAGGTCAGTATTCCCAGCCTCCCTCAGGGGTTGCAAAATCGGCGCCACCAACCATTCAGAATGACAATGGCGATCGTCCCGGCCCCAATGGCCACTAAACCCGTTAGGAGACGGGATTGCCAAAATCTTTCCTGGCCGCCTTGGTTAACTTACCAGTTTCCCAATAAACCCAATCATCACCCCCCAGGTGGGGACTAATTTAATCACAGAAGCCATTTGGTAGAGGGTCTTTTGGGGATTCACCGGGGAATCTGGGTCAAACTCCTGAACCCCAAAGGTCTGTATTGTCTCTACTTTCCCGTTCCGGATCAGGGCTAGGGCCGCACTGCCCAATGCTTTACCCTTTGCTTGGTTGAGGCGGTTAACTAAATATTCTTTGACGGAAGTTTGCTCCCTGGGCCGTAGAGGAGGATGGGAGAACCAAACACTTTCTCCCCATAACACTGTCCCCACCAGTAAAGTCCAAATGAGCAGGGCAACAATGCTAGTTAAAACCTTTTTCAAGCTATTGTTTGCCGGGGTAAAACTTGATGATAGTCTCAAATTTTAGCGGAAAATTCCCGGGGTTTTGCTAAGATTCAGTCAGACTATCCTTTGTCTAGCCCCCATACATTGCTCAAATCAACCATGACCACACATTTCATCACTGCCGAAATTGACCTCCAGGAAAACCCCCTGAAACTGCAACAGGAAATTGAACAGGAATTGGCTAAACGAGGCGATCCCCTGCGGTGGGCGGTGACAGTGGTGGATAAAGAGCAACAAAAAGCTCAGGTGGAAGCGGTGGTAACGATAACAGCAGTGCAGGAAGTTTAGATCAAGCGATCCAGACCGAAAAATTCCAGTCCTTTACAGTCACTTTGAGTTACAACGTCACTTTAATTATTCCCACTGGGGTGGGGGCTGCCATTGGTGGCTATGCCGGGGATGCTTTACCGATCGCCAGGGCCATTTCCCAGGTGTGCGATCGCCTCATTACCCATCCCAATGTATTGAACGGGGCCCAGCTTTACTACCCCATTGCCAATGCTTTGTACGTGGAAGGTTACGCCCTGGATCGTTTTGCCCAGGGGGATTGGGGTTTAACTCCTGTGGGTAACAACGCCATCGGCCTAATTTTTGACCAGGGCATTGAAGATGATTTACTTTGGCGCCATCTCCAGGTGGCGGACGGGGCCCGGGCAACCCTAGGTTTGACCCTGACTGATTACGTTATCACCGATGAGCCTTTGGGGGTGGAATTGCGCCTGTCGGACTCCAGCACCAGTTGGGGGACCATTGCCAACCCAGAAAGTTTATTGCGAGCTGCCGATAAATTACTAACCCAAACCAAAGCCCAGGCGATCGCCGTCATTGCCCGTTTCCCCGATGATGTGGGCAGTCAGATTTTGACCGATTATCGCCATGGCCATGGGGTGGATCCCTTGTCAGGGGCAGAAGCGGTGATTTCCCATTTAATTGTGCGGCAATTTCAAGTGCCCTGTGCCCATGCCCCAGCGTTGAGTCCTTTGCCTCTAGATCCAGACATTTCCCCCCGGTCAGCGGCGGAGGAATTGGGCTACACCTTTTTACCCTGTGTGTTGATGGGGCTAAGCCGGGCTCCCCATTACCAAAGGTTTCCCAACAGTAACAGCCAAACCCTTTGGAATCGGGATGTGAATGCGCTGGTTGTACCCGCCAGTGCCTGCGGTGGTTCCGCCCTGATGAGTTTTAGTGACACTTCGGCTCGTATTATTGCCGTGGAAAATAATTCCACCCAGCTAGAAGTCTATCCCGAAGACCTAGGCATTTCTGTGGTTAGGGTAAACTCTTATCTAGAGGCGATCGGAGTGCTCTGTGCCCATCGGGCCGGCATTAACCTCGATTGTTTCCAACCGAATTTTCCTGCTCTCCACCGCCTACCCTAAATATCTGTGTCTTCATCCAATAGTCCTTCCGAAATGGAACCCCTGAGCCGTACCCAAATTCTGGCGGTGATGGGATTCACAGCGGTGTTACTGCTGATCATTGCTAAACTTTGGCAGTGGTGGGGGGATGTCACCCTATTGAAAATCAGTTTCAATGTCCCAGATGCTTTATTAGGGTTGGGCTTGGCAGCGGCAATTATTCTGACCAGTGGATTGATCTATCGGGTTTGGCCCGCCTATCGTGCCAGTGCCGATGCCTATCTCGCCTTTGTCATTAAACCCTTAGTGTGGGCAGACTTGCTCTGGTTGGGACTATTGCCCGGTTTAAGCGAAGAATTACTGTTTCGGGGAGTGATGCTTTCCGCTTTGGGGGGAGGTGTTTTGGCGGTGGTGGTTTCTAGCTTAGTATTTGGCGTTTTACACCTCAGCAGTACGGAACAATGGCCCTACGTGGTTTGGGCAACGGTGGTGGGGCTGGTGCTGGGCTATGGGGCGATCGCCAGTGGTAATTTATTGGTGCCCATTGTGGCCCATATTCTCACCAATTGGGTTTCCAGTGCCCTGTGGAAATTCAACCATCGCCAAGGATAAGGATAGAGAGATAATTTGATATTCAAGAACAAATTGGGTTTGCCCTAACGGTTAAAGTCTTCGGGAAAAGGCCCCGGTCGCACCGCGATCATTTCCTGTTTATCCCGACGCTTAACGGCGATCGCCAATGGTTCTCCAATTTGGCTGACTTCCACCCGTTCTTGAACGTCAGTGGCCGTTTTAACCCCCACTCCCCCCACTTCGAGAATAATGTCTCCGGTCGCTAATCCTGCTTGGGCTGCGGGAGAACCTTGGCTAACTTGGACAATTAAAACTCCTGTTTCTGCTGTCACGCCGGCTGGTAATTCCCCACTAGCCCGCAACTGCTTGGTCATTTCTGGAGAGAGGGTAACCATGTGGATGCCAAGGTAGGGATGCTCCATTTTGCCCTTGGCGAATAAATTCTCGGCCACATTTTGGGCTGTTTGAATGGGAATGGCAAATCCTAGCCCCTGGGCATCGGCCCGGATGGCAGTGTTGACTCCAATCACTTCCCCTTTCGCATTAAGCAAAGGGCCACCGGAATTACCCGGATTAATGGCGGCATCGGTTTGGATAAAACGCACCCTTTTGTCCGGCACCCCTACCTCGGAACTGGAACGCCCCAGGGCACTGATAATGCCTACCGTAACAGTGTTGTCTAAACCCAAGGGATTACCAATGGCGATGGCCCATTCCCCCGCCTGCAGGCGATCGGATTGGCCAATTTCCACCACGGGCAAATTTTCTGCTTCAACTTTCACCACCGCCACATCGGTCATGGTATCAATGCCTACCACTTTACCTTCCAGGACAGAACCATCTTTGAGGGTGACCTTAACGGTGCTTGCCCCTTCTACCACATGGGCATTGGTTAAAACTTCCCCGTTAGCACTCAGGATAAAACCAGAGCCAGTGCCTTGTTCCCTAGGATCGGGGTTAGGGGGCATTTCTTCGCCAAAAAAGCGACGAAAAAATGGTTGATCCTGGATGGGATTATTCTCAGTGTTGGTCACTCTCTCCGCATCGATTCTGACCACCGCGGGGCCAATTTTCTGCACAGCCCGGGCAATAAAATTTAACTCCCCATCATCCTGGGGGGAACGAGGTAGAGACAAGGGGAGGGCACTGCGGTAATTTTCATCCTTTGGGGAGAAACTTTCAGCACCAGTGCTGGCCGAAGGGTTCTCGGTAGAATAGGTTGGGCCTGAAGACAGAAGATAGCGTCCCCCTGCGGCACCGATCGCCCCGCCGCACAGTAGCAAAAGGAACGCCACGCCGAAATGTGATGCCTTCAGATGAATTGCCATGGAAAACTGTTAATAGTCAATGCTTTAACTTTAACAAAAACAAATTAACAAAGTGGAGCCAGGGAAACTGTTATCCAAGGCCGAAAACAGCGTCCCCCTAACTCACCCGAATAGAAACATCAATTGCTATTCCCAAAAGGGATTAGTTTGCCCATGGGTACAGACCATATTTTGGTTGTTGGCCAAATTATTCATCCAGCTTGTCATTTCTGCCTTGCCACCTTCCCCTTCCAGCCAGAAAACGGTGATTAGGCCCATGGTGGCATTGGTTTCACAGGAAAAAGTGGAGTCTCCTGGATCAACGACAGGAATGTTCTGTTCACATTGCCAAGTTTGGTCTGGGTCAACAGTTTCTTGCCAGTTTTGAAGTTCTTTGACTTCCACTGCTACGGTTTTATCGCCACTTTTACACACCCAGGTAATCAACTGGTCGGGCTGATCGGTAATGTCATCCACATCTGGATTATCCAAGGCTTCTTCCACAGTAGGTATATTGTCCCCCGGGGCGACTTGGGCTGAGGCTGTCAATCCATAGCCCCCTGTGGCCAGTAATATCGACCCTGACAGAGCAACACCCCGCAGTAAAGATTTCATCACAACCTACCCCCTTGAAAAGGTGATTCAAGATATTCAAGACATATTGACCATAGCATTTTCCCCTAAAAGCCTGGGGCAAAAGAGTGCTATTTCTGCAACTGGACTGACTTTGATGGTGGGGAATTTTAACTAGCTTTTTTATCGGCTTGGATCCAAGCTGTTAGGGTGGGTACCACTGCGGCGATCGCCAAATTTTCAACGCTTTTATCGGCCCGCTTAACCACTTCCAACTGGCCCTGTTTGAGGGATTTGCCAGTGACAATGCGGTAGGGAATACCAACTAGTTCCGAATCTTTGAATTTAACCCCAGCCCGTTCGTTGCGGTCATCAAGCAGGACATCCACCCCAGCAGCTTGTAATTCCGTATAAATTTGCTCCGCCACCTGCATTTGTTCCCCATCCCCGACGTTGGGCACCACGATCACTACTTCATAGGGGGCGATCGCCGTGGGCCAGATAATGCCGTCTTTGTCGTAACGTTGCTCAACAGCAGCTTGGGCTAAACGGGATACGCCAATGCCGTAACAACCCATGACCAAGGGTTTTTCCTCTCCCTGTTCGTTGGTAAAGGTAGCTCCCATGGCTTGGGAATATTTGGTACCCAACTGGAAAATATGCCCCACTTCTATGCCCCGAGCACTTTTCACTTCCCCCGTGGGATCGTGCACCGGGCGATCGCCGACTAGGGCCTTACGCACATCCACCACCAGTTTGGGGAGGATAAAGTCGGTGCCCCAGTTAGCTCCGGTGACATGGTAATCAACTTCATCGGCCCCGGTGGCAAAGTTGGTCAACTCCACTGCGGTCTGATCCACAAGACGGAGAAATTTGCCTACTACCTGTTTATTTGTGGCAATGTAATCATCACTAATGCCAGGGGAAATATAGCCCAAAGGTAAAGATTTTGTAGACCATTTTTGCTGTTCGTTTTTATCGGGAACAATGAGATTTAAAACATTACTACTTTCATAGTTGACCGCTAACTTAGTTAACTCATTAGTCAACTTCACTTCGTTGACTTCTTGATCACCCCGAATGCTCACCAGTACCAAAACCGTCTTGCCGTTATTGTAGACCGCTTGATATAGAACATTTTTCACCACATTGCTGGGGTCACAGTCCAGGCATTGACACATCTTGGCGATCGTGGCGGTATCAGGGGCTGACTGTTTTTTGTACCCACTGAAAGGGGAGGGCTTGGCATCGGAGGGGAGAGACACCGCTTTTTCCACATTGGCAGCATATAAACCATCGTCGGTGTAAAGAATTTCATCTTCCCCGACATCCGCTAGCACCATAAATTCCTGGGAGCCAGAACCACCGATCGCCCCGGAATCCGCATCCACCGCCCGGAAATCTAGCCCACAGCGGCTAAAAATGTTTCTGTAGGCCTGGTCCATGGCCCCGTAGGTTGCCTTTAAACTAATTTCGTCACTGTGGAAAGAATAGGCATCTTTCATAATGAATTCCCGCCCCCGCATCAGCCCAAAACGGGGACGAATTTCATCTCTGAATTTAGTCTGGATTTGATATAAATTCACCGGCAATTGACGATAGGAACGGATCATTTCCTTGGCGATCGCCGTAATCACTTCTTCGTGGGTGGGGCCTAGGCCCAATTCCCGTTCCAGCCGATCCCGTAGGGCAAACATAATGCCCTCAGATTCCGTATAGGTATCCCAACGCCCCGACATTTTCCACAGCTCCGACGGCTGTAGTTGGGGCAATAAACATTCCTGGGCCCCAGTGCGATTCATTTCTTCCTGGACAATGCGCTTAACTTTTTCCAGCACCCGCCACATCAGTGGCAAATAGGCATACAGACCACTGCCCAAACGGCGAATAAATCCAGCTCTTACCAAAAGTTTATGACTGGGAATTTCCGCATCCGCCGGATCGTCTCTGAGGGTAACAAAGAGCATCTGGGACAGTCGCATAGTAAACCTAGGTAAATGACGGAATGTTACATTATCCCACACTGGTTAAATTGTGTTGAACTGGCACACCGAGAATCGCTCAATTCGGCTAAAATCAGAGTGACCCCTGAATCCAGGAAGATATTTTTTCAGTATTTTCCTCCTTACTTTTTGGAACCTGCTACCCTGTGATATTTTTCTTCCCCTAGTCGTCACTGTCCCAACTCTCTGCCATGGATTTTCTCGCTTCCGAGTCTCCCGCCCCAGTCAGTTCCGGCGTTCATGTCAATGTGATGGAAACGTTGGTCTATGAGGAGATTGATAAGCAACTCCGTTTCTACCCCAAAAACCTGAGAAATTATCTCAATCTGACGGAGGTGGCCACCTATGCCCTCAACCGTTTGCCTCCCCTCTATGCTTCCAGTGTTAAGGGGGTGGAAGAGCAACGACGGGTGGCAGCCCGCCAATATCGCAGTGAGCTAACTTCCGCTGTTCGTCGGGCGATCGCCGCAGTGGAGAGGGATCCTTTACGCAGTTCAGAACCCATCGTTTCGGAAATTGAGGTGAACTATCGAGGGGCGGAAAATACCCTGGGACAAATTCAAGAATTACTCAAGCGTTACCGTCTCTTGGAGCCGGTGAATAAGGAGGTCACCTGGGAAAATTGTTTGCCCTTATTAAGGCAAGCTTTTTTAAAATTGACCACTGCCCAAACTCCGCCTCCTTCCACCATTAATGAACGGCGATCTGTACCATTACCACCTCTGCCTCCCCCCGTCAGAACGCCCTCCATGGACGACCGGCAGATTGATCCCAAAAACACCCTCTGGTAGTCATGGTAGTCAGCCCCCCCAGGCCAGCCAATCCGTTGATGCGGTTGACCGTGGGCATCGTTGGTTAGTGGGTTGATTGGGCAAAGTGGTTATCAGTTTTCAAAAACCACCTGACTTCCCCGCAGGGCAATAATTCTGATTTTGAGAGGTCCCACCACGGAAGTGTTCTCTGCGGCGATCGCCCGCACTTCATTGGGGGGATTATCGGACTGGCGCTGGAGTTGTTCAATGAAGTCGATCAAAGTTTTAATGCGACCATCCTCCACCTGGATAGGACCAAGGATTCCCTCCCGCCGAGCCCGGAATTGGGCCGCCGCCAACAGATAATCAATTCGTTTTTGCACATCAGCTTCGCTAAAATCAGAAGATTCTAGGGAAATAGTAGCAATGGTTTCTGACTCTCGGAAAACTTGACGGTTGGGCACAACATCAAAAAAGACACGAATTTCCCTTTCCTCCTGCACATAGTTGCCCGCCGATAAAACCCGGATCACGTACTCTTGCCCTGGCTGGAGCTGACTTCTGATGTTATCCACCTGGGCTGTGGTTACCCGGACAATGGGCTCATCGGGCACTGGCATATTGGGGGTTTTGACTAGTTGTAGGGCAGTGCGATTAGCTTGGCGTAATAGTTGATCTACTGCTCCACTGATGGCCTCCGTATTTACCACCTTTAGAGCCCCAAAGGCCAATAATTGGCCCCGCAAAATGGCGATTTGTTGCCCCCGCAACTCCTGATAATCTTGGTAGTAACGTTCTAGCTCCTCTACCTCCCTTTGCAAAAAACTCAGCTCCGTTTCTAGCCCCTGCAACTTGTCTTCCCGCACTTGGATATCATTGTCTTTAGCGGCGATCGCCTGGTCGAGTTGATCAATTTTGGCGTCCCGTTGATTAATTTCCGCCTGTAGCTGTTGGCGTTGGGCTTCTAAGGAGGCAAAACGTTGCTCCAATGAGCGCACCTGCTTCTGTTGGCGGGTGAGGACTTGTTCTTGTTGGGCAATGCGTTCCTGGCGCTTCGACAACTCCTGATCCCTCAGTTTGACCTGGCTCTGTAGTTCCGCAGCCTCGGCCAACAGGTTGTCCTTTTGCTCATTTAACTCTGCCCTCTCCGTGGAAAGATTAGCCACTTCTCGACGCAGATTGCGGGACTGCTGGGACACCCGCCGCAATAGTTGCAACGCTTGGTTATAGTTCCGGTCCAACTCCCGACTCCGTTCCTGTACCAACTGCTGTTCTTGGCGCACCGCACTCAGTTCCGACTCAATTTCTTCCTTTGCCCGACTCGCTTCCTCCAATTCTGCCTTGGCCACCCTCAGCTGACCAAGAATGTCGTCCAGTTGAAATACTCCCTCCCGTAGGGACTTGCTGAAAGTGAAGAGAATACCCAAGGTGGAAGCAGAAATTAGAGTGCCAGTGATCACCGTCAGCACCACCGCTGTTTGTCGGGGGCGGAGTTTAAATAAGCGCAGGCGAGCTTTGCCCACCTTACTGCCTAAATGATCCCCCAACGCAGCAATGATACCGCCCAAAATTAGGACAGAAAGAACCAGAATATAAGCACTGGTCATAGGGATGGGCTAGGTAAACTGTTGACTGAGAGCAACGGGATTATGCACAGTAATTTTCTTTTTTGTGATGGAGATCATATTGCCTTCCCGCAAGTCCCCCAACAAGCGGGTCACCGTCACCCTCGTAGAACCAATGGCTTCGGCGATCGCCTGGTGAGACAACTTGAGGTCAATGCGAATGCCGTCTGGAGCCGGTACGCCAAAATCCCGACAGAGGATTAACAAAAAGCTAACTAAACGAGAACCCATATCTCGGTGAGCTAGGGTTTCAATCATCATTTCCGTCTGCAAAATGCGGGAAGAAAGCCCTTGCAACATCAGCAATGACAGGTCAGGATGCTCCTTAAGGGCCTGTTCCACCTGTTCAATAGGAGCAGAAAGTAACTCCACCGGAGTGAACGCCACCGCATGGTAAAAACGGTCGGAACGTTGCCCTGTCACTAAGGATAGTACCCCAAAAACACTGTTCTCCCTCAACAGAGCGACGGTAATTTCCTCACCGGCCTCGTAAACTCGAGATAACTTCACCGCCCCCTTGAGCAAAAAATAAACCCGCTCCGCCGGATCGCCGGGGAAAAAAATTGTTTTACTGCGCTCAAAAGTTTCCACCACCGGGGGCATCAACTCATTGCCTAAGCGTCGGAAAACTGCCGCTAGAGGGCGATCTTGGGTTAGGGACTGGTCCATTGACACTCACGGTAATGGGGGCATCAAGGGAAGTGCAAAACCCCATTCTGTATCGAGATTATACACAATTGACTACATACGCTCCACACTGCCAAAGAAAATTGGCTCCACTCGGATGGCCACAATGGCCGAGGGCCGCACCACCATATACTCACCCTGGACATTTTTAATCGGCACATTGATAAATTCCTGGGAGTCATGTCTGGGCACAACTTCATTGCTGTACCATTTTTGAAAATCCTGAATAGTCATGAAGCGCACCTCCTCCCGATGACCATTGGTCAAAAATAGGTGAATGGCAAATTCATCGGCTTTCTGCATGGTCAAGCTCCCTAATGTTCTCGTCTAAATTATCCCCTATCCCGAGGACGGAACAATGGAAAAACAGCAACGGGGAACGCGGAGCGGAGTGATCATTACAAAATAGCCTGATGCCTTCTTAAATACCCGGGCCTGTTCAGGGACAAAGGCCTTTGGAATAGGACAGAAATAGTACCATTTCACCTTGCCAATTCCAGATAAGCAGTGGACTGAAGCCAATAGTTACCAGTCACCATGGCAGAATTCAGGGGAATATGATTGGTCTGGCTGACTTTCCGTGGCTAAGTAGTCTTTTAACCAGTTACAGCCCTGTTCCACCAGTTGTCGGAGGCGTTCTTTTTCTGGGGTGACGGGCCAACTTTGGAGGTCACCGTTCTGGCCCACTGCAAGCAACCATTGCCCTTCCTCGTTAAAGCCTAGTCCCAATAATGAACTGGAGGCACTGGTAAATTCTCCCCGCAGGTTGCCCCGTTGATCCCATAGTCTAACCATGCCATCACTGGCGGCGGTGGCAATCCATTGGCTGTCGGGGCTAATGGCAATTTGGTCGATGGGTAGGGGGTCACTTCTCAGGGTATGCAATAGTTCGCCGTCCACAGTCCAAATTTTGGCGGTGCCTTCCCTTCCAGCGCTGAGCAAATACTTGCCATTGGGGCTGTATTGCAGTTGATTGAGGCGATCACCGTGGGCGACAATACTTTTAATCAGGCTGCCGTCGAAATTCCAGAGGGTGAGATTACCCTGTTCATCCCCAGCCGCTAATTGAGGCAAGGTGGGGTGAATGCTAGTACTACGGATAGGTTCTTTGCGTTGCACGTTGTTACCCAGGGCCAGAGCCATGGGGTCTTCCAATTCAACCCCATCAACCCTATCACCATTTTTATATTCGTTATATTCCCCCTGCCAAAGCCAAATTTCTCCGCTGCCACTGGCCATGGCGATCGCCAACTGGGGGGATTGGGGGCTGGTACGTAGGGCCACATCGTAAACACGGCCGATGTCCGTTCTCCAGACTTTGACCTGTTTAAGCTCGGCTTGGCGTCGCCACAGTTGCCATTCCCGACCCCGTTGCCCCAATAACCATTGACCATCGGCATTGAACTGTAGGCGATCAAAGTTTTGCCTAGTGTCGGATAAAACCTGTCGGCTTTGATTCTCTGTATTGAACAAAATCAAGGGCTCATTTTCCATGGCCAAAGCAATGGTGTTGGTATTGGCATTTTCCGCCACAGCCCCAAGCATGCCGGGCAAATTGAGACTAATCAGATCCGGTTTGGGAGTCATATCCCACAACTTGACCAAATTATTTTCCGCGCCAATGGCCAGCAGGGTACCATTGCGAGCCAGGTCCAAACCAAAAATTGCCTCCGGGTAACTCTGGTATTTTTTCAGCATTTTGCCACCGCTGGACCAGTGGATCACACTACCATTACTGCTACTGGAAAATAAGTGCTTACCATCGGGGGAAAAAACAACCCTGGTGACAAACTCATCGTGGCCCGATAGGGTTGCTTTAATCTCTCCCTGGGTATTCCAGAGCCTGACGGTGCCATCGTCCCCCGCTACTGCCAGCAAATTTCCCTGGGGATGCCAACTCACCCCAAAAAAAGCCACGTCCGGTAAACCAAATTGACGAATGAGATTGCCCTGTAAATTCCAGAGGCGGATTTGCCCATCCCGACAGACACTAACTAGGGTTTGGCCGTCGGGGCTGAATTGGGCATCATCTACGGACTTGGTATGCCCGGCCAGCACAGTCAAAGTTTTTCCCGATCGCCAATGCCAAAGGCGCACAGTACGATCCCGGGAAGTGGAGACTAATGTTTCCCCATCGGGGCTAAAGCTAACGCTGTAGACAGAATCTTGATGGCCCCTAAGGGTTTGGAGTAGATTACCGTCTAGGTCCCAAATTTTGACCGTTTGATCTTGACCAGCGGTGGCGAAAATCTTGCCATTGGGGGCAAAAGCCACCCGGTATAGACTACCTGTATGGCCGGTGAATTCCCGCAAAAATTCCCCCTGGGGAGTCCAAAGCCGCACCGCCCCATCCCGGGAAGCGGAAGCAATCAAATTCTTGTGGGGGCTGATGGCCACACTAGTGACCCCATCCCTATGCCCTGTGAGAATATTTTTTTCGGCAATTTGACTAAGGATTTTTTGCAAACTGACCAAAGGACTGGTGGCGGGATATTGGCTCAGGGTTTCGTCCGCTTTGACCAGGTGATAGAGTTGATGCCCCGCTTCCAAAGCTGTCACCAATCCTGGAATTTGATCAAAGGTAAATTGCCGCTGGGCGCTGGTGCCTAGCCGTTGCAACTCCGTACCCTGTTGGCTCCGTTGTTGTTTGAGAGTGGCAAAGTAGGCCTGGCTCAAGGCGATCGCCGACCCCCCCAGGGACATCATCAGCACCACAATGCCAAAACTAATCATCCGTTTGGCCTTGACGTTAGCTTGGGTCAAAATTTGGTTGGCGGCTAGGGAAGCTTCCTGTTCCTGATTTTGGCTGGCGTTGAGGTAGCGGTAATCCACCCCGCTGAGGTTTTTACTGCTGGCCCAGGCCAATGCCTCCCGTAGGGCTTCCCCCCGCAGTAACCGGGAGGAGTCTTGGTAGTCGGAATTGATCCAGGCTTGGAGGTTGGTGCCGTAGGGCCGGAGTTTGTTCAGTTCCTTGCTCACCCATTGGGCATTAAAAATTGCTTGGTAAATGGGGTTATAGGGTCGCAATTGTCCCTCAATTTTCACCACCAGTCCCGTTAGACGTAACACGGTTTGCTCGACGCTATCGTCCGCTGGGATAAAACCCCGATGCAAAATTTCTTGGTACAGTCCCAACAGTTGTCCACTACGGGCCTCATCTTTCAATAGGCGATCGCCAATGGTGCGGAAATGCACTGGTTCATCGTTAGACTCCCAATGGCGGATAATTTTTTCTTCAATCAGTTGAGCAATGGTAGTAGGAATAGTTTGAGCTTGGAAATCTAAATCCCCTTCCTGTAAAGCTTCCGCCACCAGTTCACAGACCTTCTGGGTTAAAAATGGTTGACCCCCTGTCCAAACTAGAATTTCCCTTAAAATTTCCTGGGCGCTAACTTCGTCCACCGGCAAACCAGCACTCAGGGGCAGAGCTTCCGTCAGGGTAAAACCTGTTAGGGCAATGGCTTGGCCAATGTTAAATGGCGTTTGGGTTTTGTTATCAATTAAATCTGAAGGGGTGGCCACCCCAAACAGGGCAAAACTCAGGCGATTATATTCGCGGTCATCAGCCCGTTGGTTATAGCAGAAACGAATGTAGGAAAAAAAGTCATCCAGGGAAAAGGGCAGACTCAATACTTTATCAATTTCATCGATAAAAATGACAATCTGGCGATCGCCAATGGTCTGAAGAATAACTGCTTCAACAAATTCCCGTAACTTCTGGATCGGGCTGAGTTGTTCCCGCTCCCGTAACCAGGGCTTGAGGGCCACCTTCCCCGCCAAAGGCAAACCAAGGTAAAGCTGGGTAATAATGCCGTTATACCATTTCTGTGGGTCAGCTTCGGTGCCCAAACTGGTAATGTCAATGGACACACACACCACCCCATCCTGTTGGAGTTGATGCATGGTACGCACCCGTAGGCTAGATTTGCCCATCTGCCGGCAGTTGAACACATAGCAAAATTTGCCCCCCCGCAACTGGGCCAATAGTTCTTTATCCGCCTCCCGTTGACTGTAGCTGGGATGGTTGGCGGCCAAGCTCCCCCCCACCTGATAGGAGGTTGATTGCAATAAATTTAGGTAGATCGGGGACATTGTTTCAGCTATGTTTTTACTAGTGCATCCCAATGAATTAGGCAATTAGAACAGTATCCAGATTCTTTGATAGCATGCAAGACCTTTGCTTTGACCTTTTATTTTATCTTGTCATCAAGGCTAGTGTTTCCAAATACCAACTCCACTCTGAACGATAAAAATATCATCAAGATCAGGGGAAAACATAGGGAAATTAAGCCAAACTTAGCGGTTAATACTCCACCGTAGACAGCACCGATAGTAAATCCAAGCAAGGAGCTACCAAATTTGATTAATCTGGTGCGGGAAGCATCAAGATCTTGAAAGGATAGTTGTAGTCGAGCATGACTTTGCAATCCGCTAATCAATGTCAAATCCATAGTGAACTGAGTTAAATTATTGGTCATGGCAGTGGTGGGAGCAATGCGACCCAGGGATTCCCGCATTAGTGCATTTTGCATTCCCATGGAAAATACCCCCAGAGAACCAGTCACAAATAGTGGTAAGTTATTAGCTGATTTATGGTTAGTTGGATCCAAGGCAACTGCGGTGATTGTAAACAGCAATAAGACCAAAGTTTCCAAGCTAATTAAATGGGCTAGCCGTAGTTGGTGGCGACGGGCGAGGACAGTGGTCAAGAGTACAGCAAACATAAAAACCGGAATGACTGCAATCCTAACCCATAAAGCTTTTCCCCCTACCCCAATGATTTCCGTTGCTGCGATGACCAGATTTCCCGTGATGTGAGAAGTGAAGAGACCATTGAGCCCTAAAAAGCTAGCTGCATCGATAAAACCAGCTACCCCACTGAATAACACACCGGCAATGAACTGCTCATTTGACAATAGTTTCATTATCCATAAGTTGTCTAGAAAAGTTACGTCGCTGTAGTGTCAATCAGTGGAATAAATTGTGGACTAAACTACGTTTACTAAGTTGGATTAAGTTATGCAAAAAACTAAAGTTAAACATTTTAGGACAATTTATTTTTACTTATTTTACAAAGGTGAAAATTCCAATTGTAAAATCAAGTCGTTATAATCCCGATCTCCGCCACCGACCATATCTTCAAAGCCGAAAAGATTACTACCTAGACGAGCCACTTGACTGATGCCGGTGGGGTTAGCTCCATTGAAAGAGAATAGGGCAACGGGGCCAAGATTAGGATCGTTAGTAGGATTCTGGTTTAAAACTTGGTAAATGGTGGCATTGGGAATAATAACCACACCGTACATACCATTGCCCAATAATTTAATCGTTTCTTGGCTGGTGCTAAAAAAGCCATCAGGGGCAGTTAAACTGACACCAGTTAAGGGATCTTGGGCACGGCCTAATGCCGCTTCGGTATAACCTGGATCGCCGGGTTTGAGATCAATTTGGCGATCGCCATTAACATCCAATCCCCCAGTGAGACTGTCAACTTGGTACAGGGCAATGAAATTGTCATAGGCTCCGGCCCGACTGATGGAAACTTCCGCAGTGACGGATTGACCCAATGGGCCCGGTACCACCAAGGTTTTGGAGCCAATTTCAGCGGTAATACCATCAAAATTCAGTTGATGATAACCCCGGCTATCCGTTTCTACGGTGGGAGGAGCGTTAATAGAAAAAGTTGTCTGGGAGCCCTGTTGACTGTAGAGTAAATAGTAACGATTAGCTTCTAAATTGGAATTACTAAAGCTACCAAAAAGTTGCGATTCTGTTTCAATCAGCTTATCCACATCACTGAAGCTTTGCTGGGCTAAACTACGGGTTAAGGCCTTGGTAGAAGCACTGCTTTGACTATTGAAAATGATTTGCTTGCGGGCTAAAGCTGCCGCTTCATAGCCAGGATCATCAGGTCGCAAACCATTGATTAAACCATCAGCATTATCTACCGCAATCCAGCCCAGTTCATAATTTTGATTAGGGCTACTGATTAACCGTAATTGCACTTGCCCATCGGCATTGGTGGGAGCCCAAAAAACTCGATTATCATTGGTGAGCAAGCCCGGAATTACCCGGCTCAAATAACCTTTAGTTTCTACCAAACCATTGGTTAAACCGTCTGCATCACCCCGATCGCCATCCCACAGTTGAATTGCCACTGCCTGGGGATTATTTTGACTATTAAAGGTGGTAAATTTAGCCCCGGTCATGCCATTAAGCATCAGGGATTGATAGGTTTGGGTGAGGGGATCATAGCCCAAAAAGTCGTTAAATTCTGTCAAGCCATTAACGTTGAGGTTAATTTCACCATAACCATCGTCAACAGTGCTAGAAAAATTAATTGCCCCTGCCATTAAGCCATTTTCTAATTCTTCCGTCAGATAATTCCAATTGCGGATTTGTGCGCCATTGGCATCCCCCACTACGGAAAAAGTTTCTCCCCAGTTGCCCCACTGTAACCTTTCATTCACTAAAGAAACCAATAACCCAAATTGGCGATCGCCAGTGTAAATACCATCATTGGGAGTTTTAACATTGACTGTTTTTTTCGTTTCCCCAGGATTAAATATTAGCTGTCCTGCCACGGGTAAATAGCGATTACCTGCTTTGCCGTCCAAGTCTTGGGTGAGATAACTAACTAAAACATATTTGTCTAAATTCCCTGTTCGCTCAATGACAAAATCTACTTCCTCTCTGGCTTCGGAAGTAATGGGATTGGAAACAAATAATTTGGTGGGAGCATTGGGATCAGAAAAAGTAAATAAACTTTGGTCAGAGTCAATTAAATTATTGCCATTAGCCGTTCCATTACCGCTGGGTAAAATAAGCTGGGGGGTATTCTGATTTGGAGCGGTAAAGCTCGGTACCGTTGGTTGGTTAACTAATACAATGGCAGCAGAATTATTGGATTTATATTGATAAAATCTTTGCCCATATTGATAAATCGTTCCATCCGCACTAAAGTCATTGCTCAATTGCAGACTATCGCCACTTTCATCCATTAACACAACGAGGGTATTGTCACTGGATAAATTAGTGACTGTTAGGGAATTAAGGGTTAACTGATTGGCCCCATAATCCCGAATATCAATGCTTTCAAAATCCCTCAATCTAAGTCCCGGTGAAAGGGTAGTAATATCCCAATTTTGGCCGTTGTAGCCCTGCAAAGCCAAAATATCAAACCCGGTTCCCCCATCCAGCCGTCGAAAATAGGTATCGCTGACGGAAACCCAATCATCCCCAGGGCCCGCATAGGCCACATCTAACCCACCTTTGGTGTAAATCTGATCATCCCCTTGGCCCGCCAGAAAACTTTCCCCCGTGGGACTTCCCAGCATCACATCATCACCGATGGTTCCAGTTTGATTTACAGTCTGGTTAAAATCACTGCCAAAGAAAACATAGCTCAGGTTATCGGCTTGACTATTGGGAACGAGAGATTCTGTCCATAAACTATCAATTTGGGTGACGGGGGAATTACCCTGAAGCTGTTGCCAAGACTGACCAGGGTTCGGTAAATACCAAAGTTCGCCGTTTTGATTTTGGGTATCCCCTAAGCCCGCCGTAATCTGGGGCTGGCCATCAGCACTCCACTGTACGGTCATGGCATTCAAGGGGGAACTTGGGGAGTTAATGTCTGGTGTGGCAGTCCAGCCAGAGCCGTTATAGTAACTGACCGTACTATCCGCTTGACCAACAACAATTTTTAAATTGCTGACATTGCTAGAGGAAGTGGGACTAGGGCTAACATTCCACTGCACGGCCATTTGGGCGATCGCCGCTCCGGAGGGCAGACCAGATAACAAAGTCCAGCCCCCCTGGCCACCGGAACCTTGGTAATACCAAACGGTGCCATTATTGCCGTTATTATCCCCCAGGCCGACTACCACTAAAGGTTGAGCATTGGGACTTGTCCACTGTACTGCCATTTGTTGCACCGGATAAACCCAGCCATCGTCGTGGAATTGAGTCCAAGTGTTGTTATTGCCTTGGTAATATTGCACTTCGCTGTTATCCAGACCAACCACAATATTAGGATTAGCGTTTTCCTGCCACTGTACTGATAATTGGGTAACGCCTTTGCCAAAATTATTGAGAGTTCGCCAGCCAGATTGGATGTTGTAGTAAATAACGGCCCCATCCTGTAGCCCCACTACAATTTGCGCGGGAGCGCCATCACTACCCCATTGCACTGCCATCTGGGTAATGGCCGATCGCCAACCTTCTCCCTGGTAAGGGCCACTGTTGACCCAGGTTGAACCGTTATAGTATTCAATACCCCCTTTGCCTGCTAACCCCGCAACGATTTGGGGATTGTCTCCCGTGTTCCAGTTCACCGCCAGTTCGGCGATCGCCTCTGAAAATTTGCCCCATTTTTGCCAGTCTTGGCCAGTGCCACCGGGATAGTACCAAATGTCGCCGTTGGATTGACCGATGATAGCTTGGGGAGGTTGACCGGGATTATTCCAATTGGTTGAAATTTGATTAGTCCTGTTGTCCGTCTCGTTCCACTCTGGATTGCCAAGGATACTAGTCTGACTACCGTCGAAATAATAGATAAATGTATAATCTTGGTCGATGTTATCTCGACCATTTTCTATAAATACGCTCTGCTGGTTATATTGCAAATTTTGTTGACCAGGGGCACCGATAATAAAATCAGCAAAACTATCACCGTTAATATCACTGCCACCACTGATGGCAATACCGGCTTGGGAGTCCGGCAGGCCGTCAATGGCAAAACCTTGGACACTGGAACCCTGGGATTGGTTAGCCCGCAGTTGACCTAGATCGAAGGGTTGACTATTCCATTCTTCCCCACCAAAGACGACAAACACACTTCCCTGGTTATTTTCTGCATCAACGGTGTAGGGGGAACTGATTAATAAATCATCAAAACCATCCCCATTAACATCTCCTGCTCGGGCAATGTGGGAAAGTTGATATGTACTTATTTGTCCATTGGGATTAGTAAAGGGAGCGGCAAGAATTACATCGGGTTGGGCACTGCTGTTTAAACCCTGGGTAGTGCCGTAATAAATGAAAACACCCCCTTGGTTGCCGGGGCGACTTAAATAGTTGGGCAGATTATTCGGTTCCCCGATCGCCGCCGCATAGTAGTTGGAAGCTAGGACAGCTAAATCGGCGATGCCATCCCCGTTGAAATCACCAATATTTTCTAATTGGTTAGCTCCAGCTAGGGTATCAATGACGGAAGCATTAGTGGGGGTGGGCAGGAGGGAAAAACTACCGGCGGTGGAAATCTGTCCCGCTATTTCCCGGCGATCGCTACCAATGGCAATCTCTGTATAACCATCCCCATTGAGATCAACCCCGGTGGCGGATGTTTGGGTTTCGGGATAATCAACATTGGTAAAACTGTTGAGACTACCAGTTTCGTTACCCCAGGCCACCTGATTGCCGTTATCTCCCCACAGTAGTACGTCATCATAACCATCGCCGTTGTAGTCCCCAATGGCCATGGATTTTGTCACTCCCCCCACTTGGTTAATGACCACAGGGGAAGAGCTGGAGGTAATACTTAATGTTTTTAAGTCCCCAAGGCTGGTATCTCCCAAAACAACATAAAAATTACTGTTACTATCTAAAATCCCGAAATCCTTAAAACCATCGCCGTTGAAATCCCCCAAACTAATCAAGTCCCGAAGGGTGGCATTGGGAACGTAAATCAGTAAATCTTCACTGCCACTGGCCGTCGTTAATAAATCTTTGGTGCTGTTACCAAAAATAATTGCTCCGGCATTATTTCCCCCGGAAAAAACATCGGCAAAGCCATCACCGTTAACATCCCCCAGGAAGCGGACTAAACTACCGTTGCCGACAATATTTCCTGTGAAGGGAAGGGGAAAACTGGTGACATTGATTTCTTGGGAACCTTGGGGGCCCGGATAGCTTAGATAAAGTTCATTGTTGGCAAAAGTAATGGCCGGGGGAGCTTGGGTAATACTGTTGTTGATAACTTGGGGCGGTGACCAATTACTGCCATTGTTGGAACTAACGAGATTAAGCTGATTGCTAGTGGTATCGACGTAGCTCAGATAGAGATTTTGGCCATCATTGGTAAGGCTAGGGCCGCCCTGGGAACTAACTCCAGGAATGGGAATACTATTCCAATCGGAAGCGGAAAGGTCAGGGTTATTGGTAGAAGTTAGAAAATCGTCGGCATTGGGATTGGCGATGGTTCCCCCTTTATAGGCGAGGTAGAGGGTATCTCCTAACACCGTCGCACTAATGGCACTGATGGCGGTTTGATTGCTGCCAATCTCGCCGGCGTAAATCCACTCATTACTGCTGTTTAAGTAAAGTTGCAAAACATTGGAATTACTGTTATTGGCGGCAAAGAGCAGAGATAGGGTTCCTTGATAAACCACTAAAGTTGGTGGCACCGAAGAATATTGTTGCTCTATCGGAGTGGGAGAATTCCAGTTTTGTCCTCCATCTTGACTGGTGATGATATAAAGTTGATTAGAACTATCCACATAGGCTAGATATAAAACATTGTTAAAAAAGGCGATCGCTGGGGGAAAGATTGTTTGGGCGGCCTGAGGTAACTGTACTTCCCAATTCCAACTTTGACCGTTATTGGTACTGGCGGTGAAATAAATTTGGTTATTGCCACCGAAACCTTTATAGGCCAGATATAGGGTTGTGCCATTAACCAGCATGGCTGGAGTAGTGTCAATATACTGAGAAGTGGTCTCAAAGGTCGTAGGAGGATTGCCTATCAAATTGCCGTCAATTACAAAACCATTATCAGAGGCGACATCGGCTAAATTGAGACTGCCATCGTCGGCTAACCAGGGCTGACCATAGACTACATAAAACTGTTGAGCGTTGGGAGCACTGATCAGAAAGCTATCAATGGGATTGTTATTGGTGCCAGTTTTTCCCGTGATATTACCTAACCTAGTTACCGCTGTTCCTGCCAACTGATTAGGGAGACTGCCATTGAGCAAGAACACGTTTTTGCTGTCACTGCCCGTCGCACTGAGATCGAATTGTCGCCCCACTTCGGATAAATCTAAGGGGCCAAATAATAAATAACTCTGCCCTGTACCGTTGCTGGCCTGGGGAGCGGTAATTAAAAAGTCCTGGTAACCATCGCCGTTCACATCTCCCGGAGCCATGATGGTTATCCCTGCTTTACCCCCAGCAATGCCACCATTGATGGTCAGATGACTGACTTCGTTGAGGGCTTGGTCAGAACTGGAGGCCACAGCCTTGTCCCCACTCAGCACATAGACCGCTCCAGCACTGCCATTGACCCCCAGGGCCGAAATGGCCAAATCCTGTTGACCGTCCCCATCTAAATCCGTAAAGTCCCCCAGGGCGATCGCCGCTCCGGCCAAATAGTTGGCTCCTACTCCATTGGCGGCGGGAACATTGGGCCCGGTGTAGGTAGCGATTTTGCCAAAGGATTGACCACTGGGTTGGGAAAAAACATGAACTGCCCCAGCGGCGATCATGATGTTATCGGGGTAATTACCTTGGTTGCCGGTTGGTAAGGCACTTTTGCCTACCCATTGGTTATTGATGTTCACCCCATAGGTGGAGGAACCAATAAATAAGTCATCGGTGACATTGTTGGTAAAAGTAAGAGGACCACCGGTAATGTGGCGAGAAACCCCCAAGCTGTAACCCGCCGTTTCCCCAACGGTAATGGTCTGGGCTGGATTTTGGGGATTGGTCAGATTAAACGTTTTCCCAGTGTGGATTGGGGAAAGTTGACTGGGACTGCTGAGGGAAACGAGATAGACCTTACCCACTGCAACTCCATCACTGTTTTGGGCAAAGGGCGCACCAAAGGCAATTTGGGGGCCATTACCAGTGAAATTGCCGATCGCCAGGGAAAAACCAGCTCCACCGCCCGTATCTATGCCGTCAATGACCACACCCTGATCACTACTCCACTGACTAGCATTACTAAGATTAATGGTTTGATTTTGACCCTTCAGACTTTCAAGGTATTTGCCGTAAATGACGTAAATGCGCCCCGTTCCCCCGTTGTAGTTAGCGTCACCGATCACCAAATCATCAATGCCATCCCCGTCTAAATTCCCCGTCACCAGGGCCATGGGCACATTGTTGTTAATATCGCCCCCGTCGGTAATGCCCGTAATTAGTACACCATCAGGATTACCGGATAAATTTGTTGTTGTTAAGGGATTAGTGGACTGTTGGCTTAAAACTTGGCCCCCGGCAAATAAAAGCTGGATTGTGCCCCCCACCGAGTTTCCCTGGCTGGTATAACCCCGATTGCCCACCGCCACATAGGCTAAATCCCCGTTACTAAAACCACTGGCCATAACTGCGGCGATCGCCGGATTGTCGGTATTAACCACAAAACCACTGTCCACCAGGGAAAGGGAAGCATCATTGGCTTCTTTTACCGTTGCGATGCCCAACACCTGATTGCCTAAATAGTCCAGAGCGTTAGTAGAGACCGGGCCGCCCTGATTAGGCAAAGGGGAAAGGGACATAAATTGAACCGGATCTTTTACCCCCTGGAGGTAAACATTAACCGTGGCGGAGGAAGTGAGGGGACTACCCTCCGTATCCACAAAAATAGTCAAGGTTTCCGTTGCCCCCATCACCCGATGGGAAAAACTAGACGTGGGATTCAGGCTATTCAGCAGGCGATCGCCGGAAATAAACTCTAGCTGGGGCGTTGTCGTATCTGCGTTTTCTGCTAAAACCACCCCTAGTTGCCAACCACCGAGGGGATTTTCCGTGCCATCCGTACCCACACTCCAAAGTTGTTTATTAGCTGTGGTAACGGAAACACCAACAATCTCAAGGCCTTGTTGCCCGGTTAAATTAACTTGAAAAATGGCATCAGGATTACCATTAGGCGCAATTTGACTATTGTTATTGGGAGCTGAGTCAGCGGAAACAATGTCCCAAATCGGGTTATTCGCCGCCGATAAAATGGTGGGTATTACTTCATCAATGGGATCAATATTTGTGGGAGTTTGCCAGCTATTACTGTTACTATCCCAAACGCTGTAATAGGTTTCTGGCCCCGCCGTTACTGGTTCAAAAAAGCGGGCTTCGTAGCGACCACCAATTTCGTTCACTCCCAAAACGCCGTCCACCAATTGACTGCCGGTTAAACTCAATAAATTATCACTGGGGGAACCGGAGCTAGGACTCGTGGAAGTATGGGAAAGAACCGAGTTATAAAAGGCAAATTCATCCAAATAAACTGGCCCACCATTGCCCGCTAAAGTTAACGTTCCCGACTGGGGCAAATTGGCAAAAACAACATTTTCTAAACTACCTGCCAGTTGCCCATCTACATAAAGAGTCAGAATGTCATCAACGGGGTCATAGATTCCCGCCACATAATGCCAATGGTTAGTGGTAATCGTCTGGGTAATTTGGGAATTAGCACTATTATTGAGAGCAAAAGTTAGAATTTCTCCATTTAAACTCAGGTCAAAAACCCCTGCTAAATCGACTAAATTAACTAGACCCCCCGCCGTCGGCAGCTTGAACCAAAATTCAACGGAAAAGCCCTGAACAGGAATGGATATAGGAGAATTAATTGTGACGCTACCGCCATTAAATAATGCTGCAGGGTTAAAGTCTCCCGTATTGGTATCAGTATTTTCCAGGGCTCCCACTTGACCAAGGCCAACTCCACTTGCGCTGTAGGTGCCATTTCCTGCCAGAGATAATTGCCCTTCATTGACCGCTGTTGTGCCGTTTAATTCCCCCAGTCGTAGATAAAGTAAAGGGTTTTCGTTGAAGACCAAATTACTGTAAGAAGCGGGCTGACTTTCTGTCCAAAAGATAGCTGGTTGACCATTAATAGAGCTAATAGTTAATTCACTAAAACTATTAGGAGCAATGGTTGAGTTAGCTCCCCCTAAGGTAGTTTGACTTGTCCAACTGGTGCCATCAAAACTTGCTAATTGAATAGTGGTATTGGGATTATTATTACTGTCCAGTTGGGTATTTAACCAAGCCGCTAATAAACTGCCATTTGGGCCAATTCCCAAAGTTACTTTTTGATCTTGACCAGAATTATTAGAACCAGTCTGGTTAGAAACGATGGGGGCGGCCAAGCTCCATTGATTATCGGGACCAAGCACAGAATAGTAAATGTCTGATTGACTGAGGGCGGTATTAATTAATTCTGCTTCATCGGAATTATAGTTTTGTCCCGGAACCGATTTCAGTGCTAAAGCGGAACTATCCACGTTAACCCAAGCCACAATATTTTGGGCTATGTTCGTGGTGGGATTGGTGTACAAAGTTGCGACAACATCGGAGTTAATACCGCTAGTGCCGGGAATGGTTGTAATGGATGAAATACCACTGTCACCAAAGGGAGAAAAGGCTGTTTTAATAACCGTGCCGGTACTGGATGCTGTTGTTAAAAAATTATTGGCGGTAAATTGCTGAACAGTCTGGGGAGTGCTGGCATTGCTAACTAAATTATTTTCTCCATTGGAGTTAGGATTATAGGTGACGGACACCAATTGACCCTGGCCAATAATATTGGCTAATACCAGGGTGACGGAAGTATCGGCAACGGTGACACTAGTGACATTAACTGGGCTGTTAGTATCACCATTGACAACAACGGTAAACTGATTACCATTGGGAATACTGTTGCTATTTAAAGTTTGACTGAAGGGAATAGTAATTAAATTGGAAATTACTGACCCTTGCAGAGTGGTAGGGGCGGTGGTAACACTGCTAGAAACTTGAACAGCACTGGTAAAATTTGGAACCCAAAATTCAGTGTTGGTAGCGTCAGATAAATAGAGATTATTACCCAGATTTGTTCCACTTAAACCATAGCTAACCTCAGTGATTTGGGTAAGATCAATACCATTGCCAATGGTCAGAATAATTGTATTTTGCGACAGGGAAATATTAGTGGGATTGGCTGAATTACCATCACTGGTTTTAATCGTAAATTGATCATTACTGGGGGGATTGGCTGAATCGTTTTTAAGGTTATCGGCAAAGACTAAATAGAGGTAGTCTCCCTCTGCTAAAACAGAAATCGGGGTAATGGGGGGTGTGTCACTGCTCCAAGCCAGTAATATGTCCCCTTGACTGGTGAGGGCTAAGGCGGGGGAACTATCCTGGGCAAAATCACTGGTTAAATTACTGAGAACAGGTTGGGTTTGAACATTAGCGGAACTCGCAAAAGTGCGGTTAATTAGACCCCTAGCGGTGGGAGGGGTGGTGTTACTGACGGAAAAAGCGGCGATCGCCTCTTGGTTGGCGGTTTGTAGTTTACTGGAACTATTTGGGTCAGGATTATATTGAACAGTGTAGTTTTCCCCCAAAGCAATAGTTGAACCAGAAGCAAGGGTTAAAACAATACTTTTAGAGTTGAGGGTAATGCTAGCAGTATTGACTATTTGATTATTACCATTATTACCATTAGTCACAATAAACTCATCTAGTGACGGAACAATATCCGTATCTAATTCACCATTAAAAGCGATAACAATCTGTTGATTTGCTTGGCTATAGCTATTGCCTGTACCACTGGTGGGATTGTAAGTATAAATGAGAGTATCGGCAGAATTAATAGCAACAGGACTACTGGTAAAATTGCCTAGTTGATTGCCCGAGTAACTAACTACTACATTAGCAAAAGGTTGATCATTCAGGGTGGTGTAAGGGATTTCCTTTTCTAGTCGTAAAACAACCTGACTGGTATTAGTTTGGGCATCAGTTTGTAAAACTACTCCAAAGACGGGAATAGTGGATATTTGGCCACCGGGGCTAGTAACAGTAACAGTAAATTCTGTGGGGGTAAGATTAGTATTAGGGGCTAGGGATTGGGAAAGGTTAATTGTTAGGAGAAAGCCATCTACACTGGCAACTGAATCAACGGCGGAGGATAAATTAGTTTGGGGATTTTCTATCGGCAAAAATGTGGGAAAAACCTGTGTCCAAGTGGGAAAACCTGCGTATCTTGCACTCAGAAAGCCCAACAAATTAACGTTAATATTATAGGGGGCACCGACGGTTACTGAAGATGGCGTATCCCCTTTCAAAGTAAACGTGCCATCGGCAAAAAAGCCAATGGAACCAAAAAGCTTAAAAATATAGGGAACTTCTATACTGCCTTCAAACCCTAAGGTAACGGGAATTCCCAACAATAAAGATTCCAATTCCACGGAGCTATTTTGATTAATGGAGGCAAAAGCCGCTTCCAGATTGGAGATTAATGCTAGGGCTGCTGTGGATTGGGAAAAACCCGGCAATAAAGAGAGAGAATCAGTAACTAATAAACGATCCGTGTTGCCGCTTAAGTCAAGATAGGGAGCTAGTAGGGGAGAATATGTATTTGGATCTTTTGGTTCCACTTGCCATTGCAGAGCAACACCGGCATTAAAAAATAGACCAAAATTAGCATTTAAACCAAGGTCTAATATGTCGTCAAAGCCAAACAAAGGAATGGAGGCTGCAAAACTAGCTAGTGCTCCTCCGGTTTCAACGTAGAGTGGTAACTTTCCAGCTGAATTACCATTACTATTGCCGTAGCTGTATAGAGAAGATAGGGTAAAAGACAGATCAAACCCATCTTTGGAGTCTTTGCTTAGGGCCCCTCTTCCTTGTCTTCTCCATTTATCAAAACGATTACTATCCTCGTTATTACCAATATTCCGCCTTTGTTTTCTGCCTATGGTAGCTAGGGCATTCAGTAGCAGCCGTCCATTGGTTGCCTCACCGCCCCCAAACAAACTCCACTCGGGATTATTGCCGGATGAACCCTGTAAAGAGACAGAAAGAATTAAAGGGCCAAAGATTGTTTCTAGGACTTTATCGGGTTGTTGACCTAATTTTTTTGCCAGTATTAAAGATAAGCCGTTGAGGTTAAAATCACTGGATGCGTTCCAGTTTTGCCCTAATCCTTGGTAGCTAGGTTTATTGCCAAGGAAATTTTGTTCCCCTTCACTCAGAACGGTGTAATTAGCCGCAGGGGCGTTGAGATTACGACCTAGATAATTGTAAGAACTGCTCTGAGTAACACCATCAACGGAAGCTGTAAATAAGTTTACATTGCCGCTAAACTGATTTTGATTGATAGTAAAACTTTGATAATAAAGATCGGTATCTTCTCGAATGGCTTGATTGTTAGCACTGTCCACATTGACCTTTTGCCCAACCACAAACACGGTGCCATTTTCTTCGGCGATCGCCCTGGGGGCCAAATCTCCTACGGAATCAGCGGTTAGGGCTTGGGGAGTGGCTAACCATTGGGTTCTGCCCCCGGAGTTATAGCGGGCGGCGGTGTAAAAAAGATTGCTGTCATTGCCACTGCCCTGCTGATAAACCACCACGAGTCCTGGGGCTGGGGCGGCACTGCTTTCTCCACTAGTGGGTTGGATTAACTTATCATTAGCAATCAAGTTCAAGCTGGTGAGGGATTGATTGCCCACGTCGGCGATCGCCTGGGCGTTCTCCCAAGTACCGGAATTAACGTTATAAACAGCGTGCCAGAGTAAGGAATTCTCGACCCAAACAATGTGGGTAGTACCTGCTGAATCCGTAGTGAGCGCAGAAAGGCGATCGGCCAAATTGATAGTCATAAGTTCGGTTAATTGCTGGGAAAACAGGCAAAACCAGTGGCTTTAACTTGGCTTGCCCACTCAATACTGAGATACTACTTTGCTTTTTCGCCGATTCCCTCTTTGCTCTCCGCTATTATAACGAAACAACAGTAAAAACAACTAGTTTGAAAGTCAGAGAAGGTTAGAAAAATAGCTATGTTCAGTGATATTACTTAATGGACAATGATGGTGGCCAGACAATTAAGCAAATATAAAAATTTTGATCTTTAATACTGGTGAAGACCTAAGGTTTTTTGCCACTGACTAAAAATGCAGTAAAAGCACAGAAAAACTGCCCAGTCCGGTCACTTTGATTAATAGTCCTGAGCCAAAGTGTAAGATCATCCTGGCTAATTATTTCTTGTTTGCTAATTTTTTCTACCGTCCGAGATAGGTCTAAAATTTTATCGGCCAACTCAAACTCGGTTAGGGAAATGGTAACGGGTTCTACCGTAATGTCAGTTAAGTCTGCTTGCCGGAAATATTTAAATAGATAGCGACCCACCCAGCCAGAAGGAAAGTTATCACACCAAAAATTAACCAATGCACGGGTTATGCCCCGCTGGTCTGAATCTATGACCAATGTTTCCCAGTCCGGTTCAAAGGCCACCACCCAACCATTGGATTGCACAACTCGGGTCATTTCGGCGATCGCCTGCTGGGGATGGGACATATGCTGTAGGGTTCGGTCAACCCTGGCCGCAGTGAAAGTGTAATCCGGGAAGGGTAATTGCTCTGCGTTAGCTAAGACAAAGGCAAACTCAGTGGTGGATTTTTTTGCCCGTTCCTTTGCCTGTTTGAGCATAAATTGACTGCGGTCCACCGCTGTAATTTTACCCGTTTCTCCGACATAATTAGCTAACAAAAGTGCGTCATTGCCGGTGCCACATCCCACCTCCAGCACTGAATCACCGGGCTTTAACTGCATTTTCTCAAACGTTTTTTGTTTGTAATGTTTATACAGGTCTAGTGACTGTTGTAATTCCAGACAACTGATAAAGTTTTCAATATTTCCAGAGTTATCTAAATCTTGAAAATCGCTGGCAAAGTAGGTCATGATTGTGGCTCAGTGAAAAGAAAAAGCAAATCCATTTAATTACTATCAATAATTTTCACTGCACTCCACCTTTTTGGATCACACCATTTGCCAAGTTATTTCCTCGCCGGCCCGTAGTGGCACCAGCCCAGACTCAGGGAAGGGCAATTCAGCGGGAATACGCCAAGGGATTTTCGTCAACGTAATTTGTTCTATATTACGGGGCAATTGATAAAAATCTGGGCCATAAAAGCTGGCAAAGGCTTCCAGTTTATCCAAGGCATTAACACTTTCAAAAGCTTCGGCGTATAACTCCATGGCATGGAGGGCAGAATAGCAACCAGCACAACCACAAAAACTCTCTTTACTATTGCGGGCATGGGGAGCACTATCGGTGCCCAGAAAAAATTTAGGATTACCAGAAGTAGCCGCCTGTAGCAATGCCAAACGATGTTCTTCCCGCTTCAAAATTGGCAGGCAATAAAAATGAGGACAAATGCCACCTTTGAATAAAGCATTGCGACTGAATAGTAGATGTTGGGGGGTAATGGTAGCGGCAATATTGCTAGCAGATAAAACAAATTGCACTGCATCTGAGGTAGTAATATGTTCCAGCACCACCCGCAGTCGAGGAAATTTTTCCCTAAGGGGAATTAGATACTTTTCAATAAAAACTTTTTCCCGGTCGAAAATATCAATATGGCTATCCGTTACTTCGCCGTGGAGTAATAGGGGTAAGTCCACCCGTTCCATTGCTTCCAGCACTGCATCACACCGACTGATATCCGTAACGCCAAAGTCAGAATTGGTGGTGGCTCCAGCGGGATAGTATTTCACGGCTTTAACAAACTGGGACGCTTTAGCCGCAATAATTTCTTTGGGATTGGTATTATCCGTCAGATAAAGGGTCATCAGCGGTTCAAACTGGCTCCCCGCAGGCATGGCGGCGAGAATCCTTTCCCGATAGGCGGCCGCATCAGTGACGGAACGCACCGGAGGCTTTAAATTGGGCATGATGATCGCCCTGGCAAATTGACGGACAGTGTGGGGCAGAACCGCTTTTAGGGCCTCTCCATCCCGTAGGTGCAGGTGCCAGTCGTCGGGTCGAGTGATGGTAAGCTTTTCCATTGCTTAATCATAAGCTGGTTTAGGTTTAGTTAAAAGCCTTTTTCCCCTTCCTTAAACTTCAAGATTTAAGGGGCTTGGAGACGGCGATCGGGTAATTACTTCATACAGCACGTCGGGGTCTAAATCTGCTCCATTGGGCCATTGAATAGTTCCAAGTTCCGGATTGATTTTGACTTGAGCAAAATATTCAAGGTCTTTAAGTGGTTCGAATACACCTGTAAATTCAATTTGTTTTTTAATGTCAACTATTCCATCTTGATTGTCTTCAAATCGTAAATAAAGCTTGTAGTTTTTGAGAGGGTTAACAGCGACAATGTCTTGTAGCATGGCTTACTCGAATTGTTGATTTTTTTTGCATTTACGACAGAGCTTGATAGATGCCTGTCTGCTACATAAGGCGATCGCCTGCACGGCATGATTCTGTAAATTCTTTTATACTCTAAATTGTTCTATCGACTTGTTGGTAAGCAACTGTTATTGAAAATGGCTACCGAACTACTTTTTAATCTAAGCAATCTATTTGTATTGCCGTTTTGGGGCTTGATGATTCTACTACCACGGTGGCAATGGACGGAAAAGGTGATGAAGTCCCTGATCCCGATCGCCATTTTAGCTGCGGTTTATCTATTTTTATTTATCGGTTCCTTGGGTTCCGAATCGGCGGCGGCGTTGGCCAGTCCGGAATTATCGGCTATTGCCCAAGCTTTTGCTGACGAAAAAATTATGGCAGTGGGTTGGGTCCACTATCTGGTGATGGATTTGTTTGTGGGTCGCTGGATTTATTGGCAGGGACGGGAAACAGGAGTTTGGACAGTCCATTCCCTCATTTTATGTTTATTCGCTGGCCCTATTGGTCTGCTGTCCCATCTGATCACGGGGGCTATTACCAAACAGTGGGGCAAGGGGAATGACTCGACAACGGAAACGCCCCAAACGGAGATTGGCTAATCACTTCATATAATACATAGGGGTCTAAGTCTGACCCTTTTTGCTACAAATCATTTCAAGTGACGATTAATATTAAGGTTGATTTCATCTCTTGTTAGGTTACGCCATCCTTCGACAGAAACCGGATTTTCTGCAAGTCGATCCATTAAACGTTTTTTTCGTTTGGGTTTAACAGTAACTTCTACTTCTAATTCTTCTTGAAGTTCTTGATCATATTCTTTGGGAATGGCAATCATTCCTTGATTAATTTTAGCCGTGAATTCAATAGTTTTCATTATATATTTACCGTACAAGTTAACTTCTTTGATAAAAATGCTTCATTTTTAATTGGTGACTTGATATAATTTACCATATAAAAATGTTTAGCGATTCCATTCAATTTTGACAAGATCATTAAATTGATCGCAGGTTTCTAAAAGTAGTTGACTAGGTTGTCGGTTATCCAGAAATAATACAAGATCATTGATTTTTAATTGATCTTTTATTTCTATAAAAATGTCTTCTATTTGATCAACTAAATCTTCAGCAATTACTTCTATGTTTTGAGTTGGTTGACCAAATATTATTTGAATTTGAGGCTTAATCTCTAAGGGTAAAGACTGAAAAATACGTTTTTTAAAACGTTGCAATAATTTTATTTTGTCAACAATAGAGTTCAAGTTTTCAGTTTTGATTGAGAGTGAATAGGGAGAGCTTTTAATTTGCTCATCAAGAAATTCTTGCTGAGATTGTAGTTTAATAAATTCATTATTCCATGCATTATAAAACTCAGGATATGACATTTGATTAGACAATATCCTAAGTAAATCCTCAGATATTATATGTAATAATTCATTGTTGTGACCAAAATTTGTTAAATATATTGATTTTAATAATCTAACAATAATGCATAGTTTATCTTTGATAATTAAACCATGTATAACAAAGTCTTCAAGAATGATCTTGATAAATGCTAGCAAAAAGCTTAGTGTTGGTTCTTCTCTACCGTTGAAATCTAGTGTGAGTAAAGTATCAATTACTTCTTCTCTGACTTCTCGAATATTGGTTATACAAAAAACATCGCCTAAAATATAAATTAGTGAAGACAAGAAAATGTCATTCCGTTCTTTTAATTGATATTCATCAAGTAAATTTATAATGCTAACTTGTTTAAAGCTTACTAATTCTGTCAATTGTCTAATTGCAAGCCCGCGCTCAAAGGTTCCTCCGCCAATAATATCGCATAAAAAAGCGAGATCTTTTGACAAAAGAATTTTATTTACATGATCTTCAAAAACTATATTTATGTCCCTTATTCGCTCATAATGTTGCTTATAATTTTTGGCATAAAAGCTATCCAGCAAAAATATCATAGAAAATCTATGACCATAATAATTGTCTTCTTTTAGCTTTGATACAAAACTTACCGTGACTGATTTTTGTTCAAGTACCTGAGAAGAATAATGAATTTTACACTTCTTAAAATCATGAATCCAAATACCCAAATTATAAAAAGTTTTATAAAAAAACAAATCCTTGATTCCAGAATTCCAAGAATAAATATCTTTTATTTTTTTCGTTTTTTGTATCACATTCTCTAACTTATCCCAATCTTGATCATGTCCTGGATATGATGTAGCTATTATTCCGATAAGTTCATCTATCAAAATATGAATATAATCTTTGGCAAATAAACCATCACATCCATCATTAAAGTTAATAAGAGAATATCTTAAACTTTCTTGTACCTCATTTGCAATATTACTTCTTGTCATCCATAGTAAAAAAACTTCTTTCCATTGACTTCTAAAAATACGGTATTGGCATTGTTGTCCATTAATGTTTTTGAATGGGTTAGGTTTTTCATTATCGTGATGAAAGAAAAAGCTAGGATTATCAATGGTAATTGCTGCAAAATACTCCTGAAAACTAGGATGTAAAAAAGCATAAATTTTTTTATGATTTTCCTCTGCCTCTCCAATTTCATTTAGCCAGCCTAAATTTAGAGCTAGCTTAAATAATCCTTGATCTGATTCACCTAAAACCTGACTTACTTGTGTTTCAGTCATGCGAAACCGAAAATCATCCCGGTCCAAAGCCTGTTTTGCTAACTCTCCTAAAGCTCTATTTAACTCCTTTCGTTGAGTCAGTGTAGTTGAAGGCTCTTGTTTCAAATCATAATACTTTTCAACGCATTCTTCGTAAAGTTCTACTTTAGTATTGGGTAATGTTCCTTGTCGTTTTTGCCATGACCAACAAATTAACTTTAAACGCAGAGGATTTCGGGCTAAATCACGAATTCTCTCTTTTCCTGGTTTATTTAATTCATTTATTAGCCCCTCAGATAGTTCTTTATTATCTAAAAAAATATTAATGAATTTATCACGCTGATAGTCAGAAAAATCTAAATTGCGATAAACATCAAACCCATTTAAGGCTTGACGATTGCCATCCCAGATATTAATTCGACATGTTGTAATAATTTTGGCTTGATCAAGCCAACCACAAAGTTGACGATTAACCCAAGCTAAGGGATTTTCCAACAATCCCATTTCATCAATCCCGTCAAGCAATAACCAGACATTACCCTGATTAAATATTTCAACTAATTCCTCTTGGTCTTCTTTACTGCTTTCTAATTTACTCAAGGCATTTTTTAACCATACTCGAAGTAAATAATTTTCTAAGGAACAACCTCTAAGATCAGCTAATGAAATCCAGATCACATGATTTTCTGATGATTGCTTTATTAGCCATAAAGCAACTTGTTGTAAGCGGGTTGACTTACCAGATCCTGGTTCCCCAATAATAGCTATCCTTCGACCCTGACTTTTGGGGCTATCTCTTTGGAGCAATACCTCAGTCAAAAATTGATCATTTTCAAATTTACGGGAAATTTCATACTCATTCGCCCGATATAAGGCTGATCCTTGTTCAGGTTTAACTTCTCCATGTTTTGATTTTTCTTTGCGTTCAATTAGTCCTAGAGGAACATAGATATCCGCTGTTTTAATTAGTTTTTCAGTTAAAAAAGAATTATTGAATGTCAAGTTATTAATTTGCTTATCGAGCATTCTCTGGAAAATGGAAATATCTATGGTGACTTCTGAATTATTTGTTGATATTTTCTTGATTTTTGTTGGAGCAACCCATTCTTCTACCAAGTCTTCCGGCATCCATCCAAGAGTAGTGGCAATAGTTTGAATCGTATTCTTTTCTGGATTACGTCCAAATTGTGGGTTAAAAAAGTTTTTGATTGTATCAATACTTATTGCTCTCCCTGTCTTTTCGTACAATTCTTCATACATTTGCTCTTGCGTAGTGTACACAAAACCCTTTTCCCTCATTGTTTTTTCCAACAGAGGCAATACTTCAGGTTTGACAGGATAACTACGCTTACGGCGTTGTTTGGGTTGTTCGCTCATTTTGTCGTTCAAAATCCCGTGTGCTTCTCAATCTACCAAGAAACTCTGGTATCTGCCCAGTGACGTTTAGTGAAAATAAGTGAAGTTAAGACGATGCTTAAGTTCATTTAACAGCACTGGTTTCTGAGGATTGAAATACTTAATCTGGAATTGTCGAGGGCAGAAAACCAAAGACCGAGAGGGCAAACCCCCAAGACCCCTGAGAGAAGGTTCCCAACCTGGTGATGGGCCAGTGAAAGAAAAAACATGACTATTTAAACTGCCTGAGTCACTAATCCAATTTACCCCCAACTTTAATCCTATGAGCAAACAATCCACCATTATTAATCAACTAATTCAACAGGATAACAACATCGTTCCCTGTCAAACTCTTAACTCGTTTAATTCTCACAAAGACAAGAATCACTTGCAACGCCGCCAACAACAGCGTGCGATCAACGACGACATGATTAAAGTGGCTCTGACCTATGGAAATAAAGATTATAGCTACGGCGCAGTACGCTTCACCTTGACAGACCGCACTTTGAGCAAAACCCCCTACGCCAAGTTCGCTGATTCTCTTCGGGGACTACGAGTTGTTTGTCGCTCTACGGAATCTACACCCGAAATCATCACCGCTTACTGGCACACCAAAACAAAACAACGTGCCCGTTGAATTCCTACAACTAAATTAAAAATTGTTACTTTTATCTTCAAAATCTGTAAAAAATTCAATATTTTAAACTGCACCATTACCATGCCTAAATTCCAAAAATCCAGATCTCCCAAACATATTCAAAAACAAATTATTTCTCTCAGTGTTTATTCTAAAACCTGTCGCTTTTGTAATCGTCCTCCAATTCCCGGTGATGACTTCTGCTACGGATGTGCTGCTCATGAAAGTGATTAAATTATCTGTGATCGTAGTGATAAACGCCTATACTCCCATAGGCGATCGCCTCTTCTTGCTCACTAGCAACTTCAAGCCATCCTTCCACCGCCTCTTTAACCATTTCCATCAGATGATCGTAACTATTCCCCCAAGTGTGGCAACCGGGTAGGGCGGGAACAGAAGCGCACCATTGGTCTTGTTCTTGCCAGACTAATACTTTCAGCTTCATAAAATTGGGGTATAGGGTTTGGTTGATTATATTGTAGGCAACCATTTAGGGACGACCATTCAACTTTATTCCCAAGATTGACTATTTATGGCTAGGCAAGCAGAACCATAGGCTGCCTCAGACTGAGCGGATTTTTGTACCGGAACCTGGAGCAAATTTTGCCGAATGGTTTGCCAAGTTAAATTATGTGCTCCCCCCCCAGCAGTAAACACCTTTGTTAAGGTTGTTGCTCCCAACTTTTGCAACTTTTCATAGCCCTGGACTTCAATGCGAGCCAAACTTTCCAACAAACCGTGTAAAAATGCCACATCATCCCCTGGTCTGGGTTCCAATCGGGGTAATAAATTAGGATCATTAATGGGAAATCTTTCCCCCGGTTGCAAAAGGGGATAGTAATCTAAACCACTGGGTTGATGGGGGTTAATTTGGGCACTTAATGCCGTTAACTGTGCCGACGAAAAATAATGTTGCAACACCGCTCCCCCAGCATTGGAAGCTCCCCCTGTTAACCATAAATCGCCCAAACGATGGCTATAAATGCCGCTGGCTAAATTCGTTACTGGTTTGTCACTTAGTAACTTCAGCACCAAAGTGGAACCCAAAGAAGTCACTGCTTCCCCTGGTTGCGTTGCGCCACTGGCCAAAAAAGCAGCAATGCTGTCCGTAGTACCGGCACAAACTAAACAATTTTTAGCAAACTTTTTTGCATTGACAATGCTAGAAGATAACCGAGAAATTACTCTGCCAGGGGTAATTACTGGAGGTAAAAGGGAAAACCAAGGGGCATTTTTTAACCAATTAGGATAGGTTAATTGCTGGGGATCGTAGCCCAGTTTGAGGGCATTGTGATAATCACTAACCGATCTGCTACCGTGGAGTAAACTTGCTAACCAATCTGCTTGATGGCAAAAGTAATGAGCTTGCTGAAATTCCGATTGTTGGGAGTACCAAAGCAATTTAGCCAGGCTAGAAGTAGCACTTTGTACTAAATGATCCGGCGGAGCTACTTGTGACAATAAATGTTTAACTTCCTTGCCCCGGTCATCGTTATACAAAAGAGGCTCCATTAAAACATTGCCCTGGCTATCCAACAACAAAACAGTGGAGGAAGTGCCATCAATGGCGATCGCCTGAATCTGGCTACTTAGTTCAACGGGGATTTGGTCCAAAAGATGAAATAAACTTTCCTGCCAAATGCTGGCTAATTGCAAACCAGGAACTTGCTGGAACCGGATTTTGTTCTGCCAAATTAATTGTTTGTGCTGATCAATAATTGTCGCCCTGGCCCCGGATGTACCAAAGTCTAAACCAAGGAAAAGTTTAGACTTCTCAACTTTCCCCATAGGACTGACCCAACTGAAAGGCGATCGCCTTGGTCTGCATCATCTTAAAAATGTTGTAAAAACCGTTGGCCCGACTGGGGGTCAAGCTAACCTGTAAACCCGTCGCTTCAATGAAATCCGGTGTTAACTCGACAATTTCCTGGGGGGTTAAACCGTTCAAACCTTGAATTAACAAAGCCACCAAACCTTTAACCAATTGGGCATCGGAGTCCCCCTGGTAGATGACTTTGCCATCTTCGAGATCGGCGGTGATAAAAACCTGGGAAACACAGCCCTGCACCTTATTGGCGGGAATTTTCCCCTCCTCTGGCATCGGCTCTAGCTTTTTGCCGTACCACAGCAACTGCTCATAACGTTTTTTGGGGTCAGTGTGCCGTTGAAAGCGCTCGACAATTTTGGCAAGATTAGGGGGTAAAGTAGCGTTGACCATGGCGAAGTCAGAAAAAATAATTGATAACCTGCTGATAAAGTCCGATTCTGGCCCCCAGAGCAACCTACTAAAGCCCCGGCAATAATGGCCATTATGTGGATTTCCTCCGGGGTTGGGGGAACCAAGGACTAGTCAAACCCATTCTGGGCTGTTACCCATTGTATCCATTGCTGGGCAAGGCTCAATAAAGCTGTTTCTCTCCCTCTTTTGATAGATAAGAGAACATTTTTATTTATTGTTAAATTCTCCCTTTTTTCCATGGCATAATCGGATTTAACCTTGAGCCGGGTTGATTAACTATGCATTTCCACACCCCAGAGTCCTGGCAACATTCCCATGATTTTGCCAACCAACACCAAAGCCACGCCGAGAAAAATACCAAAATTGTTATGGTGCTCACCGCTGTCACCATGGTGGCAGAAATCATTGCAGGCACCGTGTTTGGTTCCATGGCCCTATTGGCGGATGGTTGGCACATGGCCACCCATGTTGCGGCCTTTGGCATTACTTTGTTCGCCTATCAATACGCCCGTCGCTATGCCACTAGTCCCCGATATACCTATGGCACCGGCAAAGTCAGTGTTTTGGGGGGATTTGCCAGCGCGGTGGCCCTAGGGGTAATTGCCTTTCTGATGGCTTTTGAGTCTATTGGTCGTTTTTTTTCTCCCCATAGCATTCAATTTTCCGAGGCGATCGCCGTGGCTATTCTGGGGCTATTGGTTAATCTTGTTAGTGCCTGGCTGTTACAAGACCGTGACGACCATCACCACCATGGGCACCACCACGAACATCATGATGATCATCACCACCATAGACACCAAGACCATAATCTCCGGGCAGCCTATTTCCATGTATTAGCTGATGCCCTAACTTCCGTCCTCGCCATTGTTGCCCTAGTAGCTGGTAAATTTTGGGGCTGGGTTTGGCTGGATGCGGCCATGGGGCTAGTGGGAGCGGCGGTGATTATCAAATGGGCCTATGGTTTAGTGAATGACACCAGTGCCATTCTCCTTGATGGTTCGGTGGACAAAAAAATTCAATTAGAAATTCTGACGGCCCTGGAAGCCAATACTGACACCCGCGTCATGGACCTCCATGTTTGGTATCTCAATGAGAATTATCTAGCTGGCACCATTGCCTTAGTCACCCACTTTCCCCAAAGCCCGGAATACTACAAACAACAACTGAGCCACATTTCTTCCCTAGCCCATGTGATTGTGGAGGTGAATCCCTGTTCCGGAGAGTCTTGTTCAGCGGAGTCATCTACTGTTGGCGTAATAGCATCTGGGCCAATAGCGCCATAATTGTTAGTTTTAGGGCCACCATAAGGTTATCAGAAAAATGGGTTTAAAACCCCCTCCTTCAGGAGGGCTTTAGTTGGTTTTGTATGTAGAGTCTGAGCATTTCGATAGGAGCACCACCAACAGTAGAAGCGAAATAAGAAGGACTCCACAAAGAATCTTTGCCATAGGGTTTAGGGAGGTTTGCTTGTCCATATCGACGACTAGAGACACCTTTTAAGGCGTTGACTATTTGCGACACAGATAGCTTAGGTGGAAACTCAATTAAAGCGTGAACATGATCTGACTCGCCATTAAATTCAATCACTTGGAAATTCATCTTCTTTGCGACATCATTAAACGACTTTTCTAGTATAGCAAGCCCTTCTGAAGTTAGGACTTGACGACGATACTTGGTGACAAAAACCAAGTGAATTTTTAAGCTAGATACACTGTTTCTCTCCCTACGCAAATTAGTTGTCATTTTGGGGTTGTCTAAGCTAAAATCAGATACATACCCATTTTAGCGCAAGCAATGAAGTTAAGGTATCAATACCGTTTCTACCCAACAGACCAACAGCGACAGAGTTTAGCTCAGTTGTTCGGTTGCGTCCGTGTGGTCTGGAATGATGCTTTAGCTTTTTGCAAAGATTCAGAGAAATTACCCTCGTACAATGCTCTGTCTAAACGATTAACAGAATGCAAGCAAACGGAGGAAAGAAAATGGTTGACTGATGTTTCGGCTGTTCCATTGCAACAGTCCATTAGGAATCTCAGTACAGCCTATAAAAACTTCTTTGATTCTGTTAAAGGAAAACGCAGGAGCAAAAAGGTTAATCCCCCTAAGTTCAAGAGTCGAAGATCAAAACAATCTGCTACTTTTGTTAACTCAGGATTTACCCTCAAAGACAATGACAGAATTTACCTTGCCAAAATTGGATTTCTTGATGTGGTGTGGAGTCGTCCTCTCCCATCAAAACCTAGTTCAGTAACGGTAATCAAAGATGCGACTAATCGGTACTTTTTGAGCTTTGTTGTTGAAGTTAACCCAGAACAGTTGTCCGACAATGGGCAGTCTGTAGGGATTGACCTGGGCATCATTGACTTTGCCACTTTAAGTACAGGGGAAAAGATTAAATCCCCCAAGCCCTTAAAGGCGAAGTTAAACCGACTCAGGAAGTGCCAGCGCAATCTTGCCCGTAAACAAAAGGGCAGTAAACGACGGGAAAAGGCACGGTTAAGGGTTGCAAAAGTTCATGCAAAGGTAAAAGATACCCGCACCAATTTTTTGCATAAATTGTCCACCAGATTGATCCGTGAAAACCAAACGGTGATTTTGGAGGATTTAAACACCGCCGGGATGATGAAAAATCGTTGTCTTTCCCGTGCCATTTCTGACCTTGGTTGGCGTAGCTTTCGCACTATGTTAGAAGCCAAAGCAGAAATGTATGGTAGGGACTTTCGGATCATCTCTCGTTGGGAACCGACTTCTCAACGTTGTTCCTGTTGTGGTGAAATTGGCGGCAAAAAAGAGTTAAATATCCGTGAATGGACTTGCCTTTTCTGTGGGGCAAACCACGACAGAGATATTAATGCCGCAACAAATATACTGGTCGCCGGAGGACATTCGGAGACCCAAAACGGACGTGGAGGAAACCATCAGACTACTTCGGTAGCGGCATCCTGTGAAGCGTCAACCCACCGAAAAGCTATTCAGTTAAATCTGTTTGCTTCGTAGGAATCCTTCGCCTTTAGCCTAGGGAGGATGTCAACGTCCATAGGATATGGCGATCGGGGTCTATGGCTTTACCCATTTTCAAACAGATTTTGTCAGCCAACCAGTGCTTGGACCAGGAGTCAGATTCAGTCTGGGAAAATGCGGGCGTAAAGATTAGTGAGGAAAACTATTCCCCTAATCCCAACACCCATTGCACCAGAGTTCTTACCGGATAGCCCGTGGCTCCGGCATTATGTACGCCATTTTGTTTGTCTGTCCACACGGGGCCAGCAATGTCCAGATGGGCCCAGGGGGTTTCCTTGATGAACTGTTGCAAAAATAACGCCGCGGTAATGGAACCGCCAGAGCGGGGCCCCGTATTTTTCATATCAGCAATGGGGGATTTTAAACCATCAAAATATTTGGCTTCCATGGGCATTTGCCAGAATTTTTCCCCTGCTTTTTCTGCTGCTGTTTTCAACTCATCGGCCAATGCTTGGTTGGGACTCCACAAACCGCCAATGTCATCCCCCAGGGCCACAATACAAGCTCCGGTGAGGGTAGCTAGATCGACGATCGCCTCTACGCCTAATTTTTCTGCAAAAACCAGGGCATCGGCCAGGGTCAGACGACCTTCCGCATCGGTGTTATTAACTTCAATGGTTTTACCGTTGGAAGCGGTGAGAATATCGCCAGGATGCATGGCTTTACCGCTGATCATATTTTCCGTGGCGGCACAGATGAAATGCACTTCCACATTGGGTTTCAGTTGGGCGATCGCCTTGGCCGCTCCTAGGGTAGCACCGCCGCCCCCCATGTCCATTTTCATCGTTTCAATGCCACTGCCGGCCCCTTTGATGTTTAAACCACCGGAGTCAAAGGTAAGACTTTTACCAACAATAGCCAATTTTTTCGCCGGGTTAGCGGGGCGGTAGGTGAGGTGAATAAACTGTGGTGGCAACTCGGAAGCTTTGGCAACGCCTAAAAATGCTCCCATGCCCAGGGCTTCACACTCCTGCTGCCCCAGCACTTCCAGTTCCAAGCCATAGGTTTGGGCCAACTCCGCAGCAATTTCCGTAAAGGTTAGAGGGGTCACCGCATTGGCCGGAGCAGCCACCATTTCCCGGGCCAGAATGACCCCAGAGACAATTTTTTCTGCTTTGCC
Organism: Synechocystis sp. PCC 6714; assembly: GCF_000478825.2. Classification (NCBI taxonomy): domain Bacteria; kingdom Bacillati; phylum Cyanobacteriota; class Cyanophyceae; order Synechococcales; family Merismopediaceae; genus Synechocystis; species Synechocystis sp. PCC 6714. The sequence continues at coordinate 1,333,664 of NZ_CP007542.1, read as the reverse complement.
AATGGCCGTTGATTGCTCCCCTAGACCCAGCAATTCCACCGTAGTCAGTTTAATTTCCTTATCTTCCGGATCGGACTTAAAACGATTGTCCTGATGCAAGGCCAATAAAATACCTTCCGTTAAAATGCCCGCTGTTACCGCTTGATCGTGCTCCCGTTGGGGCAAACTCACCCCCAGGGTTTTTACTTTTTCACCCTTTGCTAACCGGGCGATCGCCGCCGCCGCCTCTCCTAAAACCTGGCTATCAAATTTTTCAATTTCCCCTAGACCTACCAGTATCAACCTTTTCACCGGGGTTTTACTACCCACCCGGGCCACTAACTTCTGTCCCGCTTTGCCTTTAAATTCCTTTTCCTCGATCAATTCCCGTAACACCCCTTCCAGGCGATCGTCTAGTTGGGCCAGATCCCCAGTGATTTCCGTCGCATTTTCAAAAAATCCTAGGGCGAGGGCATCCCCCTGCCAAGTCAAAGCTGTGTAGTCGGTTCCGCGGATCTGCATCGCTGTTTAGTTTCTCTGTTGACAGATTGTCCGCCCTCTATTCTGCCACACTCCCATAACCCCTGGCGATCGGGGAGTTAACACCCCGGTTTATGGATTTGTTCAAAGAGCTTGTCAAGGGTGATACTTCTTGGTATGTTGTTAATGCGCTAAAAAAGCCGGGATAGCTCAGTTGGTAGAGCAGTGGACTGAAAATCCTCGTGTCGGCGGTTCAAGTCCGCCTCCTGGCATATCAAAACACCATATACAGCATGGGTTTCGGCACTCAGACTCTACGGGTGGAGTTTCTGAAAACTTGCATATCGCATAAACTTGCATAAAACTTGCATAAATTAGTCTTCTCTGCCATCCCGGTAATGGGATTCGATCGCCGTGCCTAATCCCCTGGCCCCCATTCCGGCCAAAAAATTGGCCATCCCCATCAAACCTTCCGATCTCTCAATGGGCAAAAAAACTGTGGCCACTGCTAAGGTCACCCCGATACCAATCTGGGCCAAACTGGCCCATTCAGGATCTAGATCTCTCATAAATACTTCCTTGCTAACTCGGCGATCGCCCCGGCCCGATCCATCCCATTCACCACCCGACGGGCATTGTAAAAGTCTGATTTGGTGGCGTTAACAAACTCCGGCAAACTGCGGCCGGTAAATTTACCGTTTCTCATGCCGTGAACCAAGATGAATAGCGCAACATTAGGTTCACAAGCCAATTCTGGTTTATTGACCAGATCGATACCCAGGATTTTTCCGTATCGCTCATAATTTGACCGCCAAGTGAGCTGTACGAATCCTCTGCCGTAATAAGTCTTGCCAGTCTGGGGGTCTGGTCTGCCATAGCTCCGTCCCTTTCCTTTTTCGTATTCTTCCAAAGGGCGAAATGTTGAAGCAGTTTCGTGTTGAGTAGTTGCCAGGACATAGGCTTGCTGATTTTTGTAAATAAGTCCGTGCTGATTGCATTCCCAGCGGATCGCATCAATAACGCCTTGTTTAGTGCTGAAATCGTGGTATCTGCCCTCTTCCTGCCGTTTAACAGCCGCTTTCAATGCTGAATAACTACTGGGGCCAATCAGATCAATTTGGTCAGGGTCATGGAGATGGACTGATTCCTTAAATTGGGCCCAAGCTTCTATCGTCCGTGGCCCCAAATCCCCATCTAATGGGCCAGGGCTAAATTTTGCCGCCAATAGCCATTTCTGGAGTTGAAGCAGATCCTGATCCGTCAATTTGTCCAGGCTGACGGGATGCTTGACGGGGTAAATGGAATTAATCATTTTAAAGTTTGTTTCAATTCCGCTAGGTCTTCCAGCAATGTTTGGAGCTTGACCTCCACGGTTGTCTGTCTCTGCTCATACACTCTGGTCAAATTGGTGATCTGAATACTGAATCCAACTACTCCGATAACCACAGTGATTACCGTTGCTACCAAAGAAGTTTTTACCCACTCGTCGCTCTGGCGATGGTGTTCGTGTTGTCTTTCATCCATGGCTAGCTGGTGGCGATGTTTACTTCTAAAGTTTGAGTGTCAGGATTAACCAAAACTTCGTATTCAATGGAATAGGTTTCTCTAATTAATCGGAGAAAAGGCAGATCAGAACTGGTTATTCCTGCGGTGGGATTCCCAGCGTCGTAATATTCCTGGGGAACGCTTAGCCCTGTCGGTCTAACTGCTAAAGGATCTGTTCTTCTGGTTATTGCACTAGCAGTGGAAGCCGTTCTTATTCCAATGCGATGGATTAGAAACACAATCAAAGCCGCTACCCATTCCCGGGCATCGTCAGAAACCGTGTTAGGAACAGTTCCCCCATAGCTGGTGATTATGCTGTTGGGGATGATTACTCCGGGAGCAGAAACAGCCCCTTCATTGGCCACTAAGGCGGCCGCTGGCCAAATATCTTCAAAGGTGATTTTCCCCGTCCCCAAATTACTCCCAAAGGTAGGAGCAGGGGGAAGAGTAACAGTGCCATCCCGAATATCGAGCATTCGCAGTATTCCAAAGGTCACCCCCTCGGTAAATTTATTAATCCCAACCCCAAAAGGTTGAAGCTTAGTAGGTTCTGGAAAACCTAATGGGGTGGTTTGCATCATGGCTTCGTAAAGGGAATTTAGAAGGGCATAGGCAAGCTTGCCCTCTAGAATCGCCCCTGTATCAGATAATTCTGCCGATTCCAACCCAATTAAGTCATTGGCTCCAATCCAAAGCCCCGCCGGAACACCATTCCCAACCCCTGCTCCCATCGAATTGGGGAAAACTGAAAGGTAAGTAATCATAAAAAGTTAGCTCTCCGTTTTTAGGGAAGGAATTAAAGCCATGGTGCTATTGGGGAGTTAATTAGGCAGGTTCGGCCAACACTTGATAGGTACTGGTGGGAATTTGAACAGCAATGGAAACGCTAAAGTCCACACGGCGGGTGGTGTCTCCGGTGATGGCTTCCCCTCGGGTCACCTGCATCCGTGCCGATGGACTGGGCAAAGTGGTGTAGTTGTCGTACAAGGCACCTAAAAGGGAAAGCATAATTTCCCGCCCATCTCCGGTCAAAGGATTAGCTTCGGTCGTGGTCAATCCTTCTAAAGCAGTAAGGGGGATTGCGATAGAATCGGCGGCGGCGGTGTCTCCGGTTTCAAGAAGTTCAAAACCGGGAAATAAATCAGTCGGTAACGGCTTAGCCATTTGTGGTTTCCTCTGTTGCAGTTAAAACAATTACGATATTGCCTGACCCTCCAGCGTTTATTATCCTTGTGGGAGCGCCGTCTAATGCGGCTAAAACGTCGGCGGGTAAATTTGTTTGAGCTAACCCTTCCAGGCTCACTGCCCAGGGTTCATCCTCCACTGTCCCTATCCTACGCCATGCCCGTTTTAAGGTTTTCTTAACTTGAAAATGGCGAATAACGGTGGGATTGATCAGGACTTCCTCTGGGGTGTTAAGGTTAATTATTTGCGGTGTTTCTGAGAAGTAAAAACGCCTCCAAGGGGAATAGTTTAGGTTACCTACATCGTAAACTACGCGCAAATGTCCGTAGCTAATAATTTTGTCAGGGCGGGCACCAATGCCGGTGATTCTAATAATTGAATTGCCATCATTGGAAGCAAAAGGGAATTGTGTCCATTGGTCAAACCGTGGCGTTACTGTCCCCTTGTAAATCCATTCCCCGGCGTAATCAGTAGCCATTTACCATTCCTCTAATTCCCAGCCTTCGGGTTCTCCGTAGGTTTGCATCATCAAGTCATATTCCCCTCCATAAAGGAAGTCCTCTAATTCCCGATCGCCAGTGATGGATCGAGGGATGCCATCGGCCCCCACCACATAACAGAAATTGTTATCGGTGGGCTTAACGTCGGGTGGGGGTGAACTGTAAAGAATTTCGTCAAATCCGGGATCACCAGGAGTAAGAATTAGTCCAGGCATGGCATTAAGTGAGGCTAGCGAGTCCTCTTTCTGCTCTAGTTATCTTCCAGCCATCAGCCAAGGCATTGCCCAGCTTGGCTGGGGAACAGGGCAAAGTCCGAGAATCTTTGGTAACCAGGGGGATTTTTACGCCTTTGGGGGCCCGGGCTGTCTTAGAAAGAGTCACTGGCCCAACGTTAGCGATCCAACCTAGCGTTGCTCCGTTTTCGGCGGTGGCATCGATTAAAGGCACGTAATAGGCAAAATATAGGTTGTTAGTGGTGCTAACTACTATTTCCTTGCTCTTTTTCGTTGTTCCTAATACAAGCGGGAAAACGGGGCGTTTCAGTTTCCAACCGGCTCCAATGGCCCTGGCGATCGCCTGGCTGGTGTAACCATCGCCAAAAGCAGTGACACTGCGTTGCAAACCGCTGGAAATTTTCTTGGTAAATTGTGCCGGTCTTGGAGCATCGGGGGAAAAGACCACCAATCCTAAGCCTTGGGAAATTTCCTTTTGCCCTATGGCCGTAGCATCGCCTTGGGAAATTCCAGGGATAGCAGTAATATCCGCGCCTTTGAATCCGTAATGAAGATTCTGATTGACGCGCACCGCCCGGATTACCCTTTTTCTTCCTCTAGTGGCGATCGGCATGGCTATTACTCAGCGGCCGCTACTGCTTCAAACCCGGATTCAGGTTGCACCAATTTCCAACCCGCTTGAATAGCATCGGCAATTTTACTGCTAGCTACGGGCAAAGTTTTGGTGAAATTGTCCGAAACTTGAGCAACAAGGGCCAATTTTGCCCCCTGGGGAGCGGCAACCAGTTTATCCAAATTGGCCGCAGACATAGTTACATCCCAGCCCAATAGCCCTGCGTTCCCCGCGTCACTGTTAGGCACAAACCGTTTTACCAACAAACCGTTACTAACAGGCACGGCGATCGCCGTTTGTGTCCGGGTATTCCCAAAGGAAGTGCGACGTACACCTTTAGCCATTTTCCAGCCTGCGCCTGCGGCTCGGTTTATATTTCCGGCCGTAGTGCCATCACCGTAGGCAGTAACACTGCCTTGTGTACCTGAGGAAAGCTTTTTACGAAACTGAGCCGGCTTAGGAGATCGAGGCGAAAAAACTACTAACCCGCTAGCCCCAGCTAACGCGGTTTGTCCAATTGCGGCTATGTCGCCCGCAGAAACCCCCGGAATAGCGGATAGATCCGAACTCATAAATCCATAGGTTAGGGTCGTATTGACTTTTACTGCCATGGGCACATTGCGTTTGCGCCCCCTCGTTGATAACGGCATTTTGCCTCCTGGCAATGGGTGAATTTATAAGGCGATCGTAGCCAGTAAAACCCCGTACTATGGGCAAATCGGAGATAATTGGAGATCGTACAACCCGTAGGGGTTACATGATGGTTCTGTCCCATGACGCTATCTAGCCTTGTACCAATTTATGCCCGCTCTTCTCGCAAGACTCGCCTTTGTATGCGCCGCAAAAAATGGCGTTATGGAAAAATATACGTCTATGAACCGCGCAAAGACTTAATTAGGAATGTGGCCCGGGAATTTGGCTGGTCAGAGCAAAAGGTACGCACCGAAATTGAAAGGGAGAGATTCTGGCTGTTAGCTAACCCCTGGTTCCCCCTTGATTTAAAAAAAGGAGAATAATTGAATTTTGCGAGCTTATCCATCTGCCCCCGGCGACCTAAACAATTCTGCAACTAACTCTGAATATCCGGTGGGTTGAGTGTCTGTCCATAGAGGAATGAGAGAAGTTTTGCGCCGCTGGTAAACCCCTGACAGAGTTGCTGTCCCTGCTTCTTCATTGATTACTTTTTGCTGGTTCAGGATGGTAAACCCGTAGGGATAAATTCTTGTTGGTTTTTTTCGTAAAGCATCTAGTCTTTTTCTTGCGCCTTCCCTACGCTCTCTAACTGAAGTAATCCCTATAATTTCTTGGTTACTAAATACGGCTAGTTTGGCTACCATGTCTAGCCCTTCGTCCTCTGATGCCGTATAAACGCTTATTTCTCGGCCCCCATCTAAACGAGCACTTGTTTTCCATTCTCCCCACATATAACCATTTATTCCTCCCACTGCTGATTTAATTTCATTCCAGCCCAGCTTCTCCCGTCTCACATCTGGAATAGTGATTTGGACTCGTTTAGCTCCACTTAAAACCCCTTCGCGATCGCTCAAAATTACTCGGAGCATAATCGGCAAGGGAGATCCGGTTATATTTTGTCTAACAGGTTCTCCCACCCACATTCCCAGATCACGTTCCTCTAGTAACTGGTGCTGAGCTAGGGTCTGGACAATGGTGGGCTTAATCAATTCTGCTGGCCCGGCAATAATTATTTTTTCTTCTTCATAGTCTCGATTGGGTGTAATCTCTACAAATTCTTGATCGCCTAACAATGTGGTTTGGCTAAGCTTTTGCTCCAGCATGTATTGGTCGGCGGTGTTAGCGACTACATAGAAAGCCTCCGAGCAACTATCAAAAAATTCTTCAATTAATTCTTCGGTGAAGTTTTGGATTATTGGGTTTTTAATTGACTCAATCCAATTGTCTAGGGCAAGGGCAAAAGTCCATGGCTTGGTTCCTTTCTCTCCCCACTCCTTAACTCTGCTGGCGTTAATTCCTAGTGCATCTCGGAATACTTTTCCTCTTCCATCAGGGTCTAACAGAATTTCTTTTAATAATCTCCGCCCATTTTTGTAGGAAGTGATTAGGGTTTGTCGAAAAACCAGTTGGGCCGACTGTTGAACCAGCATCCGCAAGTTATTCACAAGTTCACTAAGGGCCTCTTCCCCTACCTCTTTCAACACTCGCAACGCCAGAAGCTTATTGAATTTCATCATGATCAGCCCAGGCCCAGCCCCGCAAACTGCCCACCCCACCGCATTCCCAATAGTTCCTCCAAGGGTTCCCGCCAACATAGTCATGTAAGTTACATACTGTTGATCCAACTCTGCATCAGTGGCATTCCAGTTAAAATTCCACAGATAACGCACCCCCATTTGAACTTGGGTCATGATGCTGGTGAACGTCCACTGAAGCCCCCCGCCAATGGCATTAAGAAGAAAGCCAGAAACTCCTGCCCCAAGCTTGTTAACTTTGTTGAAAATTCTGACTAGCACGTTGCCGTCTTCATCTTCGTTTTGAGTTTTTGCGCCGCCGATCGCCCGAATGCCATCCAGGGTTCTGGTAGCCAAGGTACGAATCTTGCCAGAATTTAAGTTGCTTAGGGATAGGTTAAGGCTACTCATAATTAAGCCGAATCTGTAGTTTGAGAACCCAACCGTTTTATTCGTGGGCGTTGTCCCAATTCTCGCCCATAGGGTTTGGTTTGTCCGTCGGTGGCCCATGCTCCCTGTCCAATGAAGCCATATTCCACATCTTCTAGGAAGCGATCAAAGTCGTCTTTTTCTCTTTGCTGATCTGATTCACCATCGTTATTTCTGTCTGGAACCTTGGGAGTAATGCCCATTTCCTTGGCAAAATCTTTTAAGCGAGAAAGCATTTGCCCATTGCTTTTTCCAATGCCTTCAGTTAAAGCGGCTTTCACAATGGCATGAATTTCTTTAATTAGCTCAAATTTAGCTTCAAAAGTTAACTTGTCACTAAATTGAGGCATAGCCGTGGGCACTTCCGTGGGCTTAAGAAGTTGTTGCCAACTAATAGGCTGACTTTCTTTTGGTTGCAATAATGGATTGTAGGTGTACTCAACATTTTGCGTAACATCCTTAGATTCAAAGCCTAGATAATCTGCCACCGCTTCAATCCAGGCATTAGCGTTGACTGCCACCGCTTTTGTACTGCCTATTTCAGTCATTGTGCGAGTGAGCATTTCCACCGCCAAATCGTTGGTGGTTTTTTCTGCCAGATTAATCCCTAATATTTCGGCGATCGCCTCTGCCAGATTAGGTACTTTAACTGTTTTAACAATTAATCCGTTAGATCTCCGATAGCTAACCATTTTGTCATTTCGGAGATAAAAGGGCAGATCGGAAATGCCAGGAGGGGGGGAGCTTTCCCACTTTTCAAATTCGTCATCCATGTCTAACAGGTCATTTTCTGCAATCTCCATGGTGATGGGGAATTTGCCGATCAACTCATCCAAAGCTTTGGTCAGCCACAATAGCAATTGGGGGATAGATTCGATTTTTTCATATATTTCTTCATCGGTTTTCCCTTTAATATCTTCTGGTTCCAATAGCAAGCTAATCGGAACGTTGAAAGGAAATTGGTCAGAAGCTAGGGCCCTTTGGATCTGCTTGATTCCTCCCCCACTGTTTTCCAAAACAATCCGAGGGACCGAATTTTCTAAGCCCTGCATTAGATTAGAAATGCTTGTCGCCAATCCAGCCCCGCCAACAGCAGAATCAACTTCCCCTTGCCATTCGTAATAATTGCGCTGATTAACGGCAGATACAGGGGTAATTTCCAGGGATTGATAGGTTGTTCCCCTGGGAATCATAGAAAGGGCATTTCGGCTTCTAATCCACATATTGGCAAAAGCATCGGCGGGGGCCTGGATACCGTACATCAACGCCAAACCCTGGTTATAGGCTCGTAAATCCACCGCCCACAGCAATGCTCCTTGGTCATAAAAGTCTCCAACTTGAGGGCCTGGATTTGGTGCTCCTCCATTTTTTGCTAGCCACCAAGCAAAAGCATCAGCAGAGGACTGAAGGGCCGCTTGAGAGTCGCCAGCACCCACCATGTAATCCCATTCGGGCATTTGCAAGGGATACTCAGAATGGTTATCTACCATCAACCGTCCAAACTGGAAAAGCCCTTTAACTGCACTGGGTTGGTGAACAGCCGCTTTTTTGCGAAGGTAATTAAATGCGGTGTGCCATGGGCCAGGGAGCCATTGCCACCAATTAGGGAATCCCCCTTGATCGGGCTGATAGTAAGCTTCCTCAACAGTTGCCGTTGTTTGTATGGTAGGCGATGGGTAAAATTTCTTTCCTAGTGGCGGTATTTCTGGTGGCGGGGGCAAAGGAACTTTATATTCTGTGTCTCCCACTTTCTCATAGGCTTTTGGTGGGAGATATTGATTGGTCTTTTGTCGTTCCGCTTCTTCAATGGCCCGCCGTTCTTCGTCAACAGTCATTAATTGCGGGGTGAAAAAATCGGCGATCGTATTGCCAATTTTCCAACCCCAGAGAAAAGTACTCAGTCCCATAGTTTTTTACCTGTGTTTAAGCACTAACTCCACCAACGCCTGGATCGGGGTCTGGCCCCGATGGCGGGGGCGGTGCAAAATTGTCTTCCCGAAAAGCAATGGAGGCTCCTACCACTCGACTTAAATTGATTAAAACTAGCCCCAGCAGGCTAGTTAAGGTAGGGGATTTTTCGTCTAATTCAGGGCAGGGCATTACTCCACCTTCTCCTTTAACTGTGGCAACGTGGCAAGGAAGACCCAAAGCTCTAAAAATTTCTTGCAAAAGGAAAACTGTTTTGATGCTCTGATTCTGCAACTCATTTATTGATTTGGAGTGGGAGCCCAGCATATAGAGGCAATCCGCCAAACATTCCCCCATGCTGTCGTAATACACAACCCCGGTTCCATCTACCTTGGGGACCATAATGTCCCCGCCGCCCCAAAACTTGGTCAGGTCGTCCGCTATGGTGTCAAAAATCCCTCCGATATGGGGAACCCGCATGGCGCCTCCTGGAGAAGTCTCGGCAATTTGCAAATTGCCGTCAGAATCAGTGGTAGTGCTGACTTGCCGTGCCCTTACCTCAAACAACGCATCACACACCATTCGTTGCCCGTAAGCGTCGGTGACTTCACGAACGGCAAATTGCCCATTTCGCAGGGATTGATTGGCATTAATGGTTTTAATGTAATCAGCATCAACCCAGTTGGATTCTGGCTGGGGAATGTTTTTTCCATCTGCGTTGAAGGCTATACCCGTGGCATAGGCTAAGGTTTCCAGATATCTACCTAGATTGTTAAATCGTTTTTTCTGCGGATCGCTGGGGTGAACGCCATAGCGATCAGCTTCCAATGCGGCGTGAATTTCCTTAATACGTTGGCTGTCGGGCATAATGTCACCTTTGTCTGGATCGGGGTCTAGGCTAAATGGGAAATCGGGGCTGTCGGGCCCTGATGAGCCAAAAAAAAGTCTGGTTTTTGGTGGGGTGGAATCAACAACAACTAAATAGGGATTAGCCATTGTGGGCAAAACTCCTGACAAGAAAAACAGAGCTATTCATGGTTTCAAAAAGGTAGCTACTGGGGGGAGTAAACGCATAAGCAAGATTATCGGTAAATTCATAAGCTACTTCAGAGGTAGAAAGAAATGGCTCAATTGAAATATTAGGCTCTTGCATTATTTCGTTATAATTAATTTTTATTTTGATAATGTGCTTTAATTCAAATTCCTTCCAGGTGGCATAGCCTACAGGGCCAGGGGCATAGCTATTAATCCAACCGGGGAAAACAACATTCCAAGAGGGGGCACCTGTTCCGTAAGTGGAATCAGAAGTATATTGCAAAATATCAGAGAAGCCCTGCCAATCATTCAGCATCAAAGCCACCTCACCAGAATCAAATAAATTTAAATCCGTTGGCAGTAAATGAGAAGATTTAAATATTGTGTTAACTCGCCATTGTTTGTCATTGGAAGCATGAAATAACACAAATCCACCCACCTCATTTTCTATCTCGCTAACAATAGTTCCTAGCGACTCTGAAGAATTAACAGTATAAGCTGTATTGGGAATAGACCAATCTAATGTAACTCCCGTCGGAGACAAATCTAGGGTTGCTCCATAGCCTTGATTTAAGAAAGAATAGCCTTGATTAGAAGATATTTTCATTTCACTGCTTAATTTTAATACTGTGCCTGATATAGGTTGAGAATTAAACTGCGTTGATATTTCTACCGCAAAAGGATCTTCCCCATTTTCTATTAAGTTTGTAAAATAATCCTTGTTCCACCACACTACTAATTCCAGCTTGTCGTTTTGTTTATCGTAAATAGTAGTTATGGGTTTACCCATATTTTCCCCATTAATTATTAACGATACATAAAAATATGAATTAGGGACAGAATTAAATAAGGGCTGATTATATTCAATTACGTGACTTTGCGGGCTGGGAAGATTGCCTTGAGAGAAATAAACCGGATAATCTCTTGGGAAAGTGTGTATTCTAAATGTGCTGGTTAATTTTGCGGAACATCCTGTTAACACCTTGCAATCATTAGGAATGCCCAATTCATCCCAGAGATAACCCAGGAAACTGTCCATCTGGTCATAAAGCAAAAGCTGAGCTTCAGTGGACGTTAATTCAAGTTCCACCCCATCAAAGCAGACTGAATTATGGAGCCAATTAGCGGTGGGAAATTCGTAGGTTTGAGACTCTTTTGTCCCATTACGGAAAAATCGCCCCCGTCGGCGTGTAACGATAATCGGGTTGATGAGCTTGTCACAATAGGAAGAGGCCCGCCCCTCCACTTCCCGCCACGACAATATTCTTTCCATTTCTTCCTGAGTCAGTGTTTCTTCTATTTCCTCCCAAGTTTGGCCCTTCCCTACTTTTTGCTCGGTCACTAGTTCAACTATTTCTTGCCAGGTCAACGCCCCTTCTATTTCCTGCCAGGTGATTGTCCCCTCTGAATTGGGCGGAATTGAAACAGTCAATATGGACGGTGGCAAAAAATCCTCTAGGTCGAGGCTATCCGGTAAATCTGCCTGGTATTCCGGCTCAAAACCGTAGGCAGATCCGTTTAAATAGCCATCATCCAAAATAAAAGTCCGGCTTAGTTTCTTGAGCAATTCAAACATTTTGGCAGACCAATCTTCACACCAGGGATTAATGGGATTAGGCACAATGCGGTCAATAAAACAGATGGAATCTCCGAAAATACCATGGCTACCGAGGGCGTTAGTAAGCAGGCTCATTACCTGCCCCTGAATTTTTTGGGCAAATAGAATGTCGTAGGTTTGGTCGGGGTCAAGAAATTTCATTAATCTGATTCAAAACACTGCTCTGTCCAATTTTTCGCCCAGGGTACACCTAGCTCTGTTCTCTCAATAAACGTGTAGGGAATCTCACTGCCCCCGGTGAAAAAAGAGTGATCGCCCAGAGCTTGGGAGATTACGCTTCCCACTGCCCCAGCAATCTTCTGGGCAAATAGGCGATCGTAGTTGGGATAATCGAAGAACATAGGATTCAATCAGACTCTTATTTGTCCACCCGTCTCTTCAAGCTGTGTTATAGAACCAGTTCTAGTTGCGCCAAACATATCAATACAACCCCCCAATAAAACTCTATAAGCATGAGTGGCACTGCCAGAACTCATATTCAAGTTGGAATAAAGCAAATTTATAACTCCGCCAAGTAGCGCAATAATAGTTGCGCTATTATTACTTCCGCTACGAACAATAGAAGATGAAACGCCATTTATTAGACCATTTAATTCACAAACAATACCATGAGATGTCGTAGCTCCAATATTTAAATTATTGACAGAAAGTTTTCCACCAACTGTGTTTATTCCTCGCATAGCGGAACCTGTAGTGATAAATTTTATACCATCAATTACCCATTCGCCTGTTACGTAAAACAAAGAACCCAGACTGGATGCGGTTCCTGTTATTGCTATATTACTTGGCGTTGTAGTATCTCCTTCTATAATTGGTACACCACCCACCATTTGTGGTAAACGAATAGTGTTAGCGGTAGTTATATTTGTGCATATTTTTATTTTTAGATTCCAACCGTTAATGTCTAATTTTTTAAATATTTCTACTGCCTTCTGAATCGTGGCAAAAGCACCGCCAGCAGTATTGGTTAACCCATTATTGCTATCACTTCCATCTGCCCTGACGTAATAGGTTCTATCAGCGGTCAACAGTTCACGACCACCGCCGCCCGTACTGATCGCCTTTATAATTCCAAACTCATCTTTCTGGTAGATCAGCCCATCCAGAGCAGAAGCCCAAATGGTTAATTTGTTGGGGGCTGGGGTAGCTGGTTCTGGCACCAAATCAAGGATTAAAGCACCTGCCGCTTCCACTGAACCAGTTGGCCCTGGAACAGTGGAAGGTTCCCCATCTTCACCTTTTAAACTTTCCAACCATTCCGCCCTAGTCCCCAAATATCCTTCATCTACTGCAACTTCATAAGCACTTGGCCCTGGTGCACCTGGAACAGTGGAAGGTTCCCCATCTTCACCTTTTAAACTTTCCAACCATTCCGCCCTAGTCCCCAAATATCCTTCATCTACTGCAACTTCATAAGCACTTGGCCCTGGTGGACCTGGAACAGTGGAAGGCTCCCCATCTTCACCTTTTAAACTTTCCAACCATTCCGCCCTAGTCCCCAAATATCCTTCATCTACCGCAATTTCATAAGCATCTTGGGCGATCGCCGCTACGGCCCCAGAATTCAATTCCACATATTGACCGGCTACCCGTTGCACCCCGGCAATTAACTGGAAACCGGATAATCCGAGGGCTTGGCGATCGCCTGGTAGTTGGCAGTTAATGCGTAGCTGAGAATCCCCATAGCGGGGGTCAATTTGGATGTAATCCCGGCTGTTGGGGTGGAGGGAAGCGGATAGGGTGAGCAATGCCCAGACCATTAACTGTTCGGCTGTGGTCAATGAAGGAATGTCCAGGGACGACAGGGCCGGTTCCGTTTCCAGGCTGGGGGGAGTGAGGGGGAAAGTGGGAGCTATTCCAGTCAGGAACGGCAAAACATTGGAAAGCAATTCCCCGCCGTCGTTTCCATAATCCCCTTCTAAGTTGAAGCGACAGGAGAAATTAATGGTAGTTGTTTCTTCCTGCTCCTGGGTTTCTTGGTTAAATATTCGCCGCTGTTGGAGGGAAACGGTTACTGCCTGACTAACCGCCGAAGTGCTGGGGAGATTGCCCAACAATTGGGAAAAATGCAATCCCAGGGCCACGACTAACCTTTCTAGGGAATCAATATTTGCATCGGCTAAGGCTTGGGCGGTGGGGATTGCAACCATGGGGAAACCAAAACACTAAATCAAGTGTAATGGTTTGCTGTATTACGCTACCAGTGGGGGCTTTGAAATTTGTAGGGAAATTTCTATGATTAGGAATTACCACCGCCAAAAATTATGTTTATTCCCCATTGGAAAGACTTACTAAAAGCCCTGTGGCTTTGTCTGTTAATCATGCTCTGGGCAGTTGTAGGGAAACCCTTTTTTGATTTTGTTGAGTGGATGGGGTCTGCTTCAATGGTAATCCCGGTGACAATTGGATTTGGAATAATTTTCCCCATTCTTTCCACTGCATTTATTCACGATTGGCTGTGGGGAAAGGATGATCCAGAGAATCCGTCTTGGTTCCCCAGGGGAGCTAGTTGGTGGGAAGCCTTTTGGTGTTATTTAGCGAGTTGGGCTTTTATTGTGCCATTGGGGCTACTCTCACTTATTGTTACGGGGGCAGTATTGGCTTTTTCCTTCTTCTTGATTTATGCCTTTGGTGCAGACCATGGGGTGATGGGGAGTAATGCAGGCCGAATTCTCAAAGGCATAGCGCAAAGTGAACAGTTCCCAGCCTTTATAGGAATTGTCTGGTTTTATGGGGCGGCAATGACTTTCAAGATTCAACGATGGAGCAACCGGGCCAAAGAAAAACCCCCAGCGGTAACTGAGGACTGAGGATTAATTTAGCCTTTAACGATTGCCCAACCCAGCATGGTTTCTTTATCAACAAAAAAACGATCCTCGGCTTTGGCCATGGCTATTTGCATTTCAGTTAGCTGACCAGAAGAAACGATTTTTGCGCCGTCTGGACATTTCAATAAAAAATCTCTTGCGTTCATGATTGATCGTTAGGTAAAACAACACTTACATTTTACGAAGCTCCAGCGGTGGAGTAACCGGGCCAAAGAAAACCCCCCAGCGGTAACTGAGGGAAATACTAAATAGATGCCGAACGGTTCGGTATCTATGGGTTGGGAAAAAAGCCAAACTTAATCACCGCCGCTGTAATGGCTCCAGTAATAGCCAGAATCAATGTCCAGATTTGCTTGTTTTGACTGTCTTCCAGATTTTTGACTCGGGAATCTACAGAGTCTAGCTTTTCTTCAATTTTGGCCTGGGAAACCTTGATTTCTGTCAGGGAAGCTTCCATACGCTCAAAGCGCTGGTCAATACGCTCAAAGCGTTGGTCAATCTTGGCAAATTCCTGCTTGAATTCCCCAAGGATCTCTTTTAGGTCTGTCTCAATAGTCGCCATTAGCTTATTCGTGCTCCGTGGTCTGGTCAGGATAGGACATAATCAAGTCTTCCAATTCCATGCCTTCTTTTAGAGCAAGCATGGCAAACCGTACCCCCGCCAGAAAGTCACGGGCTGATGATTTGCCATTCTCCCAATCGCTTATGGTAGCCCGACGTACTCCAAGGGCTTCTGCAACCTTGGTTTGAGAGTAGTTGTTTTTTTGCCTAAATTCTCTGAGCACTTTTGAATATTTGGGCTTGACTTGCTTACTATATTCCATTTTAATTTATCTTGTACGCAAAGCGTACAATTCTCCTGGGTTTATCAGACTTGGGAAAACAGCCAGAAGCTAAACAGGGACAGAATTTGCACCTCTTTCCTGTTTAGCCGTGGCTAGCAAAAAAGCCCACTTATTTCTAAGCGGATAATTCCATTATATTTTTCGCTGGGAATCTGTGGGAACCGCTCCGTTATCTCCTACTGCAATGGGGCATTGTGCCCCTTTTTCCCTATGAACCTCCACTATTCACTTTTCCGGTGTCAGTTGCCCGACGGCGTGACCAAGATTCTCAACTTAGATACCATTACCCAGGTCACCGTTTGCACCAACAACGTCTATCCCTATCGGGTCAACGTGTTAGATGGGTTTGCCTTCCACCTTGACTCAAGCGAGGGTCAACGGTTAGAGCGGGCCTGGTCAATCCATCAAACTGCCAAGTATGCCAGTTACCACGCTGGGGAATTTATTCCCAATGGCATTCCAAGTTTTCCGCTAATCAAATCAGCCCTTTTGATTGATACCTATCTGGCTGATGCGGCTCACAATGCCCATTTAGTTACTGAAGAATAATAAACACAAAAAAAGGGAGGGTTTTTACACCTTCCCTTTCCTATGGAACCACCGTTTGTACACTGTCTTGCGGTTGTGTCCTTGCAATACTTTACCGTAACAATTGAGATATATTATACCATGCAAATTGATACTACGCAACATTACTTACAGCTAAAAGCTTTGGGCTATAAAGACGGGGACACTATTTTTTATAGACAGTTTCCGCCCAAGGGTAGCAAGGGTTACGCCTCCAAAACTAAGCAAATTTTGCCCTGTATTATTCAAGAGCAAAATCCAGAAAAGGGACTGTATTTTGTAGTAAATGGTCAGGGTCAATCTGACAAGGATATTAAAACCTGTCGAGCCTTTTTTGCTGAGTGGGATGATCGCCCCATGGAGGAGCAAGAAGACTTTTGGGAAAAGATTAATTTCCTAGAGCCTACCTTTCAAGTTAAAACACGCAAATCCATCCATTCTTATTGGGTTTTAAAAGAGCCTATCCCCGTTGAAGACTGGAAAATTCTTCAGGCTAACTTACTAAATTTCTTGGATGGCGATCGCACTCTGAAAAATCCCAGCCGTGTTTTGAGGGTTGCTGGGGGTTGGCATATCAAGCCAGGGGAAGAGCCGGTCAAGTGTGAGCTGATCAATCCCACCGATCGCCGCTATAGCAAAGCCGAAATTGAGCAAGCTTTGGCGGCAAAGGATTGGACTCTACAAATTCCCTTAGTCCCCCCCATACAAAAGCCAGCGAGGCGATCGCCAAAAATTAAACATTCCGTCAGTAGCCCCTTAGATGATTTGGAAAGGGACAAACAACTAGCCCTGGAAATTTTGGAATTTTTACCGCCAACGGTGCCGGATAGTGGAACCTATGCGGAATACAGGGAAATTGCCGTGGCCCTGAAAAATATATTTTCTGAACCAGAAGCGATCATGCTCATGACGGGCCATTCCCCGGAACGGAACTGGCAACAAATTATTCCCAGCAGTACCGGGGACTTTGGCATTGGCACTCTGGTTCACCATGCCAGAACAATGCTCGGCTGGGATTATCCCCAGTGGTGGAAAGATTCAATGAAATCGGAGGCCAAACCAGGGGCCAAAAAAGTTGAAGTAACCACCACCATCCCATTGCAGGAACCCAGTGAATACTACGATGACGATGAGGGCATACCGGGCCAGGAAGGCAAAGGGGAATCCTACAGAGATCCGGCTGTTTCTTGGAAGGAAAAAGCTTACCTAGACTGCTTTTTCGATGCGGAATATATCAGCTTTGGGGATGACACTAAGCTTTCCCTATACCGCTACAACGGACAATACTACGAAAAATTTAGCCGTGCCGAAGCCGAAGCCCTTTTAATCGAATGGGCCTATCAAAACCCTGTCAAGGGGAAGTATGGAAAATGGGTTGCCGCCCATCTATCTCCACAATCGATCAACGGTGCCTATGAGTGGACACTGAAGCGCAAACGGGTTAAGGAGGAGCTAATCAATCCACCAGGGATAAATTTGGCCAATGGTCGGCTGATTATCCAATGGGAAAAATCAGTCCCCAAGGCGGTAATCGAACCACACACCTCCAAAGTTTTTTATACCTATTGCTCCCCCGTCAAATATGACCCCAACGCCAACCCCGAAAACTGCGATCGCCTTTTAAGTTGCATTTCCCCAGAAGAGCAGACCATTTTCCTGCGTTCTGTTGCCCTGGCGTTTGATCTAGAAAATTTCCGCCGCTTCACCGGCCGCCCCCGTGCTCTGTTTTTGGAAGGGGTAGGGGAAAACGGGAAGGATTCTCTGCGGTTGGTGGTGGAACAGATTTTTGGACAGTTCATGGTCGATACCGCCCTGAATAACTTTTACCAATTTGAGCAAGGCCAAATCGGTGGCCTGGCGGACTTAGATGGGGCATTAGTGAGCTGGGCATCGGAAAACAGCGACCAATACAAAGTAGAAAAGCTGAAATCCCTATTCCGTCTGATTTCTGGGGAGCAAGTCAAAATTAACCCCAAAGGCCGGGACGAAAGGACGATCAAGCCCAACGCCGTCTTTTTCTTCAACGTCAACGAAGCCCCCAGGATGGATGGTTCCCTCAATGCCATGACCTCACGGTTTTGTGTGATTCGCTTCCAGAAATCCTTCAAGCGCAACCCAAACCCCGCAGATTCACGGGAAATGCAGGCTGACCCCCGCTTTAAATACGACCCCCAATGGGTGGTGGAAAATGTTTCCCCGGCTTTCCTCAATCGTGTCCTTGCCGAGATTCCGGCGATCGCCCAAGATGGCATTCCCTACGAAGGGCTTGACCATTACTTCCAAGAGATCCGCAAAAAATCTAACCACCTTTGGGAATTTGTGGAGGAAATGGGCATCGTTGAAGCCCAGGGCGAGAAAATTTACATCTCTGATTTGTGGTTAATCCTGCGGGAATGGTATGAAGCTAACGGAACTTTAGAAGTAATTCAGCCTGAGACGGACAAAGGACGACCTAAATTAATCTGGCATGAGCAATTAAAGCGTTTTGACCGTCCTATCAAGGGAGCCAACCAAATTTTCGATGCTTTCAGCCAATTATTCCCAAAAATTACCAAGCAACGGGAGACGATCGACAAAGATAAAAAAGGTAGCTTTTATCTTGCTGGACTCAAACTAAATAAAACTGCTTCACCAGCTTCACTGCCTTATTCCATAGGGGTTACAGCTTCACCAATGTCTTCACTTTCCTTCACTTCCTCTTCACCAGAAAAAAAAGAAGAAGAAGAAAAAAGGGGAGGTCAAAAAGTTGGTGAAGCAGTTGGTGAAGCAATTAGTGAAGCAGTTGACGGTCTGAAACCCTTGCCAGATAGGCTGGTGAAGCAGGTGAAGCAATTTGAGGGGGTTTATACCTCACCAGAAATTTCCAACGGTAAAAAAGTGGAATTAACCGAGGATCAGAAGCTCACGGCATCTGAGATAAAAGCCGAAATGGATCGCCTGCAATTGAATCCCTGGCAATTACAGCGGATTTGCAAGGAAAGATATGAAAAATCGACTTTTTTGGAAATTAATGAGTCAGAACAGCTTGATTTAATTCTTTATCTAAAATCTAAGGAGGCTTAGACCGATGAAAAACTTCTTAACAGCTTTCTGTACATGGGCAATTTTAATGTTCGACTTGGAGTTTCGCTTTCCAGTCTGGCCGGAATATTTTTTCTGGGAGTCTCTATGCCCAGGGCAATGTTACTGCGAAGGCCCTTGGGTTAACTCCTATATTTTTTCTGAGGGAAACTGGATTGTTGATGAGTGGGGCAAAGAAATCCCCTTTTAGCCCGGTGAATTGCCTCGATAAATATGGAAAATCCACCTTTGTAGAACTGACAGAAGCAGAAATGCTCGATTTAGTTAATTACATGGAATCTTGGAATTAAGGCTATGGAAAATAATGAACAATTTGAATTATTTGAACTGATCATGCATCTCCGCTGTATGCGTCGCTTGCAAAAAACCGAGTATGAATTTGTGCATCGTTCCCCCGAATTAGTCCATCAAGAGATAAAAGTTGATGCGTCTCTCGAAAAAATCGAAAAACGTATCGCCTCCGTTAACCATGGGATTAATCAGGTGAATCGCTCCGACTAGCCCCCACCCCGAAAAAAGAGGATTAGATTATGTGTGATTGCCTAAAAAATCTTGATGAACGTCTAGCCCCCCAAGGGTTAAAACTTTGCGACAAAAATTTAACCCTTGTTTTGCCGAAAAAAGGGCCGTGCTATTTCATTCAAACAATCCCCCTAGTTCAACTAGAAAATGGGCGAAAACCTAAATTAGCCCAACCAAAAAGCGTTGGCTTTACCTACTGTCCGTTTTGCGGGAAAAAATATGGAGAAATCTCTAACCCGGTGAATAACTCCGACTAGCCCCCAGGTAATTATGAAAACAATTAACGTTGATTTATCCGACATCCTCGAATTGATTCATTGTGCAAAAGTTTATGGGTTTGCAAATCCTGTCTTACTTGAAGCTTTTGCTGAAATGGCAGGCAGTGTTTCAGATCAAGAAATCATAGAGTTTGCACAAGAAAAGTATTTGTCAGATGAAGCTCGGTCGCAAGGCTACAGTGAAGAAGACTACAAATCAGCAATATCTGTCTTAACAAATTGGCGAAATGAGTATTTTCTTGATCAGTCCGGTGAATAGCTCCGACTAGCCCCCAGGTAATTTTTGTAGATTGTCCCCGGTGAATTGCCCACATAACGGCTCACATCCGCCGGGGAATCCCCCGCCAAAATCCGTTCAGTGATGAAAGTGTGGCGGGTTTGCTTGGGGTTGCGGTATTCAATCTCTGGGAACAGTCCAAGAACATTGGGCCAGGCACGATTGGCAAAATTATGCCAATCTATAAGCTTCCCCTCTGGTGAAGGAAAAATATAGTGATCTGAGTCGAAACTCACAGCGGCGATCGCCCTTTCATTAAGGATGATCGTCCGTTTTTTTTGGGTCTTGAGCCGGGGGGAAAGCACCCCATCGCTGTACGTCCGCTGAAAAGTTAATTTATTTCCCCGCAAGTCTCCCCACTCCAACGGAATAGCCTCAGACGGACGGCAACCAGTGGCAAACAGGAAGTCCACCAACCGCCCGTAATGCCCATAGTGGGGGCTGGAATAAAACCCCTGAATGATTGCCTCCTTTTCCAGCGGATTGAATGGGTTAATGTCCTCCTCATCGTGCTTAACGTGAATCTGCCCCGCCATGCCCACAAACGGATTAAGTTCGATTAGCTCCGACTTCACCGCCCACTCACAACAGGCATTTAGATTTTGCAGAATTTTCTTGGCCTGTTCCGTGGTGGTGTTGGCCACAATCCAATCCCGAATGGTTATGGCTTGGGACAACCTGGAATCTTCCAGCTTCCCTAAAAAATTCATCCGTCGCCCGTAATCAATCTTGAGAGTAGTGGGGGCCAACTGGGGAGCCTTAAAAGCCTTGTATTTTTCCCACAATTCCCGCAAATCTGCTTCGGAGCGTTGCTGGCGTAATTGCTTTAATCTTTCCTGGGCATCGTCGATCGCCAACTGGGTTTTGTGGAGACTGCCCCCATACTTGGCCAAGGTTTGGTCAAATTGGCCCATGGCAATATCAGCACTGATCAGATTAGCTACGGACTGGGCCCGCTTAATGTCGATTGCACTATCAAACCGCCCCCCAGGTACCGGGGTCAAACTATAACTTTTTCCCTTAAACGACCACCGGAGCAAAATTCCTCCATTGTTATCCCGTGGATTAATTTGCCTTGGCATAGCCCCAAATACTCCATTGTCAATGTTTCTGCTCACTCTAAAAACTTGCATAAAATTTGCATAAAAGCAAAAAGCCTTCAGCCTAAAAACGCTGAAAGCCTTAATGAATAAAGTTTGATATAATTCTTGTACGAGTTCTGAAAATCCTCGTGTCGGCGGTTCAAGTCCGCCTCCTGGCATATCAAAACACCATATACAGCATGGGTTTCGGCTTCTGGGCGCTAGCAGTGGAATTTTTCGAAACTGACCTAAGCCCTAAACTGCCCTAAAATTGCCCTAAATTTAGTCTTCTCTGCCATCCCGGTAATGAGATTCGATCGCCGTTCCTAAACCCCTGGGCCCAATTCTGGTGGGAGATTTGTCCAGACCCATCCAATCTTTTTGACCATTAAATGGGTAAATCGGAACAAAAGTTCCTTTACTTAATATATGACATAGCTACCGATGCCCCCGTCGAAATTTTTAGGTTTTCAGTCATGGTGCGTTCTTCACTAAAGTTACCCCAGAAAATTTTCAAGTCAGCCCCATTGCTCGGCACTGGAGGATTATTATTCGCCATGGCGATCGCCATTGGGGGAATTAGCCAAGGATTACAGTCCATTGCCCCTTGGTTCCGCATCAATAACAGTGAAGCCCATATGGAACTTGCAACCCTAGTGGTGCAACAAATTCGAGCCGTGAGCGAGCTAACCACCACCGTTTTTGCGATGGAGACTGTGGTACCCACCAGCCAGGAACGACAATGGGGTACTCTCACCCTAGGCCGGACAAATTTACTGTATATTGGCTATGGAGAAGTGCGAGCGGGCATTGACCTGGCCCAGTTAAATGAACAGGACATAGAGCGAAGGGGAGAAGAATTGATTGTCACCCTACCTGCGCCCAAAATTTTAGACCAGAAGGTTGACGTAGCTCGTTCTCGCATTTACCAATACGACCGGGGATTTTTAAATTTAGGACCCGACACTGCACCGGAGTTACAAAGCCTGGCCCAACGAGAGACCCTCAGTAAAATCACAGCAGCGGCCTGTGAGCAAGGCATTCTGGACCAAGCCAACGAGCAGGCAGAAATAGCCGTGACCAGCTTGTTGAGGAGTACGGGGCACCAACAAGTGGTAGTTAGAACCACAACTCCTAGCACGTGTGGTCTTGCGTCGGGAGATTAGCTTCAATCTCCCCGAATTGACGGAACAGAAATCCCTAAACGGCGACTAAATCCCCCTTTAAACTTTGAAAATTCAGTCGTTCGTCGGTTTCATCCACCACAATGGTTTCGCCGGGTTTATAGTCCCCCCGTAAAATACCTTTGGCGATCGCCGTTTCTAGATATTTTTGGACTGCTCGTTTTAAAGGTCGGGCTCCATAAACGGGGTCATAGCCCACGGCGGCTAGGAAATCCAGGGCTTTATCCGTCAACTTCAAAGTTAATTTTTGTTCCTCTAAACGGGAAGCCAAAGATTGAATTTGAATTTGAACAATGGATCGTAATTCGGATTGTTGTAAGCCATGGAAAATAATCGTTTCATCCACCCGATTAAGGAATTCTGGGCGGAAATTTTCCCGCATTACATCCATAACTCGGCTCCGCATTTCTTCATAGCGACTATCATCACCCGCCACATCTAGAATATATTGGGAGCCCAGGTTACTGGTCATAATAATAATCGTATTTTTGAAGTCCACCACATGGCCCTGGGCATCGGTTAAACGACCATCATCCAGAATTTGTAGCATGACATTAAACACATCCCCATGGGCTTTTTCAATCTCATCAAAGAGAATGACAGAGTAGGGCCGGCGGCGAATAGCTTCCGTCAATTGTCCCCCTTCTTCATAGCCCACATAACCCGGAGGGGCCCCCATTAAACGGGAAACGGCGTGTTTTTCCATGTATTCCGACATATCGATTCGCACCAGGGCTTCTTCGGTATCGAATAAATTTTTCGCCAAAGCCTTAGCCAACTCAGTTTTCCCTACCCCGGTGGGGCCCAGGAAAATAAAGCTAGCCGTAGGACGATTGGGATCGGAAAGACCAGCTCGGGAACGTTGAATAGCTTCTGCGACAGCAGTTACCGCTTCATCTTGGCCAATTACTCGGCCGTGTAGTTCATCTTCCAAATGAAGTAGTTTTTCCTTTTCCGATTCCACCAATTTACTGATGGGAATACCAGTCCATTTCGAGATAATTTCAGCAATATCAGACTCTAAAACCTCTTCCCGTAACAGAGATTTTCCAGAGGTTTGTTGCTCTGCCAATTGGGTTTCCAAGGCTTGCACTTGCCGTTGTAAATCAGTTAACTTGCCATACTGTAACTCCGCCGCTTTATTGTAATCGTAATCCCGTTGGGCTTGCTGGATTTCTAAGTTAACTTGGTCAATGGTTTCCTTAACAGTACGAATTTGATCAATAACTGTTTTTTCCGATTGCCATTGGCCATTAAGTTTAGACTGTTCTTCTTTAAAATCAGCCAACTCTTTTTCCAATTTTTCTAGCCGCTCTTTGGAAGCAGGATCATTTTCCCGCTGTAAAGATAACCGCTCCATTTCTAGTTGAAGAATTTTGCGGTCTACTTCATCTAATTCTTCCGGTTTGGAGGTAATTTCCATTTTTAGTTTGGCCGCTGCTTCATCCACTAGGTCGATGGCCTTATCCGGTAAAAAGCGGTCACTGATATAGCGATTGGACAACATGGCCGCCGCCACGAGGGCGCTATCGGCAATTTTTACCCCATGATGTACTTCATAACGTTCTTTTAATCCCCGCAGAATAGAAATGGTATCCAACACATTGGGTTCGTCCACTAAAACTTCTTGGAAACGTCTTTCTAATGCTGCGTCTTTTTCGATATATTTGCGATATTCATCCAAAGTTGTGGCCCCAATACAACGCAAAGCTCCCCTGGCCAACATCGGTTTTAATAAGTTGCCCGCATCCATGGCCCCTTGGGTTGCTCCAGCGCCGACAACGGTATGAATTTCGTCAATAAAGAGAATAATTTGCCCTTGGCTGTCGGTAACTTCCTTAAGTACCGCTTTCAGTCTTTCTTCAAATTCTCCCCGGTATTTGGCTCCGGCAATTAATGCTCCCATGTCGAGGGAAATTAGTTTCCGGTCTCGCAACGATTCCGGTACATCATGGTTAATAATTCTTTGGGCCAAGCCTTCGGCGATCGCCGTTTTACCGACCCCTGGTTCCCCAATTAATACAGGGTTATTTTTAGTCCGACGGGAAAGGATCTGGATGGTACGGCGTACTTCTTCGTCCCGGCCAATGACGGGATCTAGCTTACCCTCCCGGGCCAATTCAGTTAAGTCTCGTCCATATTTTTCGAGGGATTCGTATTTACCTTCTGGATTTTGATCAGTCACTTTTTGAGTTCCCCTAATTTGTTTAATAATATCTGTTAGTTTGCTATCGCTTAAGCCAAGGTCCCGATATAAATTTTTGCCAAAACGATCATCCTGGCTGTAGGAGGTCATTAAATGTTCAATGGAAATGAAATCATCCCCATACTTGGAGCGGGCTTTTTCGGCATTATCTAATAATTTATCGAGACTACGGCCTAGGTAAATAGATTCGGTGGGATTGCTTAATTTTGGCTGTTGATCAATGAAATTATCCACCTGGTCGAGCACCCGGGGCACACTCACCCCCGCCTTATTGAAAATACTACTGGCCAGGCCATTCTGCTCCAACAAAGCTTTGAGTAAATGTTCTGTTTCAATTTGCTGTTGCCGATACTGCTTGGCTATCTCCGGTGTTTTGGCGATCGCCTCCCAGGCTTTTTCCGTAAATTTGTTAGGGTCTGTAGGTTGCATAAAATTTTCTATATCGAGTGTAGATTAGCTGTGTGAGGGCTACAACCATAATTCTAGGAGCATAACTCCATGGTCAGTAAGGCGGGTTTTCCCGATTAATCAGTGGGGTTTACCCTTTACTAACTAGGAAATCTGGTTTACTAAAAGTATTTTTGTCCCAGACCACAGAGGTTGAACCCTTTGCCCAGAAAAATTAGGGAAAATGCTTGAATCTAAAAATCAGTTTGATTAAGCTAGGCCCCAAAGCCCCTTTACTCTAATCCACTAATTTACAGACTAAATAAGGGATCTTAAGAAAAGACCCCTATAAGCCAGAATTAATCAGTAATATCGAGAGTCTCCCTAACTTCATCTAGAGCACGGTAGAGAAGCTTAGCTGCGTAGCCTCCAGTCTTGTTAATGACCAAGTTACCTACTAGATTATTTTTAGCCATACCAGCAGGCACCTTAGCAGACCAGTCAATTTCCGAGAGCAGAGCTTTAACCTGATTAACCGTCATCAGACCAGAAGACGAGAGAGAGTTAAACATCTCAGACCGTAAACGAGCTTGGTATTTAGCGGCCGCCTGCAAAGCCAACTTTTCAGGATCTGCCTTTAGCTGAGCGGTTTTCTCATCGTGATAGTCCTTAATCCTTTGCAACTGTTCAGAGTATTGAGTCTTAGCACCAAGCTTGAACTGGGAACTAACCCAGCAATAGAACTCAGCCCGACAAATAGAAGAACTAGAACCAGTCTTAGAACCTTTGATGCTAGTCCCTGACTGCGTTTCTACCCTTGCCAACCCTATACGACGTTTAAACGCAGGAAGAGAAGAACCAGTAAAACGCTCAGAGAAGGGATAAATAAGAGTAAGAAGTAGACCCCGCAAAGGAACACCAAAATTAAATCGATCAAAGACAAAGTTATAACCCGCAAACTGGGGAGAATAAACCAGCTCAGAGAGCCTGCTGTTAATTTCATTGACCTTTAAATCAAAGTCATCAGTCAAACCAGCAAGATAAATAGAAGGATCTGAAAGCTCTATGCCATATTCCCTAGCAATGGAATTATTAAGACGATTGACCCAAGGAGACCTACGAGTACCCCGCTCATGACCAGCAACTACAGAAAGCAATGGCCTACGACCATCAGAAGCTTTACCAACAGGATCGGAGTAGAGAGAAGCAGACTCAGGGAAATCAAAGGCTAGATGATGCTGGGCCCGATTAGAAGCCTTAACAGACATCTTTATACAAAATTTTCTTAAGTGATATAAGTCCCGAATTTTAGCAATTGACCCATTCTCAAAACGGATGAAATAGCGCCAGTAATCTTTAAAGGTTTGAGTATAAGCACAGAGCGCATAAGCATCAGCAATATCATTCTTATCTGGTAGTCCGTGGGTTTGTCGCCAGTTTCTACAGCTATGGTGATTCACCCAGAAAACCTTAATACCGTGAGATTCACAAACCTTAGAAATGAACATTGAGTAATGAAGGCCCGTAGGTTCTAAGGCAATAGCATCAACCTCCCAACTGAGGAAAGTATCAATACCCCGCACATCTAAAACCCTTTCACCATCTTGAGTGCGATAAACATCATGGCAAAACCAGAAGGTATAAGGATCATCAGATGGCTTTTTGAACCGTGACCTAAAGCCGTGTTTCCAAACTTGCTTAGGATCAGCAGGAAGCTCATCAAGAATCCATGCCACAGCGTAGCCTTTACAAATGTCAAGACCTGCAATTCTCATTATTAAATTGTCTCCAATAGGAAAGAGAAAGTTAGCTTTAAATTAATCCCAATAGAAGCCAGAAACCTATAAATACAAGACAGTTTACTCTTAAGCTTATTGGGTAGCTAGCTAGTTAATAGTCCGACATAAAGGGGCGAGGCAATAAAGCAACTTTCTTGTAAATCATTCTATTAGCTAACTAACCGATGAGACGGGAAGCTACTCCGTCCCTAGTGACCCCTCAACCTAAGCTCAGAGGTCAGTAGGGAAGGATTAACTATCTACATAAAAATAAAAAAAAGAAGAGATTCTATATCTTTACTACGAAGAGGAGAAACATGAGAAATATAAGAAGGAGAATTAGCAATAACATCACTAAGAACCTGATCAATATGAATAGGATCATCAATCTCTAAAGCATTAACAATCCTAGAAGCATGGTCTCGAACCCAAGGACACAAAGTATTATGCTCCGCAGACCATAGCCCATCAAAGTCTGGAGACCCAAGACGAGCACCACAAGAGCAGAAGTAGTGGGTAGAGGAATCTATATCAGGAGGAGACATAGGTAAGACCTAGGCAAAGGGCAAAAATTTATGCTATGTTCGACGTGGTGTATTATAAAAAAAAAAAACTACTTGTCAAATTTTTATAAAGAATTTACAGAAGTTTTACATTTCTTTACAAAAAGGAAAAAACTATGGCTAAAAGAGGTAGAAAGTTAGGTAGTGGTGAAACCCGCATCGTCAAAGGGTTTAGTCTCAAGCCCAGCACCGTTGAGATGATCCGCATCGGAGCCCACGCCGCAGATATGAAGCACAGTACCTATTTAGAGACATTAATCAATTCCAGTACAGTAACACTAGCCATAGCCGCTAAGGACTTAGCAGAATTAGCGACAGAGTTAGAAAAATCAGTAGAAGATTTAAATAATCAGATGACTAAGACAAATGATTTAATTACACGGGTGCGGGAGCTATCGAGAAGATTGGGGGGGAAATAAAGAGAACGACAGAAAGTTACTTAAACAGGCTTAAATCGGGCGCTAACGCTGTTGGTCTCGGCATTAGCAGTCAGGTTATAAGGCTTAGTTATCCAGTTTCATTTGTCCTATTGCGGCGATGGGACTTTTTTTTTACTGTGGCTGGCATTGAATCCCGGTATTTCTAGAGGGCTGTTAGCACGCCCGTGAAATTTTTTATTGGTTTATTCTCTTTTACCCAGTTATGGCCCCTAAGCACCTCAGCATTGGCATTGACTACCTGCAAGGCATGGCCCGTTTTTCAGAGTTTCGCCAGTTGGAGAGCTTTTTGGAGGAAGTACAAGCGGGCATGGTCACAGGGGACAAATGTTTTTTTGACCAGGAAGGAGTGACTATTGGCAGAAAGTTTAACAACCGTATTCGCTCAGTTAAGGGATTATGGGGAGGCTTTACCGTCCATGATGATTACATCGACTGCCATTTACAGTTTCCCGGTACTATTTGCTGGGAGTTTACGGATCAGTTAAAGAGCTTAGAGCTTATCAAAGAGAGGCTTAAAAAGCTTACCCGCATTGACATTGCCATTGATGACGAAAAGCGGCGCATCAGCCAAAAAAAGATACAAGCCCTAGCAGAAAAGAAGCACTACAAAGGCTTAGATAGTTTTAAATTTATCGAGTCTAAGGCAGTCAAGGGAGAGGAACCAATAGGGACTTGTATTTTTGGTAGCTCTGAAAAGATCGTCAAATTCTACAACGCTGAATTTATGCACGGTATCCCCGCCGACCGTTGGGAATTATTACTGCGTGGAGATTATGCGGAATTTTGTGCCGATGAGATTATCGAAAAAAGAGATATTCGAGCAGGAGGAAAGTTTTTAACCGGAACTCTTGATTTTATTAAGCCTGGGAGCAACAGTAACCACGATAAGAGATACCGATTTTGGGAGCAGTTTGTCAAAGAGATTGGCCAATGCCGGCTCAGAAAGCCCAGAGACGAACCCACCCTAGAAAGAGCCTTGGATTGGTTGGAGCGACAAGCAGGGCCCACTTTTGCTGTTATGTATTTCGGTCTCGGACAGACTGAATTTACTAAAAGTATTAGCCGCATAGCCGAACGCTCTAGCGAAAGGCTCCAAGAACACCATTTAGCTTGGATTAATTACCTACAAGAACAACGAGAACAACCCTATGCTTAGTACTTCCAAATATTTAGTTATTGGCGCTTCCCAAGAGGAATATGTCATCGAAGGGGAAACCATCAAGTCTGGTTTTATCCAAGTGATGAATCTTGAACGAACTAACGACGGGGTAATCAAGGGTTATCAACCTATGAGAATTAACCTCAGAAATTCTGCTTTAAGGATCGAAGATTTCTCAGATGCACCCGGAATCTATGAAATTGAGCGCCGACGCACTCCAAAGAAAAAGTTAGGCGAAAAAGGCTACAACCTAATCCCCATCAGAGCCAATTTGCTTAAGAAGATCAAGTTTCCCGAACGAGAGGAGATTCTTCTGATTGGAGCAAAGATGGTCAAGATGGAGCAATGGAAAGGCCTTGTCACCTATTTAATTGACCCTATGGGAGAGATGGAAGCTTTAAGCGAAAAGGGGAAAGCTTATGGCTATCTGGCAATTGAGGAAACTTTTGAACATTGGAATTTTAACAACCTCCAATTTATCCCCGGTTGGTATGAAGCAGAGTTTAAATCTGTCCGTGATACCAAAGGACAAGAAATGGAACGCATTGCTGACATGAATCCCATCGAGCAATTAAACATGGCAGACCTTGCCGCCTAGTCCCATGAGGAACCGCACACTATGGACAAGCTTAAGCTTATACACCGGATCTCTAATCATTACCGGATGTTCCGATGCGTATTATCAGGATTGCACGAACTACATCGAAAAAGTTACAAGCCTACAGCAAGCCATTGAAGCTACTTTTTCAGCCCCATTTCTATCAATGTACACCACCGCTTGGATTGTAATCGTAATCAGGAAATACGTATGGATATAAGCCACATTTTTGACGGAATTTTGTTATTAGCACAAAATCCAAATGCTAACCCCGGAGCAGGAAACCCTAACACCACAATTGACACTCTATGTATAGCTGAACACTGGAATTTAGCCATAAGTCTTTTTAAGGCTGTAGTAATCCATGGCAGTTTATCTTTTCTTACTGGAATTATTTACAGATTATGATTTATCAATTTTATTACGCTACCAATCTAAATTTACCCAGTAATTTTGGACAGGAAACCGCCGCTAAAATCTTAACTGAAGGCGCTAAGTATGCTACCGCTTTAATGGGAGTTATGGTCATTGTATTTGTTGTTAAATCCTTTACCAGAGGTTAAGTATGTTGATTTTAGCCAATTCTGATTTAAGCCAGATAAACAGCACTTTACAGTCTGGTTATGAGTGGGGAACTAGCGCAGGTTTAGTTATTTTTGGCACTACTTTAGCCCTTACTGTAGCGGCTTACTTTTTCTATAAGATTTAGCCAATTAATCAGAATTTAATAACAGTGGGTAGTTGGGAGGGTTTGTTTAGCCGAAAGCTAAGCTCTATTCTTTATTGGAGATTAAACCAATGCAATCTTTCAAACTTCAATTAAGCGATTTTGACAAGAAAATCCTAATCGGAAGTGCTATTCTAGCCAGCTTGACCATTCCCACTGTTGCCAAAGCTGACACCTCTGCTGTAGCTGATACCGTAAGCGCCATTGGTGGAGTAACTGCCGGAGTGGCCGCAATCGTTATGACTGCTATGGGCTTCCGTATTGCTGTTAAGCAAGTCAACCGCATGACAACCAAAGGTTAATTGCTGATTTTAGCCAGAGCAAATTACTAGGAGGGTAGCTTATGAAATCTGCTTTTTATAAGTTACCCATTATTTTTAATAAGTTTAAGAAGAGTTTATACAAGAACAGACGAAAGCTAACCAATAGAATTGTTTCTTTTTTTGTTCTGTTTTTAATGACTATTTCTATCTTTATTGGAGTTAGTAATCGACCCGCAGAAGCTTTTGTTACTTCTTTGGATGCTTGTGTAGCCAATGCTATATGTGCAAGTCAATTAGGTTGGGAAATTACTAGAACGGGCTTAGTGACAGGAAGTGCAATTAAGCTTGCTGATTTAGTTAATAGAAATACTGTAGATGTTAATTTAGATGGCGACCCGTTGAGAAATGCCTTAGCTACTATTTGTCTAAATGCTGATTGCAGTCAGTGGACGGGCAAAACAAATAAAACTTATATTTTCACCGCAGAATGCAGAACTAGATTATGGCACCCTTATGTAGGAGTGATAGAGGTTAGCGGAGGATGGCAAATATCACAAGTAGTAATAAATGGTCCGGTAGGAAAACTAATATTGAATGGGAAAAATGATTACAGTCAAAATTTTGCCTCATGGACAGTTGAATCAGGGCCAAATAAAGATCAAGTAAGCACGGGATGCTATTACAACGGATACTGGGGAGGAAAAGCAGAAATAAGAAATATACGGGTAAGAAGGCAAGACGGTAAATCAATCGTAGATGACATTATCGAAGCAATTGGAGAATTTACGGGAGATTTATTTGATTCTCTATTCAATAGCGTTAGGGATTTTGTCGAGAATAATCTAGATGACATAATCCCCCAGCCTACACCTTTACCCCAAGCTGTTCCTGTTATTAATAATCTATTTATTCCTACTTTAGATGGATTAATTAAGGCAGGTATAGCACCAGCGATCGACACACCAGAAGCACCAAATTGTCCCCCTAGCACTTTTCCTGGAGCACCCGGAATTATTGTTTTTCCCGGTGAACCTGGCATAGTTCCTTTTCCTTGCAGACCCCAAACCCAACCTGAGCCAGAACCCTCACCAACCACAACCCCAGCTCCCAGCCCTGAGCCTACACCAACGGAATCTCCCAGCCCTGAGCCTACACCAACGGAATCTCCCAGCCCTGAGCCTACACCAACGGAATCCCCCAGCCCTGAGCCTACACCGACGGAATCCCCCAGTCCTGAACCTACACCAACGGAATCCCCCAGCCCTGGGCCTACACCAACGGAATCCCCCAGTCCTGGGCCTACACCAACGCAATCTCCTAGTCCTGGGTCTACACCAACCACAACCCCGGCTCCCAGTCCCTCTCCATCAGAGTCCCCTAGCCCTGGCCCATCACCAACTACAACCCCAGCTCCCAGTCCCTCTCCATCAGAGTCCCCAGACCCAAATCCTGACCCTGAACCTGACCCATGGCCCAGCCCTGGCAATCCAGATCCTAATCCTTCACCTTCACCAACCCCCAGTCCATCACCGTCACCAACTACAACCCCAAGCCCTAGTCCTTCACCTTCACCAACCACAACGCCAACTCCCAGCCCTTCTCCTTCAGAGTCCCCAGACCCGAATCCTGACCCTGAACCTGACCCATGGCCCAGCCCTGGCAATCCAGATCCTAATCCTTCACCTTCACCAACCCCCAGTCCATCACCGTCACCAACTACAACCCCAAGCCCTAGTCCTTCACCTTCAGAATCACCAGACCCGAATCCTGACCCTGAACCTGACCCATGGCCCAGCCCTGGCAATCCAGATCCTAATCCTTCACCTTCACCAACTCCCAGTCCTTCTCCAACGGAATCTCCCAGCCCATCACCATCACCAACTACCACACCAAGCCCTAGTCCTTCACCGTCGGAGTCTCCAGACCCATCACCGTCACCGACTACAACCCCAGCTCCCAGTCCTTCTCCTTCAGAGTCCCCCAGCCCTGGACCATCACCGACTACAACCCCAACACCAGATCCGCCACCGGATAACCCAGACCCTCCACCAGATAATCCAGACCCCCCACCGGATAATCCAGATCCTCCACCAGATACTCCAGATCCTCCACCAGATACTCCAGATCCTCCACCGGACACTCCAGATCCTCCACCGGACACTCCAGAACCCCCACCGGATACTCCAGACCCCCCACCGGATACTCCAGACCCCCCACCGGATACTCCAGATCCTCCACCGGATACTCCAGACCCCCCACCGGATAATCCAGATCCTCCACCGGACAATCCAGAGGAACCAGATCCACCTGATGAGCCTGAACCACCGGAGGAACCAGAAGAACCCAAAATTTTTTTCCTAAGAATCTTTACTTTTCTGCAAAAGTTTGACCCACCACCACCACCACAATTCAATGGACAATTTTTTGTTACCAATGCTCAAAACAAATTTAAAGATAAGTTTCCCTTTGATATGCTCGGAGGCCCATTACCTGAAGGTTTACCAGATTGCCCAACCTACACTTTTTTTGAACAAACCACAGAGCTATGTTTTCTAAGAGACGCTATTCTTTCCCTAAAAATTCCTCTCGAAATAGCAGTAGTAATCTACTTTTTCTTCAAGCTCTAGCAGTAGCGGCAACTATTGTTATCACCATCACTCTCCCATCATTAGCTCAGGAGGAAGAGACTTTAGATATACCCCAATTTGACTTCAGTGACCAACCATTTTTTCTAACTAATGCAATTGATGAGTTAAGCACGAAATTTCCCTTTGATATGCTCGGCTCTACCACTGGGGGAAACTCTGGTGGTGATTGTCCAACCTATGAATTTTTTGGAGAGAATATACAATTATGTATTCTAAGAGACATTATCATGGCAGTAAAAATTCCGGCACAAATTGCCGTGGCTCTCATGTTTTATCAAAGAATCTAATCATAGTTTTTGTGATTATTTTCATCATTTTGCTAATTACAGGAGTTGCCAGCGCCCAGGACGCACCACCCACACCAGATGCTAGCGCAGTCATTGAAAATGATGGTCAAGACATCAGCGTTAATGTCACTGTTAAGCCTTGGCCTCAAGCCCTACTAGAACTATTTGCCACTACCTACAGTTTTTTAGTGGCAGTCATAACCAATCCCTTTGGTGCTATCAATGCTGGAATTAATGCTGTGGTAGATGCCGTAGCTAATGTTCTACCCTCAACCCCTGAAAACCTTAAGTTAAGCAATATTGCCAGCGATTTAGGAGAAGCTGTCCCCCTAGTGGGAACGGCAGTTATCAGAGCAGTTTTAAACACTTTTATTGAATTAGGAGGCTTAGCTTTAATAATCAAGATTTACAAGTTAATTCCCTTTAAAGCAACATGACAATTATTGGTATTTTTGGCGCTATTGGCTCAGGAAAATCCCATAGTCAGCTCAAGTATGGGCTAATGTATGCTGACAAACGAGAAAAGCAGATCGTTGCTAATTTTGCCTTAAATGTTAAGGAGGTTTACCGTTATGCTTGTTTACCTGCTTATCTTGACAGTTTTTTAGGGAGCTTTAGATATGAGTTACACAAACTAATTTATGTTCTATCAAGCAGTTTTAAGAAGGCAATTGGTAAAAAGCCCAAAAAGTTTACCTTTAAACCTATGCTTCCTTTTTTAAAGGAGCAAATTGAGAAGGGTAGAGGAATTAGTTGGATTATCAACCCAGAAAATTTACAAGATTTGATGATTCCTGAAAGTGTTGTGTTGTTAGATGAAGCTGGTATTTTTCTTAATGCCAGAGAATTTGCTAAGACACCAAAGGAATTATTATCGGATCTTGCTCAATCAAGGAAAGATGGGGTTGATTTAATTTACTGTGCCCAATTTGATGAGCAAATCGACAAGCAGTTAAGGTTATTAACCCAGTTCTTTTGGTATTGTTCGGGAATGACATTTTGGAACAAGAAGATGAGAAGACCTGAGCTAAAGTTTAAGAACGTACACATTTTTGATGCCGCTACTTTTAAGGAATGGTATTACAATCCCAAAGCTAGAACCAATGGTATCAAGACGAGGTTTGCCTATGCCATTGATACTTTCTCAGGAGCTTTAACCGGAGCAGACAAGCAGATTTTTAATTGTTTCAATTCTTTCACTAGATTAGACATTATTGACAATAAAAATTTAAACATTATCAGCACTCTTGACCAATGTTTATTGATAGAAAGACCGGACGACTGGCAGGAATTATCAAGGGCTTATTTTGAAGCAGAACAGCACAAGCAAGAAGAAAAGCTTAAGGAGGAAGCCAGAAAACCCCACCACCGTAATGGCAGGGGGAAAACCAAACCTATTGATTTATCGGAGTTATTAGGCTAATGATTTTTAATTGTCATAATTGCCAGCACCCAATCAATACTAAAACAGTTCAGTGTTTTTATGAGGAAAGATTAGGATTTTATTACAAAATTTTTTTCTGTCCTAATTGTGGCATTGAAAGATACAGAAGAATGCCTACAAGACCCCAATCTCTTGTAAATGAAGAGTCTAATCAGTTAAATATTTTTGAGGATTTTAATCATGAAAAACAAATCTAGTGTTAGTTTGAAAACTCTTTATCTTTATGTTTTGACTTTCTTTTTAATTGTTTCATTTTTTATTAGTTGGAGGTTATACACTGAGTTAAATAATTTAAAGACGGTCATTAGTTTTACCCAGGATTACCAAGACAAGTATTTATACGAAACTTTAAAAGCTAATAATTTAAAAATTCTAACGATGGAGGATGTTAAAGCACCCCCCATTAGACCCCTTAACCCTATCAGAGTTTTTGGTAATTAATCATGAGTATTAAGCACAAGGTTGTTACTATTGGTATCAGTTTAGTGATTATTTTTCTTTCCCTACGCTTTGGCGGCGGAAGGATGTGGATCGGCGAAAGGCTCTGTTTGATGCCCAGGGTCTGTTTTTATCTCGGCACTCCCCTTAATTTTGGCCCAGAGCGTAGCAAAGGAGATTGAAATTATGATTAAATACAAATTCGCATTTAATTCCCTTCAAGAAATCATAGATGTTAATAAAATCACCAAAGAAGAACAGAATAAACATGAAAAATTTACTTGCATTAGCTGCGGACATGAAATGATTACAGTTTTAGGTTCTAAAAGGGCTAAACATTTTCGCCACAAGGTTATTCAAGAAATTGAATGTTCTCCGGAGAGTTATTTACACAAATTAGCAAAATTTAAATTTTATGAAACTTATCAAAATTGTTTAAAAACCGGAAAACAATTCTTGATTAGATTGACAATGAGAAAAATATGTGATTTTTATAAAAACGAGTTTTTAGAAGACTGTTTATATGAAGGAGAAACTTTAAATGAATTTGACATAACAAAATATTTTAAAAATATTCAAATTGAAGAGAGAATAGAAAAATTTATACCGGACATATTACTTACAGCAAATAATGGCGAAAAAATATTTTTTGAAGTATATGCAACTCATAGTTGTGAAGAAAAAAAACTAACTTCAAAATATAAAATTATTGAATTTGCAATAAAAAATGAAGATGATATAAAAATTATAGATTCATGTGAATTAGGAGAGTGTGAAGATGTTAAATTTTATAATTTTAAAAAAGACAAATATGATGGATACTGTAATGGAGTGTGTAAATATGGAATTATGCCCTATGCTAAATCAGATGTGAGATACACTTTGTTTGTTGTTCGCAAAAATGGAGCAAGCGCTATTTTACAGCACAAAAAATTGGAAGAGGTAGTCAATATTGGATATGTAATATATAAAGAAATGCTTAAAAATTATGACTATTATACAAGCGGATACTTAATGAGTCAGCTTTATAAAGCTAAGGTAATTGAAGCTTATTACAAAAAGATTAAAATAAAAAATTGTTATTTATGTAGATATCATGCACAAGGATGGGAACAAGCCATTTACTGCAAGTTTTTAAGAAAAAATGGAAGTTCAAATATGGCAACAAATTGTGAATATTACCGTTCAGATGAAAAAGTATTTACCCAATATCTTGAAACAGAACCTAATGAAAATCTAGAGTAATAAAATCAAAAGCGAAGTACCCGTCGATTTATTATCCGACCCCCCCTAACCCCCCCCAGGGGGGAACTTTGTGGACTCCTCCCCACCCCCCTAACCCCCCGTGTGGGGGAACCGGAAAGCAAGACAGCTAAGGACGAGCAAAGCTCGGTTTATTACGATTTTTTTACCGTTTAGGAATTTTAGCAGATTCGTCGAAAATCGGGAGTAGGTTGCACGTTTAATATTTGGCAAATTTAAACAAGTGAAATTTGCCTCTTTAAGGATGTGCTTTTTATTTTGGTTTTTTTCTTACGTCTAAACCTTTTCTATCACTGGCAAAAATACTGACCGGAAAAAAACGTGATTTTCTTTGGAACCCGCTTTTGTTTTTTTCTTGGGGTAAAAAAATCTAGTAGGGGATTGCAGAGAGAGAAAGGAGAGGAGAGAAAGGAGAGGAGAGAAAGGGTTGTCTGTATGTACTGGTTTGATGGGAATAGTCTTTGCTGATCTTCTAAATTTCGACTTAATTTCTTGCACTTGAAGGGTATCCAAATTGTTTTCCATTGTATCATTTTTAACCCGTGTCAAGGGAGTTAATCTAAGGCTCTAACTTTTTCTAAGCAAATAGGCTAGCTGAAATTTTTCTAAGTTCGTTCCTCACTAAGAAAAATAACCAGCGACCGTATTTGCCAAGAAAAGATAACTCGCCAAGATTAGCTAGACCCTTGACACTAGGACGCAACGAAGAAAGATATAAATTTTGGAAATGATAAGAAAAATATGTAATTTGATTGAGGATTTTGATTATGTTAGATTTGTTTTTGTTTTGTTTGATTTTTGTGTTTTTTAGTTGGGGTATTTATGGAAAGAGTAAAAATAAGGTTGAAAGTGTGAATTGTAATGTTTTAAGTGGAAATAGTGTTGGTTTTAGTGTAGTTGAAGAAGTTAAGAGTATTAAGTATTTTTTGGATGATGAGGATATGATTGAGATTTATAAGGAGAAATTAAGTAAGTTAGGAATAAGAAATTTGTATAAGTTGAGTAGTGGAAAAATTAAGAATTATAAAAAGTTTAAAAAGGTTGAATTGATTGATAAATTGAGTAGTTTTTGGGAGGATTTAGATATTTAAAAATTGGTAAAATAAAAATAGGTAGTTTTTAGAGTTTAAATTCTAGAAACTACCTAAAAATTGTAATTTGATTTAATGGAGATTTTAGCATGGTTTACATGATTTTATCAAATGGTAAAAAGTTAGAGGTTAAGTTGATTGGTGATTTAGTCTTTATTAAAGATGGTTTGAGTAAATGGAAAAGGTTTCCATGGGATAAGGATGGTTATTGTAGTTGTGAGCTTTGGAGTTATAAGGGTAAGTTAAGTGATTTTGATAAAGGTTTTAGCATTAATGGTTATCATGTATTGTTTGATTTTTAGCGGAGGTTAGATTGGTGGGTCTGGTGGGTAGCCAGGCTCACTTATTTTTTTTGGCTACCCCAGAAAAATTGGAACAATCGAAGTCGATCCGGATTAACCCCCCTCATCCCCCACCGTTGGGGGGAACCGGAAAAAGGCTATATTATGAGGGATTAGCTTTTCTTATTTGTCTAAAGTTATAGGTTTCTTGTAAGCTAAGGGCTAATCTTGACCCCTATGGAAAATCAGAAGCCATGACTTGGAATGAGGGCTACGTCCTAGAAGTTAACTATACCTGTGGTTTTTATGGGGAACTAAGTCCCCTCAAATTAGCCCTAGCCGCCACCCTCAAGTCCCTACAATCTCCCCATTTGGAAAAGAACTTTAATTACTGCGAACTAGCTTGTGGCCGGGGTTATTCTACCAATTTGTTAGCAAGCTGTTATCCCCAAGCTCAGTTTTACGCCAATGATTTTAACCCCAATCACATTGTTGAAGCCCGCACTTTAGCGGAAACAGCTGGCACTAAAAATGTCCACTTTTTTGACGATAGTTTTGAGGAATTTATTAATCAGGATTTACCTCAATTTGATTTTATTGTTCTCCATGGTATCTACAGTTGGATTACGCCAGGGAACCGCCAGGCGATCGTTAACTTCATCCGTCAAAAGCTAAAAGTGGGAGGCTTGGTCTACATTTCCTATAACACCCTGCCTGGCTGGGCCGCGGCCCGACCCATGCAAGCTCTGATGCTTCGTTACGGGCGCAGCTCATCTGAACCTATTCTTAGTCGTATCGAAAAAGCTCTAGGTTTTACCGAGCAAATGTTGGAAGCGAAGGCTACTTATTTCACTCAGAATCCGATTTTAAAACCCCGCTTGGAAAAACTCAAAGAGCAAAACCGCTATTATTTAGCCCACGAGTATTTTAATGAAGAATGGAATGCTTTTTATTTTGATGAAGTAGCCAAGGAGTTGGAGGAAGCAAAACTTAATTTTATGGGGTCGGCCCATCTGATTGACTATGTGGACGCAGTGAATTTATCCAGCGCGGCCCAAACTCAACTATCCCAAGTAACGGATCCAATTTTTCGGGAGGTAGTACGGGATTTCTTCTTAAATACCCAGTTCCGGCGAGATATTTTTACCCGAGGTAAACTTTCTCTGTTACCCCAAGAACACTTACGGGCCCTACAAGGTCTGCGTTTTGCTCTGGTAACATCCCTCAAATCAATCAAATTTAAACATCAATTTCCTTTGGGGGAAGTGCAGCTCCAGGAAAATGTTTATCGCCCCATTTGTGAAGCCCTAGAGAATGGTCCTCTGACCCTGGGAGAACTGCAAAAAGATGGTAAAACGAAGGATATTACCTTAAACAGCCTTTACCAAGCCTTAATTCTCATGACCGGCATTGGCTATGTCCATCCTGCGGTAAATGAAACAGTACGTAAACAAAGACAAAAATCCACCGATACCTTTAACAGTGCCGTCAAAGCAAAATCTCTCTACAGCGATGAAATGACATTTTTAGCTTCTCCCCTAATTGGCACAGGCGTTGCTGTCAATCGTCTGGAACAACTACTGCTATTAGCGAGAGAACGTAAACAGGATGGCCCCCAATTTATCTGGCAAATACTTTCCAATCAAGGCAAGAAAATTATTAAGGAAGGAAAAACCTTGGAAACAGAAGCTGAAAATTTAGAACATCTCAAAAATGTAGCAGAGGATTTTAATCGCGATCGCCTACCGCTATTGACCAAGTTAGGCATTAGCTAACCTTGCTTAGCTTAGTTTACTAATTAAATATGGCCACTAAGCAGTAGCTGACTTGCCGTAGTTATACCCTAGTTATCTAGGTTGACTGGCTTCTCCATTCCCACCGAACTGGAGAAGAGCCACTTTTATTTTTTTCCAGTAATGAAGAAATTTGTTGTTATTGATCATTCCCTGTGTAACCTGCAAGGACACCATTATGAATGCAGTATTGCTGTGGCAGAAGCAGCAGAAAGAAAGGGTTATGAACCAATTATCATTGCCAACAAAGTTCTAAATGATTCTTTAGCAATTGAAAATATCAAAATCATCAAAGCTTTTGAAGTCGACTGGTTTAACCAGCCAGTCAATATCGAAGAGGAAAAATCTCTTATTCCTGTTTCACCCAAGCCAAAACAACCCTGGCAGCAACGATTGCGTTACCAACTCTATCTATGGCAACAAGATTACCGGGAATTAAGAATTCTATTAGAAAAAGTAGAAGGTAGCACCCGACGATTAAAAGAATGGTTTAAAGCAGATCTGCGCTCCTTGCGGTCTATACCCTTGGCAAATACAACTTGGGGTTTATTAAAAATTGTTTGGGGAATTACTCGTTTGATCACTAAAATCCCCTTAAAAATAACCAATCAAATTATCACTGAAACCGTTAATACAATTTTCAATAAAGTTGGTAAACCCAGAGAAAAAATCACCGTAGAACCTAGGAGTTTTGTCCAAACCCTAGGGGAGGTTTTATCAACTTTAAAATTAACTTCAGGAGATCAAGTTCTAATTCATACTTTTGGCATTGAACAATTAGAAGAATTATTTTATTTTTTGGCCCATCAAAATCCTACTGATTTACCCACCTATCACTTATTGTTTAGGCGAGATACCGAAGATCCTCTAGTGGTCAATGCTAAGGGGATGGGATTACAAAAATGCTTGGAAGGTTTTTGTCAAACCCAACTTTGGCCAGATAAAATCCGCTTTTACACGGACACCGCCGATTTGGTCAAAAAATATAACCAACTTAGTCTAGCTAATTTTGTTCAAGTTCCCATTCCCTTTCGTCAAGAAAAGTTGTGTCTAGAAGATTTTAGTCAGAATAATACGAATTATATTCATATAGTTTACCTAGGGGATGCTAGATCAGAAAAAGGTTATCAACATTTACCAGCTTTAATCGAAGATTTATGGCCAGACTATCTTAAGCCGGGTTTAGCAAAGTTTACGATTCAGTCTAACTATAATGTTACCGGGGGAGAAGCGACAGTTTTAGAAGCAAAGCTTAAACTTTCTCAGTATCCCCGTAGTGCGGTGGAATTAATTGACCATGCCCTTAAACCCGATGATTATTACCGTTTACTTACCTCGGCAGACATAGTGGTATTGCCTTATAATCCTACCAATTATCAACGTACTTCGGGGGTATTAACGGAGGCGTTGGCCGCGGGTAAACCAGTGGTGGTACCCCAAGGAAGTTGGTTAGCAGAGCAGGTTGATCTAACCCGAGCCGGTATATATTCAAGTCCCTCAAATTTGCCTATATCTGTTCGATATGTATTGGAGAATTTAGCGAATTTAACGAAAAAAGCTGAAGAATTTAGTCATCATTGGCGGTCGTGTCAATCTCCGGATTATTTTTTAGAATGCCTACTCAGACAACCTGTAATAGTCCCCGGGAAAACTGTTCAGATTAAATCTGAAAATTTGACCATTGCTTCGATACTGATAGTCATTTCCTTAGACAAATTACTTGATAGGCGTAATGTTAATATAATTAGGCATTTTTGTCGTTGTGGTTATGAAGTCTACGGTATTTTTTATCGTCAACCAGAACATAGTTCTTCTCCAGAAGATGTTTATTTATTTGATAATTTACAGCAACTTGGCTTGAAACAACATTGGATCTTACAAGATTATTATACAGCTGACAATTTTTACATCAATTTTGCCAAAAATTCTACCCATTTATCTCCGGAACAATGTGAACAATATTTGCGGGATTATTACCATCACCAATCCACCTTAATTACAAATTGGGTGCAATCAGCGGGATTGATTATTCCACCAGAATTACAAAATAATATTCAAGGTAATATTGATTTAATTTATGTAGATTCATTCTTTTGTCAACATCATCTAAAAAAATTAGGTTTGGATTTAGCTAAAACCATATTAGCGGTGGATAAATTCTATGCCTACGATGATGCACTCCGCCAGAAAAGAGAGGTTATATATCAGGATTTACAATGGGAAATAAATCAACTGAAATTATTTTCAGTTTTACTCACCACCCTTGAATCCTTAGCCTTTAAGTTACAGGAACTACAACCCCAAGCAGAAGTTTATTCGCTAAGGACCACTGATCAGGGCATTGACTATGATCAGTTAAACCAAGCCATTACTTATCTTCTTGGGGAGAAAGTCCTGATTGCACCTAAAAGCAAAAATGTTGTTAAAAAGGTTGTCATGCTTTATCCCTGGGGAGACATTGAGGAAAGGTGCAGTGGGGCCAGCCAAAGGTCAGGAAGGGTAGCAGATTTTTTGGCCAGTGAGGGTTTAGACGTGACTGTCTTGAGCGTTGGCGATCGCCAGAGTAATTGGCATGGCCAAGTTCATTACCGTTATTTCAAGTCAGGGTTTCCCCAGGGAGAATTGGTTCAAAAAGTTTACCAAGAAGCATTTCTGAGCTGGCAAAAAATGCTGAATATTTCTTTATCTGATAATAGCAATTCTTCCACTCTATCCCGACAACAATTAACAGAAAATTGGCTACCTTGGATTTACTATAGCAGCCGTTTTGATGCTAGGTTTCAAGAAATACTAGAAAGGGTGATTGACGGAGCAGATGCGGTACTGCTGGAATATCCTTTTTGGGCGGCGATCGCCGGGCCCATTTGTCGTAATCGGGGCGTAAAACTGATTCTCACAGCCCATGACGTGTTGGCCAAACAATTACCTACGGATAGCTGGCTAGCCCAGATTGCTCTAGCGGAAGAGTTACAGGCTTTGCAGGAAGCCGATGAAGTGGTGACCCTTTCCCCAGAAGACCAAGCATTTTTCCGGAGTTATAACATTGGGAGCCATTATGTTCCCATCGGTTTAGATGTGGCATCCTATCCAACTTCTGCTGACCCAGAACCAACCCAGGCAATTCTAGAATCCCTGGATACGGCCATTAATTGGCGTCAACCCTTCTGTTTATTTGTCGGCAGTCAACATCTACCCAATGTCAAAGCAGTGGAGCAGATTCAAACCCTAGCTCAGGCTGGGGGCGGCCATTGGCAGGCGATCGCCGTCGGTGGTTGCTGTCCATCTAAGCAAGAACGAAACTTTTTTGCCCTAGGGAAAGTCTCCGATTCCGTTCTCCAAGCCCTTTATCGGCGGGCGGCACTGGTATTAATCCCCCTGGAGACAGGTACTGGCATGTCCGTCAAAACCCTAGAGGCAATGGCTTATGGTAAGGTAATCCTCGGCACGGCGATCGCCTTTCGGGGTTATCCTGTGGAGTCGGAGGTGCATTGTTTAATTAACAATAATTTAGCAACTTATATCGGGGTAATTGAAGATATTATTCAGCATCCCCATCGGTATGAGCAATTGGGTAATTCCGCCCGCAACTTTGCCCAAAATTATGACCATCGTCAGCTTTATCAAACCTATCTAGATTTGCTTTCATGAAG
The DNA here is from genome assembly GCF_000478825.2 of Synechocystis sp. PCC 6714. Lineage (NCBI taxonomy): Bacteria > Bacillati > Cyanobacteriota > Cyanophyceae > Synechococcales > Merismopediaceae > Synechocystis > Synechocystis sp. PCC 6714. The sequence continues at coordinate 1,290,252 of NZ_CP007542.1, read as the reverse complement.
GTATTAATCACAGATTTTGACCTATTTGCCAAAGTAGGTGGTGGGCAAACTTTTTACCGTAGTTTAATTCGTAAAAATCCCAACATTGATTTCTATTACCTGATTGAAAAGGAAAGCAGTGGGACGAAGCGTCCTGATAATGCCTACGGAGTCCCTTTTCAGGAAAAATATTTCCTCGCAGATCTAAATAACTTTTTTGATGTCAATCCCCCCAAATGGGTTTACCGTTCCTTTGTTAGGGCAAGCAACATTGCAGCTTCTCTCAGTGGTAGGGAATTCGATTTAATTGATTCCCCAGATTATGAACAATGGGCTATCTTTCTTCGTCCTGCCCTTGATTATCACCGGGTTAAGTTCGATAAAATTGCCCTTTCCCTCCACGGCAAAATTTCCACAACTTTAAAGTTAGATTGGTTCAACCAAGGCAAAGAAAATATCCCCCTGGATCTAGAAGAATTAAAGCAATATGCCACCGTCGATCTGCGCTACGGCATCAGCAAGAGTTATATCGATGAATGGCAAGCTCTCAGTCCATTTTCTGCCCATTATTACCATCCTCTCCACTTTTTTGAATTACCCCAACCCCTAGAAGAAATTGCCAGTGGCGATCGCCCTAATTTAAATTTTATTGGTCGTACAGAGAGACGTAAAGGTCCCGATATTTTCATTGACTTAGCCTGGTGGCTGAATAAGGATTTGTATAACGAAGCCAATATCATTGGTCCCCATAGTTTTAACGATACCAGCACCATTTCTTCCGAAAGTTATCTGCGGAGTATGCTTGGCGATCGCCAAAGTCCAGTTAAATTTTTACCTCCCAAGCCTCCACAGGAATTGATGGGTCTATTTGCTCGCAAAACGGTTACCTTTGTGCCTTCCCGTTACGATACGCTCAACTTAGTTGCTCTAGAATCTCTATTTTCTGGTTGCCCCACTATTATTGGCAGTGGTGCGGGGGTTTGTCGCCTCCTGAAAGAGGATTTTCCCAGCATTCCTTTTGTGGAAATTGATCTGGATAATATTTACAGTTGTCTACCAGCCATTGAACATATTTTAAGGGACTACTCTGGGTATCGTAGTCAACTAGTAGATAAGGTAAAAAGTTCAGAAGCCGTCGCCAATGGCCCTGCCTTAGAAGAGATTTACCATCAACCTAGTCAGTATGAGCAAGAAATTAGAAACGAGTTACAAAGTTGGTACAACCAGCTAATGGGCTACTGGGTCAGCACCCAAGAAAACGTCTCTTTCTTACAACCTCTGAAAGCCCAGCTAAAACCAACTCTTAAACAAATTAAAAATAACCTAAAGGGTACTGCTGGCCAGTTAAAGGGAAGGATTTTACAGCCCCTAGGGGATGACCGCAATGCCCAATTAGTTAAAGCTCCCAATTTGTTGAAAAAGTACAAAGAAACTTTCAATGCAACGGAACAGACCGCGAAAGATTTAGCTGAAAAAATCCAAATGGGATGGCGCTTAGGCTCCGGTTATGAATCGGAGTTCCAGGGGGTACGGGGTAAACTGGCCACTAATTACCGCATTGATCGGGTGCGACTCTGGCGGGAATTAGCTCGCATTGAAGAATTGCGGGGCAATACTTTGGTGTCAGCTACCTATAAACTTCGAGCCATGCGGGCACTGGGGGAAGACCAGTTTGATGATTTACCCTTTGTGTTGCGGACCCTAACAGAATACGGTTTCCCCAAGGAACAGGAAGCGGTATCGGCCCTTTATGGCCAACCATCGGAGCGGGAAGAGCGTTGCTATAGCTTAATTGAACAGGCTCGTTCGGATAATTTGATTAATCCTGCTGGGGATGAGTATGAGATTTGGGACGATCGCCGGGGGGAAGAACCGCGCCGGGCTACGATCATTGTTTCCCTTTACAATGCGGCGGCCAAATTGCCTCTATTTCTGCGGACACTACAACATCAAACCCTGATTAAGCGGGGAGAGGCGGAAGTGGTATTGGTGGATAGTGGGTCCCCAGGGAATGAGTATGAAGTTTTCAAAGCCCTCGCTCCGGAATTAGCCTATCCAATTTTGTATGTCCGATCGCCACAGCGGGAAACCATCCAAAGTGCCTGGAATCGGGGTATAAAGTTGGCGAAATCCCCATATTTAGCTTTCTTGGGGGTAGATGAAACCATTTTGCCCGACTGCTTAGAAATTTTAGCCGGGGAACTGGATCAAGACCCGGAGTTGGATTGGGCCATTGGCCATAGTTTGGTCACCAATGTAGACATGCAGGGGGGTTGGGTCAGTGACATTATGCCCTACGACCGCACCGGCTATGAACAGGATTTAGTTTACTTGGAAACCTGCTATTTATCATGGGTGGGGGCATTGTACCGTAGGTCAATCCACGAACGTTTTGGTTACTACGACCAAAGTTTTCGGGGGGCAGGGGATACGGAATTTAAAAACCGAGTGATGCCCTTCATTAAAAGTAAGGTAGTCGATAAGATGTTGGGATTATTTTGGAATTATCCTGATGAACGTACTACCCAAAGTCCCGCCACGGAAATTGAGGATATGCGGGCTTGGTATTTACATCGTACGTTGGCCGGTGTTAAATATGCTTTCCAACGGCGATCGCCAGGGGAAGTGGAGAATTTGCTTTACCATTGTTTAGGCTATCGTAAGTCCTACTGCAAACATGTTAGCACCGACTTTGATCACGCCTATAATCTGGGACTTTACCTAGAAAAAGTTCAACCCGATGCTGAAGCTTTAAAATACTTTGCTGGCATCAAGTCTTTATTGACCGCCTACCGTTCCTTGGACTGGTTCCCTAAACTATCCAAATTTTCTCCCCTCAACTCGATGTTAGCGGCCCGTAAACTAACTCAGCAATGGGAGCAGGAACATCAACAGTCTTGGCCCAAGGAGAGAATTTTTGCTCCCCGTTATTCCATCTTCAACGACAATCGCCACGAACAACATTCCTTTCTCTGGTTTACAGATATTACCACCTCTAAAAAATAATTAATTATGCTCAACAAAATCAAAGATAAGCTCAAGTATAAATTAGCCAAAATCCTTGCCCCAGAAATTGATAAAAAATTGGCTGTGGAAGAAAAATTAGCTTCCGTTCAACTGTTTGGCATTGCCCCCTGGTACCAGGAAAACCTCTGGGAACCACCGGTGCAGATAGTATTACGGGATCTTTGTAAACCTGGAGATATTGTTTTTGATGTGGGGGCAAATTTTGCTGGCTTGACCACTGTGATGTCCAGAATGGTAGGACCAAAGGGCATTGTTTGTGCTTTTGAAGCTAGTCCCCGTATTATTGACAAAACCCAACGTAATTTAGTTTTAAGCGGTTGCAATAACGTTCAACTTTTTCACCATGCAGTTTATTCCACTTCCCACGAAACGGTGAAAATTTATCTCGGAAGCCATCTCAATGACAGCATTTATAGTGAGAATGGGGAAGGTTCCACCTATGAAGTCAAAACCATTGCCCTAGATGACTTTATCGACCATACTAAGCTGGTGCCAAACCTACTAAAAATGGACATTGAAGGGGCAGAATTTGACGCTATTAAGGGGCTAGAAAAAACACTGATTGCCGCTAAACCTCATCTGGTTTTAGAAACCCAGCGAAATGACACCAGATGTTTAGATTTTCTGCGTAATTTAGGTTACGTTGCCATTGACGTTAATACCTACCGAGAAGTTAAATCTGCTGAGGATTATCCCGTGGGAGCGGACATTCGCAATAATCTCTATATCCATGGCGATCGCCTGGGGGAAACTCCCTACCAAGCACCATTCCAATTTGTAAGTCAGAGCATATTAGGACCAGAGGACTTTAAGCGAACTAAAGACGGCTCTGCCCTGTTGAAAAACAGTCTTATTTTGCCTAAAGGTCGGTATCTAATTGATTGGGATTTCACCGCCGAAGGCACCGACAATGATTTAATGTGTGGGGTTAAAGTTAATGAAAAAGTAATATTTCGTTACCATGCCTTTAGTCAATTGTTAGCCTCTAGCTACCGAGATTGGGTGATAAATTTACCTGAAACTAGTGAAATTCAACTGTATTTTGAATTCCAACATGGTACCCAAGATCCTACTTTGACCATTAATAGCGCCAAAATCACTAAAATCACCAACTTTGACTCTCTCCCCTCCGCCCTTTATTTCTAGTATTTAATCCCCAATGTTAGTTCCCCTCCTTGGTTTGGCGATCGGGCTCATACTGTTAATTTTTAGTTTTTCAGTGTACAAGGGAGTTTCGGCTGTGCGCCGCTATGCTTTCCTGAGCAAATTTGAAAATAACGTGCTCTTCATTTGGGGGAACATTTCCATTTCCCTGGCCGCAATGCTGGGCATCGCTGGTTATTGGAATGTATTTCAGGGGGACGATCTACGTTTGGGGAGAATTGTTTTATTGATTGTGGGGGCCACGGCCACTGCTTGGTCAATTTTGGAGACCTTAGATGTTAATCATCCTTTGAAGAAATTTGCTGTGGGCGCAAAGATCAAAAAAATAGGAGTGTTAAATATTATTGGTTACATTCTCAGTGGCGCGGCAGTTTTAACCTTAATTTCTATTTTTGGCATTGCTTTTTTTGACTATAACTATGGTGGGGATGCGTTCATGTACCATATCCCTTTTGCCGCTAGAATTTGGGGCATCATTCCACCGGAACAATACACGTTTGAATACTTTACAGAAAATCGATTTCTTGGTTTTCCTCTCTTGGCGAACTGGCTCCAGGGATTATTCTGGGTGGTTTTTAACCGCATTGAGGCGACTAATTTAGTTTCTTATTTTAGCTTAATAGTTTTAATCATTTATCTCGTAAAAGTTCCGAAGATTCCTTTTTATTTAGCTAGTCTTTCCCTGCTGGCCGTGCCGATGGTGCACATGCATGCCGCAAGAAGTTACATTGATTTGCCCGGCAATGTGGGGGTTAGCATCTGCATTTTAACCTTGTATTTACTCTACATAGATAGGATTAAACTTAATTTAAAAACTATCTCAATTTTATTCTTATCCGCATTTGTGGCGGCCAATATTAAACTACAACTAATCCCTGTAGTTTTTTTATTGATACTTTGCTCATTGCCACTTTTTGTTATTAACTACTGGCGAACAGATAAAACTCGCCAGGACAATTTGCTCAAACTAGCCCAGGTATTTGCCTTCGGTACCCTTGCTAGTCTGATTATCTTCTACAACCCCGTCAAGAATATTGTTCTCTACCAAAACCCGGCCTATCCCGTCAAAATTAGCATTGCCGGCCAGGTGCTTAATCATACTGAAGAATCCCCCAACTTCATGCACGAAAAGATTCGCCGATTACCACCCCCAGCCCGTTGGGGACAATCTTTACTAGAAATTAATGCCTTTGACGATCGCCGACCCTGGCGTTGGACATTGGCCATGGACTTTATTTCCTGGAATGAAGAACGCTTTGGCATGGGGGGATATTTTGGCGGCTATGTAATTTTTAATACTATACTTTTCGCATTTCTTTGCTGGAAAAATTGGCAGAAATCAACTAAGGTAGCCCTGGCTTTGATGCTAGTTATGTCAGTGGTAACTATGTGGATGCCCCAATCCTATGAATTGCGCTACTACATGTATTGGATGATTGTTTTTGTCAGTCTCAACGCCTATTTAGTTACCCGTTTTGCTGACCATAATCCCAACCCAAGAAATATTCTAAAGCCGCAATATTTTGGCTTAGTTGCCTTTATATTTATGATTATCTTTATTCACAAAACTAATAAGTTCTTTACCTATCCAGCTTTTCAACCCCTGACCCAACAGTTAGAAACCGCAGATTGGATGGTAAAAAAGGAAATTTTTAGTCAAATTAAAGACGGCGATCGGGTTTGCATTGTGGAAAAAGCCCCCTTTAGTTTCTTTTATAATTCCTATTTTCATCCCGGCCGAGAATATTCAGTACGGGCAGAATTTAATCTGGAAGATGAAAGAATGAAAGATAAGTGTGAAGGTCTAAAAATTCTTCGTTGATTCATTTACCGGCGGCGATCGTCCAAAACCCAACTGCCATAGCAAAGATCAGGACGCTTAGGACTAACAATCACTGAAAACCTTTCTAAATAAGGGGTCTAAAATTTAAAATGTCCTAAACAGCCCATTTTTTGCCATACCATATGGAGAATTAGGCTATTTTGGGCTGTTAACGCTTCATGGCCCGGGCCATATCCCGGTCGTCCTGACGACGCTTCAAGGTTTCCCGCTTGTCGTGGAGTTTTTTACCTTTGCCCAAACCCAGGGCAATTTTCACCCAACTGCCTTTGAAGTACATTTTTAGGGGCACTAAAGTCAGGCCTTTTTGCTCAACCTGACCAATCAGTTTGCGAATTTCCCAGTTATGCATTAACAAACGACGGGTACGGCGGGGGTCATGGTTAAAGAACTGACTACTTTTGTCGTAGGGGGAAATATGCACATTCATCAGCCAGACTTCTCCATCCCGCAAAAGGGCAAAGCCGTCGCGCAAGTTAACTTTACCGGCCCGAATGGACTTAACCTCAGTGCCTTGCAATTCAATGCCGGCCTCATAGGTTTCTAAAATTTCGTACAAAAAGCGAGCTTGGCGATTATCGCTGACAATTTTTATCCTTTCTTTTTCCTTAGCCATGGACCATCAATAGTATATCTGTTTGATTTTCGTGGAGTGGGTAAATGCAAGTTCTCCCATCGTCTGAACGCCATCAGCAGTGGTGCTCCCTAGCACTATGATCATCGGCTTCTAAAGATAATCTGAGTTGGAAAAGGATGACTCCAGATTCTTTCGTTGTTCCATACGACTAAGGAAGTAGCCCGTCATCATGGCCGAAGCTAGCAGATTGGCAAAATCTTCCCGGTCAGTGGTGATTTGCACATCGAAGTCGTCCATAGGAAGCATACCCACGAGGCCCTGCACGTTTTGGTGGATGATTTCCTTAATTTCAGAACTGGCGGACTGGGCAATCCAGGCAAGAGTTTCGGGATGCTGTTTTTGCAGATACTGGAGCAGAGTATTAACTTGTTGTTCTTCTTGTTCTGACGTATGAAAGTCAAAGTTAAATTCCATTATTACTCCCTAACTCCGAACTGATCGTTTAATCACTTGCATCATTTTCTACTATAACCGGTCGGGCAAAGTTTTGTAAAAATCACAGGAAACTGGGCTAGGCGAACCATGTGCTAAAGGAATTTAAGGTGAACTGTAAGTTTTGCTTTCACAGCCTCACCTACCGTCCTAAATGTAAATCAGACCCGGTCTATCTACTTGGCGAAAGAACCGCCATTTGAATTCTGAATAATCCTATGAAGAGGGCGAACGATGGGATTCGAACCCACGAGTGGAGGAACCACAATCCTCTGCCTTAACCCCTTGGCTACGCTCGCCGTTTCGCTTTCGGCATTAACAATGCTAGCACAGTGTTTGGATCTTTTTGGCCCTATTTTGACTCGACTTTAATTTGGGGTGCCAATTGCTCCTTTGATGCCTGGTCTAGCCATTGGGGCAATTTTTCGGGGGCAATGGCTTGCAAATCCTGTAACAGCAGAGCGCTAGTTTGGAAAAGGTTTTCTATGTCTACTCCTCGATGGTGGGGACGAAAATTCCGCAATCGACGGATGCCTTCCCCTAGTAATGTCACGGCTCCCCGCCAATTGTGATTGGAGAGATGGTAGTGGGCTACCGCAATTTGCAGAATACCTTGGTAAAAGTTTTTCTCCATCGGGTTTGCCTCCAGCCACACAGCTTCGAGGGTGTCATGGCAAGCATAAAAGTCTTGGCGGTTGAATTGTTCGATACCAAGGTCTAAGCCGATGTTTTCGTCCATGGTGATAATCCTTCTCAGGGATGTTGGAGATGGTACCGACCCCATCTAAATGGAGCTGGGTTGATTTTCCGCTAGACTGGGAAGCGTGTTGCCCAGATTTTGCCTGGATCTAGTTTCTCTCTGTTTTCTTCCCTCAATGGCGATCGCCATTTCTTCCTTTACTTTGTTTACCATGACCAAGCGTAGCAATTTGGATTCCAATCACATTATTTATCGTTCCGAAGAACTGCTAGAGGCAGCCTCAAACCGCTACAACATTACGGTGAGGGTGGCTAAGCGGGCCAAGGAAAATCGCTCGGAAGATTTTGATAGCATTGACGACCCCAACATGAAGCCTGCCATCCGCGCCATTATTGAAATGTCCGACGAGTTAACTCGCCCCGAAATTATTAGCGACAATTAACGTCTCAGTGCCATGTTTAAGCCCCTTTTCCCCCTCTCATTGCTATTGGGTTGTCTGAGCTTTTTGCTCACCATGCTACTCCATAGTCCTGGACAGTGGGGGGCAGTTTCCCAGGCCCAAGATTCCCAAGGGGTTCCTGCTGGGGGCTATACAGTGGTGGTGGAAATAATTGCCCAGCAAGTTTATAACCGCTTCCCCGATCTGCCCAAAGGCAATGATTATCGCCGTCAAAGTGACGGGAGTCCCGATCCGGATAACACCTTGATCAGTCGGATGATCCGCTATCACCGGGATATACAAAAAAGACCAACTCGTTATCGTTTTGATTGGCGTTTAACTCTGGCAGATTATCTTAATGCCAATGAGCAAATGGTGCCGGAACGTTATCCCGGTTTTTCCACCCTACAGGAAAGTCCCCTCGAAGGCGATCGCCAGTTGATTGCACAGCTGAATCGGAAACAACGGCAGGAATTGGTAGATTTTCTCGCTGAACTTTATCGACCCCAGGCCGGATCCAATGGAACGGAGCCTGGTTCAGGAGAACAGGGTGATCAAAACCAAACGCCCCCCCCGGCCGTTACAACTCCCAATCAACCTGGACTTTCCCAACCGGGAGATGCCCAATTGTTGATGCCCTAGCTCTTCAACTGTGGAGAATAAAACAAAAATAATTGAGAGTTTTAAGGCAGTGGTGAAAGGTGCCAGTTGCGTAGTATAGTCAATCAAAGTAAGATTGAGACGACTAGGGTCTTTACCAATGACGCTTTTAGCGCCGGTCAGTGTCTTACTCTCAATTAAATCAACTATAATTTCCTTCTATCATTGACTCTGGATTTGGCAAATATTGCCATGGTGATATCAACCATGGGGGCTAAGGAGCATGGACAAGGAATAATACCAGTTGATGAAAGAGATTTTCCCAAAGCAACTATTACCCACATATCCACCCATTCTCCGATGGCATTATGTGACAATGGGTAAATCCCCTAGGATTTAGACACATTTTTACTGCCGATTTCTGGCTTCACAGGATAGGTGTACGATAAAGAACTTCAAAGAGCTATAGTCATTTCTAGTAAGACTGAGGCAGTCAAATTCACTGAAAAGCTTACCAATAAACACTTAAGCAATCTCGAAATTATTTGAAATGACTATATCTTGGGGGATCAGAGATTCTGAGCCTTGGGTTATTAATTGAGCAAAAAATATTAACTAATAATCGTTTCCCCTCGGAAGAAATCCTGTAGCTGGCGGTCATGGTCATGGCTTAATTTCCCTAGGGGTAAATGTTCCGGCAAAAAGGCTTGTACCTGGGATATTTCCTGGCGATCGCCAACGAGTAAATGACCTTCTGCTTTAACTACTAGGGAAATGGTGATGGAGTGCATACGGGGATCCCGATCAGGACTGGAATAAACCCCCACCAGGCGATCGATTTTAATTAACCGCAAACCCGTTTCCTCTTGCAATTCTCGACTAGCGGTTATTTCTATGGTTTCTCCCCAGTCGATTAGGCCGCCGGGTAAGCTCCATTGCCCCGTATCCTGCCGTTTGACTAGGACTAGGGAACCATCTGACAGAACCGGGATTACCGTAACCGCTGACAGGGGACGACGGAGCAGTAATCTAATTAAAACCTGGGCGTATCTCCACACCAATTTAAGCCTGGCCTAACTCAGCTTTAGCGTTGGCGATCGCCATTTTTACCTGCTCAAAGCCCGTACCACCGTAACTGTTGCGGGCCGCCACCACCTGTTGGGGGGTAATGGCTTGGTAAATATCCTCTTCAAAGGCTGGATGGAGTTCTTGCCATTCCGTCATAGTCAAATCCTTGAGCAATTTCCCCGCCGCTAGGCTAGTTTTAACCACTTTCCCCACTAAGTTATAGGCTTCTCGGAAAGGCACTCCCTTGGCTGCCAGGTAATCCGCCACATCGGTGGCATTGGAAAAATCTTCCGCCACAGCTTCGGCCAACCGTTCTTGGCGAAAAACAATGCCTTCATCAAGCAAAATGGTCATGGCTTCCAGGCTCACTTGGACAGTTTTCACCGCATCAAATAACGCTTCTTTATCTTCCTGTAGATCTTTGTTGTAGGCCAGGGGCAAACCCTTCATCAGCACTAGCATTCCCTGCAGATGGCCCATCACCCGCCCTGCCTTACCCCGAATCAATTCCGGTACGTCTGGGTTTTTCTTTTGGGGCATAATACTCGACCCCGTGGCACAGCTATCGGTCAAACTGATAAAGCTAAATTCCTGGGAAGCCCAGAGGATCATTTCTTCGCTCAGCCGACTGAGGTGTACCATGATTAAACTGGCGGCGTTGAGAAATTCAATGGCAAAGTCCCGATCGCTCACCCCGTCTAAGCTGTTGGCGTAAACCCCTTCAAAGCCCAACAATTCTGCACTGTAATGGCGATCGATGGGAAAAGTTGTCCCCGCTAAAGCCCCAGAACCCAGGGGAGAAACATTAGTCCTGGCTCGAATTTCCCCCAACCGTTGCCAATCCCGTTGGGCCATTTGGAAATAGGCCAAAAGGTGATGGGCCAGACTGACTGGCTGGGCCCGTTGCAGGTGGGTGTAACCGGGAATGAGGGTTTCCACATTGGTTTCCGCTAGTTTGAGCAAAACTGCTTGGAATTCCCTTAACCTTTGGCGAATGTCATCAATTTGGGCCCGTAGGTAAAGCCGTACATCAGTGCCAACTTGATCATTACGGGAACGGGCGGTGTGGAGTTTTTTGCCCACATCCCCCACTAATTCCGTCAACCTCCGCTCCACGGCAAAGTGAACATCTTCCTGGTCTACTCCCGGGTTAAAATTGCCGTTCCGATATTCCTGGCGAATTTGTTCCAAGCCTTGCACTAACTGTGCCGCTTCCCCTTCACTGATAATGCCCGTTTTAGCCAACATTTTGCCATGGGCGATCGAGCCATCCAAGTCGTATTCAATTAGTTCGATATCAAAACCAATGCTGGCATTAAACAGAGTAATGGCGGGGTGCAAGGTGCCTTCAAAACGATCGCTCCAGGTTTTTTTTGTCATTGGAGATAGAAATTTTTTGATGGAAGAAGAACGGGAAGTGGTTTTTAAATTTTTAAAATTGTTACTGCTGGGTGGAAAGATCAACCCCCAGTGAAGCCCCGAAAACCCCATCCGAGGACAAAACCAATAATTAATGCCCAGACCTGGCCGGTTTTGATAAAATTGTTCCACGCATCCTGGAAATCCCCAAGAATATCGACCTCCCGAACTGACTGAGCAAAGAAGAGGGCTTGGTCAAAGCCATGGCCAAAAAGATTGGTATCGGCGAATAGATGGGCATTGATTATGCCATCAAAGGGAAAAGCGGTCAAAACCAGTTCTGCACATTGCCACATTGCCATTCGCTCCCAAACAGTTAAGGCTCACTCAGTCGATTTTACCCGCAGAACGACCAATGTCATATCGTCCCGGGCGGGCATTTTGTCGGTTTGATGACTATTCTCTGAGCCGACAAATGTTTCCACTGCTGTAAAAATTTCTGTCAGGATGCCCTGGGCTGTTTGGGAATTTTCGCAGGCGTGCTGGAAAGCTAAGCGGAGATTTTTGTCGTCGAACCGATCGCCTTTGGCATTACCGGCATCGGTCAGCCCGTCAGTATAATACAATAATACGTCGCCGGGAATTAGCTGAATTTGGGCATCCCGGTAGGTGGAATCGGACTCCAAACCAATCAAGGCCCCCTCCGTGTCTAAAGGAATTAAGCATTGGGGCGAATCACTACCCGCCCGCCACAGCAGAGGAGGATTATGGGCGGCATTGCTATAGGAAAGGATGCTAGTTTCCGGGTTATATTCCGAGTAGAACAGGGTAACGAAGCGGTGGGAATTTTCCAGGTCGGCGTACATTACCCGATTGAGGTGATTGAGAATTTGGGCCGGACTATGGCGATTGAGCACTTCCGCCCGGAGCATACCCCTGGTCATGGTCATAATCAACCCCGCTGGTACGCCTTTGCCCATCACATCGCCGATGACGATACTCCAGGGCACATCAATGTGGGTAATATTGCGGCATAACCAGTCCCCCTGGCGCAGTTGGTCATAGTTGGCGGGAATGAAATCATAGTAGTCTCCCCCCACTCGGCTGGCGGTTTTACATCGGGCGGCAATGTCCAGGCCGTTGATTTGGGGACAACACCGGGGCAAAAGTTGATTTTGGATTTCCGAAGCAATTTCCAACTCCCGGTCCTGACTTTCCCTGGATCTCAACTTCTGATTCAGATCACTATTGGCGATCGCCACGGCAGTTTGATCGGAAATTAGCTGTAGCAATTTGCGGCGGGTGGGGGTCCAGCTATAGTTACGGTCTTGGCTGAAAATGTACAGGCGGCCTACTTCCCGTTGATGGCTCAAAATGGGTGTGTTGTAACAGGCGATCGCCGGTAATTCCCGTCGTAAACTACAGTCGAAGTGAACTAAAATTCCAGAGGAGTCTACCGAAGGAGCCAAAGCACTCTGACGGGCCTTCTGCAAAGCTCCTTTGATGGTGCCTTTCAGGCCATGTTTGTGTCCATGGATTTGCTCAAAAACAACCATTTCCCCATCCCGCATCAGAACTAGTACACTCCCATCCGCGTCCGTTACCCTAGTGGCCATCAAGGGAGTCAGTTCCAAAAACTGATTAAGATTATGCAAACTCCGCAGAGCATAGCCCATGGCCCCCAGGAGGTCCTGTACCTTATTCTGCTCCCGGTACAACTTGGCCACCAGCTCCTTAAGAATAACTATGGGAGAAGTAGGGGGATTGACAAAATTGCCGGGGGGAATGGAGGCATCGGTGGACGGCAAACTAGGCACGAAGGGCATGGAGTACATCCAAGGAAAGCTAATTGGAGCAATAAAGAAAAAAGTCTATAGGATTCATCGACAGATTAACCAGTAAACCAGAGATCGGCGCAGAAAATGGCAAGAGCCCAAAGGTGCCCAGCCCAGCGAATGGCCCCGGCCATGGGGCAATGTCCAACTTAAACTAGTGCCTGGCCCATTGATTCCTGGAATGGGAAAACGGCAAAAACAGTTAGCGTCAATGGCGGCAAGGAGGACAAGCTGCCCCCTACTGTAAAAAACTAAGTAGGTTGTTTAGCAATGGTTCAGAACTGCCATGGGCTTGACACAATGTTCCAGCAAACTAGCCACATTGGCCACGGGATAAATGGTAGTCCCTAGCTTTTGGGCCACATCAGCCACCTGGAGATCGTCGAGAAAGCAAGTATCATCATGTTTCAACATCAGAGCAGGTAATAAAACACCATCCCCCAAGTCTCTGCCTGTCAATTTAGCGATTAAATCCTGCCCCGTCAATAGTCCCGTTACAGTAATTTCTTGGCCCCAGTAATTACTGTTCAATGGGGCTAAATTAACCGTTAAACCTTTGACTTGATTTAATTGTTCCACTAAGGGCTCAAATGCTTGTTCTACTGCATTGCCCACCACCCAGGTCCAGATTCTCTCCGGGGCGATCGCCGGCGGCAAAAATTCCCGGGCTTGTTGATGAAATTCCTTAATAAACTGACGGATAGAGCCCACCCCGTTGCCAATCTGGGGATAATCTTCGTAATGGGATTCTGGCGGTAATTCCCGGCGGGCAATGAGGAACCATTCATCAGCCAACCAGGCAAACTGACTGTCCCATTGTTGGGCAAATTCCCTCTGCAGGGCCTGAACTTGAGCAATTACCTCCACCGCTTTCTGCCGGCTAACAGGCACTAATTCATCTTCGGAGGGACGAAATCGAGTTAATCCCACTGGCACCACTGCCACTGAAATTACTGTGGGTACTTCCCCTTGGTGAAATTGGGCTAAATCCCGCAAGGTTTGTTCTAAATGTTGACCGTCATTGATGCCGGGGCACACCACCACCTGGGCATGGATTTGTAAGCGTCTTTCCCGGAACCAAGCCAACTGGTCTAAAATCTGACCGGCCCGATGATTTTTTAACAGTCTTTCCCGCACCGATGCCTCTGTCGCATGGATGGAAACGTAGAGGGGGGAAAGTCGCAACTGCTCTATCCGCTGCCATTCTTTGGCGCTTAGGTTGGTCAAAGTTAGGTAACTGCCGTAGAGAAAACTAAGGCGATAGTCATCGTCTTTGTAATACAAGCTCTCCCGCTTCCCTGGGGGTTGTTGGTCAATGAAACAAAAGGGACAGCGGTTATTGCACTGGATCAACCCATCAAATAAAGCAGTTTCAAACCCCAGACCCAGATCCTGGTCAAATTCCTTTTCCACCGCCAGTTCGTGCAGTTCCCCTTGGCTGTCCAACACATCCAATTCCAAATAGTCATCGGCGCAAAGAAACTGGTAATCAATCAAGTCCCTCGGTGCTTGGCCGTTAATTCGCACGATGGCATCCCCCGGTTCAAAGCCCATTTCTTCCCCCAGGGAACCTGGTAGAACAGTACTTATTTTGGCGGGGCGCAGGGAAGTTTCACTCATGGTTTACGGGGCAAAAATGGCGGCATTGTTGGCAAATATTAGGCAGTTATCAAAAACTTAACTAACACGGGCCGGAATTCCCTTTCCTCGCAAGCAAGCCTAGTGTGACGATTAGGGAGAAGTAGTTCACAACAGCCTTTGGGTACAAGGGGAAACGGCACTAAACTAAAGCTATTATTTGTGCTTACCTATTTTACCCCGGTTCATCGAACCAATCCTTAGCCAACCCTAGGGCAATGGGGCATGGCGATCGCCTGGGGCGACTCAATCGGCAATGGGACTAAAAGCCGGAAGTGTGGTCTAAATTATCCCAAGCCGCCAAGGCTAGGGTTGACAGCACCTATACTTAGAAAATTTATACCATTCAACTGGTTTCCCTCTCCAGAATTTATGGTTTTCGGAATTTTGTTTCCCAGGAAGAGCGAGAAGCTATGCTCCGCCACATTGAAGTCCTGTTTTATTTAATCTAGAAACCCCGAGCCGACGGGCTTTTGACAGAACACTAATGCTGTTGGTTAGAGTCGGGGAACCGTGAGGTTAGGCCCCTGTTTGATACAATTGAGGGTTGTTATGGATTGTCATCGTCGGATTTGCTTCCATCGGTGCATTGCCCTTAATACTGGTTTAATTGTCCCCTGCCATGGTTAACCCGCTTCCCAGGGATTGGTGGGGGAGGTAGTCCGTCTCTGAAACATCTGTACACCTGCAGTTGGACTGGTTCAGTATCCCCACTGAGGGCGGATTCCCACTACAAACTCAATGGTCAATGGCAAACCCGGCAATTCAATCACTTCCCTTCACCCCGTAAGCCCACCCCAGGATTCAGTTTCATGGATTATTCGATCGCCACACTTTTGTCCTATTTTGTTGACGACAAGTTAGTAGCGGGTAAATTTCTCGAAAAAAAACTAGGTTGCGAAAGCCCCGAAGCTATCGAGACCCTACAAATTGTCCTCGATGCCTTGGAAAAAATGGGGGTGTTGGTCAAAGAAAGGGGTAAATATAAACGCGTGGCTCGGGAAGATGTGGTGGAAGCCCGGTTACGTTGCTCCAGTAAGGGTTTTTGTTTTGCCATCCAAGACGATGAAGATGCCGCCGATATCTATGTCCGGGAAGGGAATCTCAGCAATGCCTGGAACGGCGATCGGGTTCTGGTGAAAGTGATCAAAGACGGTACCCGCCGTAAATCCCCTGAAGGGACTGTCCATCTCATTCTTGACCGGGCTAATCCCTCCCTTTTGGCCCAAGTGAAGAAAAATGAAGACCGTTATCGGGCCGTGCCCCTGGATGACCGTTTGTTGTTTGAGCTAGAGCTTCAGGATGAAAAGCAGAATTTAGCCGAAGCTGTGGATCATCTAGTCCATGTTTCCGTGCTCCGCTATCCCATTGCCCAGCATCCGCCCCTAGGGGAAGTCACCAAAGTACTGGGCAGTGACGCCGAAGCCGCCGCCGATACTGATATTGTTTCCTGCAAACATGATTTGCCCTTAGGCTGGACTCCGGAAGCCATCGAAGCCGTGCAAAATTTGCCCAAGGAAATTGAACCAGGAGAACTTAAGCAACGGCAGGATTACCGCAAACTAACATTGATCACCTTTGGCGATCGCCCCCGGGGTGAAACATTGCCCTGGCGGGAAGTGGCCTTGAGTCTGGAAAAACAAAAAAAACAATGGCAAGTGGGTATCCATGTCACCGACATCGCCCACTACATTGCCGAAGATAGCCTTTTGGATCAGTTGGCCCGTAAACGGGGCACCACCGTATACTTGGATGAACATATTTGTCCCCTTTTTCCCGAAGGTTTAACCGGCCGTTGTTCCCTTATTCCTGACGAAGACCGCCTAGCCTTATCTTTCTTTTTGACAGTGGACGACCAGGGGGAAGTAACGGGGTTTGAATACCACCGCAGTGTGGTCAAAGTTGATCGCCAACTGGATTTTAGTCAAGTGCAAACAGCTCTGGCCGAACTCGAATCGGTCGATGACGACCTGAAGCCCTACAGTGGCCTACTCCAGGAACTATTTTTTCAGATTTGCCCCCTAATTAAATCCCAACGTCTACAAAGGGGCAGTTTTAACCTGCAAACGGAAGAGCCGGCCCAGCGCCTCGATGAAGGCCGTTTGGGGGTAATTATGACCCAGGAAAGCCTACCCATTCGCAGTTTGCTAGCGGAACTGATGGTGGTATTACAGCGGGAAGTGGCCCTACAACTCCAAGCCCTGGGCATACCGGGTCTTTACTGTGGCCAGATAGCTCCAGAAGCAGAGGACCTTACGGACATTGTTAAGTTAGCGGAAAACCTTGATTTGGGTGTGAAAATTGACCTAGAAGGGGACATTATTCCCCAACACTACCATCACCTCAGCCAGGCGTTTGAATCCCTCCCGGCTAAAGCGGTACTAAACCATCTATTGGCCAACACCCTCAAAATCGAAAAATATTTTAGCCACCCCGCTCCCCACTTTGCCCTAGCCTATAATTCTGGCTATACCCATTGCATTTCGCCGGCCCAACGTTACGGGGATTTGGTGGTGCAAAGGTTGCTTAAACTGGTGCTCACTGAAGGCCGCGATCGCCGCACCAAACAAATGAAAACCGGGGTAGAACTAAATAGCCACACCTGCCGCAATCAAATTAATTGGAATGTATTGCCCCCGAACCTCCAGGAGGCCATTGAAGGGGATCTGCACCAGTTGGTGTTGGGACTCAATGACCGAGAGCAAACCGCAGAAGATGCGGAAAAAGACCTATCGGGACTGAAAAAAGCGGAAAAAATGAAAGCCCGCACTGGGGAAATTTTCCGCGGTTTAATTACTGGTGTTCAATCCTATGGCTTCTTCGTGCAAATTTTCGACCTACTAGCTGAGGGCCTAGTTCATGTTAGTTCCCTCAAAGATGACTGGTACGAGTTCCGCAGTCGCCAATGCGCTTTAGTCGGGCGTAAAAGTCGTACTTCCTACCGCCTAGGCAACGAAGTGGAGGTACAGGTTCGGAGCGTGGACTATTACCGTCAACAAATCGACCTTGGTGCAGTTAACAATGCCTCCAAAGATTCCAACAATGACCACTTGGATGATTATGACGAAGACGGAGATGAACAGGACCAGGATGGAATGGATTGGGATGCCATGGATGATGGGGATGACGACGAGGGGGGAGCAGTAATTTTTTAATTGTTCTCTATGGGCAAACGCCGAAAACCAGAGCAGAACAGGGCGGAGGCCATTGTCGCTGGGGCAAAAGTTGCTAGAATTTAACAATTCGCAATAAATTTTAACAATATCTCCCAGGAGCAACGATCAATGGCCGGATTATTTGGCTTATTTGGTAAAAAAGCGCAGTACGTCGAAGATATTGCATCCAATCCCCCTGCTCAACCGGTGAAGAAAGAGGCATTTTTCCTCGAAACTGACGACGCCAAAAGCTTGGGCAATGCTGAATACATGCGGACCCCCATCAAAATTAAACGGAGTTTTCCCAAAACCCTCAATTCCCAGGGGGCAGAAGTGGTCAAGGAAATTTCCGCCCTAGAAGTCAGAAAAATCCAGGCCAATGGCCAAGCCATACCCAGTGCAAAGACGGAGTCCACTCCTTCCCCAACAACCTCTAACCCAGTCAACGGCGATCGCCGTTCCAGCGACAAGGGTTTGGATATGTTCCGCCAGATGGCTAAGGACTTGAAAAAGTAAATCTGGCAAGGGTTAGCGGAAGTTTTCTGACCCTCCTTGCAAAATTAGCCGTGGGCCGGGTGCATTGCTCTTGCTTAGTTAGCAGAAAAATCGAGGCACTCGGTCAATTTTTATTTTCAAAGACAGCACGGTTAGACTGAGCATCAGAGCATGTTCTCTTCTAGCTAACCCATGATGGCAATGATAGCTTTTGCTCCCTCTTTCAGTCCATGGGCACCATTAATCAAGTTCTGACCGCCACTGTCACTTGAGATCAAATCCTAGGTCTTCCCCCAGAAATTAGAGCAAAACTAGTTCCCGGCGGAAACCATGGGGTTACAGCCCACGGAGATAAAATTGAGCTAACACGGTTTCCTGTCTTTGATTGGGAAAAGTGGGAGCATGGTTTACAGCGCAACGGTGAGGAGCTTACTAACGAGAAGCAGCATTATGAAAGTTCTCTGCGTAGTTGTGGCAAGGTTTACCAGAAAATCTAATAAAATTGGCCCGTGAAAAGGAAATTTTGAGCTGTACTTCCCTAGAAATTCTGTAGGAAATAGAAAAAGTTTTAAGTTACCAAAAGCTGCAAAAAAAGCTAACATTACTTTCTTTAACATCAGAGGAAGTTCTGCTTGGAATGAAGGAAATTTCTCTTGTTTATCCTATTTATCCTATCGAACCACTGGAAGTACCTGAACTAAAAGATCCCAACGATGCTATGGTTTTGGCCACGGCGATCGCCTCCCAATCTGATGTGCTCATTAGTGGCGACAGTGATTTACTTGTCTTGGAAGCGCATCAAAATATTCCTATCCTGACAGCAAAACAATTTTTAAATCGTCCTTAAATTTTCTGAAAAACTATGGGCACTGCGACAAAATCCCTCAGCCAATTAACCACAGACATCTTGGTGGTGGGAGGGGGCACTGGGGGCACAGCGGCGGCAATCCAGGCGGCTCGGCGGGGCGTAAAAACTATTCTCGTCAGTGAATGGCCCTGGTTGGGGGGTATGTTAACCTCCGCGGGGGTGTCTGCTCCCGATGGCAATGAATTAGCCGCTTGGCAAACAGGATTATGGGGGCAGTTTTTAAGGGCATTAAAAGCCCAACAACCGGGAGGTTTAGACCATGGTTGGGTAAGTTTATTTACCTTTGACCCCCGTCTAGGGGCCAAGATTTTTGCTGACTGGGTGGCAGAATTACCCAATTTGACTTGGATTGCCAATCAGTGCCCTATGGAAGTGGTAAAAAATGGCGATCGCCTGGTGGGGGTGAGGTTTCCAGACTATGAAATTCGGGCCAAGCTAATTCTCGATGGTACAGAATTGGGAGATTTACTAGCTTTGGGGGACATTGACCACCGTTGGGGTTGGGATTGGCAGGATAAATTCGATGAGCCCAGTTGCCCCGCTGCTCCCAATGAGATGACAAAAGAATATCCAATACAGTCTCCCACGTGGGTATTTTTGCTCAGAAAAACAATAAATAATCAGACAAATATCATTGCTGAACCCACCATTGATGTGAGCCACAATTTCACCACTACTTGGCAAAACCATGGGGAAAAGGAATTTCTAACCTATGGTCAATTACCTGGGGAACATTACATGGTTAACTGGCCGATCGCCGGCAACGATTACGGTAAAAATTTAGACCGCTTATTGGGCAGTGAAAAGGAAAAGCAAACCTATTTACGGGAGGCCTACCAATATAGCTATGCCTACGCCCATTATTTACAACAGCATCACTCGGAAAGTTTGGAATTAGCCACGGGGATTTTTCCACAAATGGACAATCTTTCCACGGCCTTTGCTCTCCATCCTTACTATCGAGAAAGTCGCCGATTAAAGGGTCAACAAGTTATTACAGAAAGGGATATTTTGCCCCAGGGCCAGGTAGCTTCCTTGCCAATTCATAGCCACAAAGTTACTAGCATTGCGGTGGGTAATTATGCCAATGACCATCACTACCCTGGTTATGAATTTCCCCTCAGTCCTAAATCTTTAATCTGGGGTGGACGGTGGACAGGAACTCCTTTTACCATTCCCTTTCAAGCCCTTTTATCCCCAACGGTGGGAGGCTATTTACCCTGTGAAAAGAATATTTCGGTCAGTCATATGGCCAATGGCAGTACCCGTTTACAACCTTTAGTGATGAACACAGGGCAAGCAGTGGGTATGGTCGCAGCTTTAAGTGTGGAAAAAAATTGTGATCCCCAGAATTTAAATGTCCACGATGTACAGGAAGCTCTCATTGGCGATCGCCAGGCTCCAGCAGCGGTTATTCCCCTATTTAACCTTAGTGTTGATCATCCTGAATGGCTAAAATGGCAAAGGTATTATTTGGATAATCCCGATGAATATCCGCAGTCTGGCCATTGTCCAGTGGATGTTAGTCTAGCCAAATTACCCTTGGCAAAAAACCAATTAGTTTACAGCGGTGAATTCCAAAAAAATGTTAACCAAACCTACCAACTAATCTGTCGAGAATTGGGTAAATCTATACAGGTAATTACAGAACGACCGGAAGTAGCAGAACAATTAATCGACTTTAACCATAGCCAAAAGGTTACCCTCGGAGGCCGTTATAATCCTGCAGGCAACTGGTTAGTGGTGGAGGCCGTCAGTCAGGATTAAATTGAATGTCTCTTTTGCATCGGTTTGAGCAAAAAAATAGCAGGATATGCCCGATAAGTTTACCAAAACCTACAATTGGTCTAGTCCCTCAATTTTTATTAAAAGCTTGGCTAACTTTTGCAAAAGATGGCAAATTGGGAATATAGTCAATCAAAGTAAGATTGAGATGACTAAGGTCTTTACCGAAGACGCTTTTAGCTCTAGTTAGTGTCTTACTTGCAATTAAATCAACTATACTTTTTCTTCCCTTGCAATCCTTCCACTTTGATAAAAAATAAATAGGTATAGTCATTTCAAATAACTTCAAGGCTGCCTAAGTCTTTATCGATAAGCTTTTCGGTGAATTTGACTACCTAAGTCTTACTAGAAACGACTATAACGTCGGACCATTATGGTAGGGAAAATCCTCAGCTGAAAAACATTTTTAACTCATAAACCCCATCACTCATGCGCCGCTCCATGGGAAAGTTCATTTTCTCAAACAGATGCAACATGGCTCGATTTTCCAGTAAAACGTCGGCGGTAAAGCCGAGTAGACCTTGTTTTTTCGCTAATTGGGTCAAATAGTTTAATAACAGAGCACCAATGCCTTTGTTGTGGTAATCATCCCGCACGACAAAAGCTATATCTGCTGTATGGCTATCTTCATTGAGGGCATACTGGCCTACACCGACAATGGCTTCTTGGTGTGGTTGTTTGACGATCGCCAGAATGATTATTTCTTCGTTGTAGTTAATCACCGAAAATTGTTGTAATCTCTGGTGGGGCATATCAGTACGGACAGACATAAAACGTCGCACTAAACTTTCGTCGGAAAGGGCATAAAAGAAATTTTTTAAGTTAGGTTCATCGTTAAATTTCACTGGTCTGAGCCATAATTCCAATCCGGTGCGGGTGGTGCGATAGGTTTCCAAATTTTCAGGATATTCCCCCTGTTGCCCAGCAATGAAAGCTTGGTCAGCATAGATTAAATGATTCTTTTTCGCCTGCTCAATCAACCAGGGACGAAATTTGGGATGGGCGATCGCCGTTAACTGCATGGCCCGTTCCCGAATATTTTTACCGTGGAGATAGGCAATGCCATACTCTGTGACCACGTAATGAATGTCCCCCCGATTGAGGGTAATGCCCACCCCTTCCCGAAGAAACGGCACAATGCGGGAAATGGTTTCATTTTCAGCGGTGGATTCCAGAGCCAAAATGGTGCGGCCTCCCTTGGCCATCACTGCTCCCCGCATAAAGTCTGCTTGGCCACCGATGCCACTGTAAAAATTACTGCCCAGGGACTCGGCGGTGGACTGGCCCGTCAAATCAATTTCCAGGGCACTATTAATGGCCACCATATTGTCGTGGTGGGCAATGGTAATGGGGTTATTGGTGTAATCAACGGTGCGGAATTCCACCGCGGGATTATCATTTAAATAGTCGTAGGTGCTCCGACTCCCCATACAAAAAGTTGCCACCACTTTGCCCCGATTTCTAGTTTTTTGGCTATTATTCACCGCTCCACTTTTGAGCAATTGCACCAAACCATCGGAAATTAATTCCGTATGCACCCCCAAGTTTTTCTTATTATTTAAATAGCTCAATACCGCATCGGGAATACTACCATAGCCCACTTGAATGGTGTCCCCATCCTGGATCAAACTGGCTACATATTTGCCAATGCGTCCGGCGAGAATATTATCCCGCTCCATTTGATATTCCAAAAGTGGTTCATCGTGGGCAATGATATAGTCCAATTTTTCTATGGCAATGAACCCATCCCCATGAATTCTGGGCACTTGACTATTCATTTGGGCGATTACCAAAGAGG